>NZ_AMXE01000070.1 GCF_000310205.1 Thauera linaloolentis 47Lol = DSM 12138 | reverse complement strand
CCGGAGCGGGAGCCTGCGCCTCTTCCGCCGCCTCGACGGGCCCGGCAGGCTCGGCGGCCGGCCTTTCGGCGGGCAGCGGGCCTTCCATCAGGCGGAAGTCGATCTTGTTGGTCGCCATGTCGACCCGCACGAGCTGCACCTTGACGCGGTCCGACAGGCGGAACTGCTTGCCAGTACGCTCTCCCAGCAGCGCGTGGCGGGTCTCGTCGTAATGGAAGTAGTCGCTGCCGAGGTCCGAAATGTGCAGCAGCCCCTCGATGAAGATGTCGTCGAGCGCGACGAACAAGCCGAAGGGCACGACCGACGAAACGCTGCCGGTGAAGGTCTCGCCGACGCGGTCCTGCATGAAATAGCACTTCAAGAAGGCGACGACGTCGCGCGTGGCCTCGTCGGCGCGGCGCTCGGTCATCGAGCAGTGCAGGCCGATCTGTTCCCAGTCTCCCGGGCGGTATTGCTCGCCGGCCAGCGCCGCCTTGATGCCGCGGTGGATCAGCAGATCTGGATAGCGCCGGATCGGCGAGGTGAAATGGGTATAGGCCTCGTAGGCCAGGCCGAAGTGGCCGACGTTGTCCGGGCTGTACATCGCCTGCTTCAGCGAGCGCAGCATCACGGTCTGCAGCAACTGGGCGTCCGGACGGTCCTTGATCTGTTCGAGCAGCATGGCGTAGTCGCGGGCGCGCGGCTCATCCCCGCCGCCGATGCCCAGGCCGAACTCCTTCAGGAACTCGCGCAGCTTGCCGAGCTTGTCCTCGGACGGCGAATCGTGGATGCGGTACAGCGCCGGATGCTCGCGCTTGGCGAGGAAGTCGGACGCGCACACGTTGGCCGCCAGCATGCATTCCTCGATCAGGCGGTGGGCGTCGTTGCGCACCTCGGGCACGATCTGCGCGATCTTGCCGTTGTCGTCGAAGATCATGCGCGTCTCGGTGGTCTCGAAGTCGATCGCGCCACGCTTGGCACGCGCCTTGAGCAGCACGCGGAAGAGCTTGTCGAGATTCTCGAGCTGCGGCAGCAGCCCGGCAAGCGCCTTGCGCGCGGCGCCTTCCCGCTCGTACAGGGCCGCCGCCACCTGGGTATAGGTCAGACGCGCGTGCGACCAGATCACCGCAGGGTAGAAACGGTAGGACTTGATCTCGCCGGTGGCCGAGAGATTGATGTCGGCCGCCATCGCCAGACGCTCGACCTGCGGATTCAGCGAGCACAGGCCGTTGGATAGCTTCTCCGGCAGCATCGGAATGACGCGGCGCGGGAAATAGACCGAGTTGCCGCGGTCGAAGGCGTCCTTGTCCAGCCCCTTGCCGGCGTCGACGTAGTGAGACACGTCGGCGATCGCCACGATCAGGCGGTAGCCCTTGCCCTGGCGTTCGCAGTACACCGCATCGTCGAAGTCCTTGGCGGTCTCGCCGTCGATGGTCACCAGCGGCAACTTGGTCAGGTCTTCACGGCCGGCCCAGTCCTTCTTGCGCACCGCGGCCGGCAGCTTGCGCGTCTCGGCCTTGGCCTCGGCCGAAAACTCGAACGGCAGGTCATGCTTGCGCAGCGCGATCTCGATCTCCATGCCGGGATCGGCATAGTTGCCCAGCACCTCGACGATGCGGCCGATGGGCTGCGCGAACTTGGTCGGCTGCTCGACCAGTTCGACGGTGACGATCTGGCCCGGCTCGGGTTTCTTGCGTCCGCCCGGCGCGATGAGGATGTCCTGCGCCAGCCGGCGGTTCTCGGGCACGACGATCATCACGCCATGCTCGCTGATGATCCGGCCGACGACACGGCTGTTGGCGCGTTCGAGCACTTCGACCAGCCGGCCTTCGGGGCGGCCGCGGCGATCCTGGCCGGCGATGCGGACCAGGATGCGGTCGCCGTGCAGCAGTTCGCGCATTTCCTTCGGCCCGAGGAAGATGTCGGGTTCGCCATCGTCGCGGCGCAGAAAACCGAAACCGTCGGGATGGCCTTCGACACGGCCCTTGATCAGCTCGGCCTTGTCGGGCAGCAGATAGGCGTCGCGACGATTGCGGACGACCTGCCCGTCGCGCTCCATCGCACGCAGGCGGCGGTCGAAGTGCTCGCGTTCAAAAGGCTGGATGTCGAGCGCCACGGCGAGTTCGTCGAACGGCATCGGCACGCCGCGCTCGGCAAGCACCTGCAGCACGTACTCGCGGCTGGGTAGCGGCTGCTCGTACTTCTGCGCCTCGCGCTCATGGAAGGGATCGGCCAGGCGGATGGCACTGACACGCGCCGCGGTCTTGCGCGCGGCGCGGCTGCGCCCGGCCGTCGGCGCGGCGCCCTGCCCGGCCGGACGGGGCCTGCCGGACGTCTGCGCTGCGGTATTGCGGGAGCGCTGCCCCGTATGGGCGGCCACGCGTGTTTGAGTGGTATTTTTTGTTTTACGAGTCATTGACAGTATTCTTCGAGTGCTTATAATGCGCGTCTTCTTGCCCAGATGGCGGAATTGGTAGACGCACTAGTTTCAGGTACTAGCGCCGCGAGGCGTGGAGGTTCGAGTCCTCTTCTGGGCACCAGTTTCACAGGAAAGCCGCTCTTCGGAGCGGCTTTTTTGTTTCTTGCGTTCTTGCGCAGTCCGCTTTTCCGCTGCGCCACGGCCCGGCCTGCTGGACGCGCGGCCAAGGCATGCGGGGACGCCATCACGGCAGACTACGCCCGCCCGTTCGGCCTGTCTGGCCGACGAAACGATGGAGCGGATGAGGGAAAAAGGAACGAGCTTTGCAAACACGAAAACGTTTGCTATTATGCGCCTCCCTGCCCAGATGGCGGAATTGGTAGACGCACTAGTTTCAGGTACTAGCGCTGCGAGGCGTGGAGGTTCGAGTCCTCTTCTGGGCACCAGTTTCAGGGAAAAGCCGGCTTCGAGCCGGCTTTTTTCGTTGACGCCGCCCGCGCCGCAACCGCAGCGGGCGCTTGCATGCACGGACAGTGCCGGTTTCCCCGGAAGGCCGCGCAGACCGACCAGCGGCCCGCGCAGCGCCTCCTGCCTCCGCTCAAGCACCAAACGGATGGCGACGCAGGATCGTCTCGTCGCGTTCGGGCCCGGTCGAGATGACGTCGATCGGAATCTCGCAGATCTCTTCGATGCGGTGCAGGTAGGCACGCGCTTCCTGCGGCAGCGCATCCCAGCTCTGCGCACCGAAGGTGGTGCCGCTCCAGCCCTTCATGGTCTCGTAGATGGGCTCGCAGCGCGTCACTTCCTCCGAGCCCATCGGCAGCAGGTCGATACGCTTGCCATCGAGCGTGTAGCCGGTGCACAGCTTCAGCTCTTCAAGGCCATCGAGCACGTCGAGCTTGGTGATGCACAGGCCGGTGACGCCGTTGATGATGATCGAGCGTTTCAGCGCGGCCAGATCCAGCCAACCGCAGCGGCGCTTGCGCCCGGTGACGGTGCCGAATTCGCGGCCCTTGGTTGACATCTGCTCGCCGGGCTGGCCCTGGGTGTCGATGTCGAGCTCGGTCGGGAAGGGGCCGCCGCCGACGCGGGTGCAGTAGGCTTTGGTGATGCCCAGCACGTAGTGCAGCCGGCTCGGGCCGACGCCGGAACCCGCTGCAGCCTGGCCGGCGACGCAGTTGCTCGACGTGACGAAGGGATAGGTGCCGTGGTCGATGTCGAGCAGCGTGCCTTGCGCGCCCTCGAACAGCAGCGAGCCGCCCGACTTGTTGATCGCGTACAGTTCGGCCGAAACGTCCGCCACCATCGGCAGCAGTTCGGCCGCATCGGCCATGGCTTCGTCGAACACTGCCTGGAAATCGACCGGCTCGGCACCCAGATGCTGGGTCAGCACGAAGTTGTGATATTCCAGATTGGCCTTGAGCTTGGCCGCGAAACGCTCGCGGTCGAACAGGTCGTAGACCCGCAGTGCGCGGCGGGCGACCTTGTCCTCGTAGGTGGGACCGATGCCCTTGCCGGTGGTGCCGATCTTGTCGCCGGCGGATTTCGCCGCCTCGCGCGCACGGTCGAGGGCGCTGTGGTAGCCGAGGATCAGCGGGCAGCCCGGACTGATGCGCAGGCGCTTGCGCACCTCGATGCCGCCCGCTTCCAGCGTGCGGATCTCCGACAGCAGGTGGTGCGCATCGAGCACCACGCCATTGCCAATGAAACAGGCGACGCCATCACGCACGATGCCCGAGGGCACGAGGTTCAGCTTGTATTCGTTCTGCCCGATGACCAGCGTGTGGCCGGCATTGTGGCCGCCCTGGAAGCGTACGACCCCCTTCGCGTGGTCGGTCAGCCAATCGACGATCTTGCCCTTGCCCTCGTCACCCCACTGGGTGCCGACGACGACGACGTTCTTTGCCATGTCTTACTCTCCCTGTAACGGTTCGATCGCCCAGCGACCGTCCCGCCTGACCAGTTGCCGGTCGCAACCGGCCTCGTTCCACGTTCCATCATGTCCGGGAAGCGCGATGACGACGATGTCACCGCGCGCGCGCAGCGCCGCCACTTCGGCCGCCAGCCCGGCGTCGTCCGACCAGGGCGCCAGCACGGCGCCCGCCTTTGCCATCGGCTCCGGCAGGTGCCACACCAGTTCGCGCAGGTCGAGGCTGAAACCCGTCGCCGGCCGCGCACGCCCGAAGGCCTCGCCGACACGGTCGTAGCGGCCGCCCAGCGCCAGCGCGGCGGGCGACTCCGCGCCATAGGCTGCGAACACGATGCCGCTGTGATAGTGATAGCCCCGCAGGTCGGACAGGTCGAAGCTGATCGGAAGATCGGCCAGCGCATCCGACAACTGGCGCAGTTCGCCGAGCAATTCGTCGATTTCGGCGTCCTGCGGCAGGCAGGCGGCGGCACGCTCGATCACTTCCGCACCGCCGTAGAGGCCGGGCAGCGCGAGCAATGCGGAACGCACCGGTTCCGCGACATTGGCCAGCACGGCCTGCAGCGCCGGCACATCCTTGGCCTGCAGCAGATCGAAGAGTTCTTCCTCGCGCCCCGGCACCAGGCCGGCGCGGGCCGCCAGCGCATGGAACAGGCCGACGTGGCTGATGTCGATGCGCGACGCCGGCACTTCGGCCAGGCGCAGCACTTCGGCCAGCAGGCGAAGAATCTCGACATCGGCCTCGATGCCGGCGTGGCCGTAGAGCTCGGCACCGAGCTGCAGCGGCTCGCGCGTGGCCGTCAGCGTCGACGGCAGGGCATGCAGCGCACTGCCGCAATAGCACAGGCGCGACACGCCCCGGCGGTTGAGCAGATGCGCGTCGATGCGCGTGACCTGCGGCGTCATGTCGGCGCGCACGCCCATCGTCCGGCCGGACAATTGGTCGACGAGCTGGAACGTGCGCAGCTTGAGATCCTGCCCCGCCCCGGTGGTCAGCGAGTCGAGATACTCAAGCAGCGGCGGCATCACCAGTTGGTAGCCACGGACATGGAAGGCATCGAGCAGCCGGCGACGCAGGGTCTCGAGCTGGTGGGCTTCGGACGGCAGGGCGTCCTGGATGTGGTCGGGCAATACCCAGCGCATGGGGGCTCAGCTCAGGACGAAAAGAAGCATCACACCCACCAGCATGGAAGTCAGGCCGATGAAACGGATCTGGCCGTCGGCCATGCTGGCAAGGCGTAAAAAAGTTTCGCGCCAGGCGGCTGGCGCGACGAAGGGAAGGATGCCTTCGATGATCAGCATCAGTGCGAAGGCGGTCAACAGCGAGGCACCCATGCAGGACTCAGTTCCTTGCGGAACCCCCGGCATCCTTCATGAAACGGAAGAACTCGGAACTCGGGTCCACCACCAGCACGTCGTCCTTGCCGGCGAAGCTGGCCCGATAGGCCTCGAGGCTGCGATAGAAGGCATAGAACTCGGGGTTCTTGCCGAAGGCGTCCGCATACACCGACGTCGCTTTCGCATCGCCCTCGCCCTTGACCTGCTGCGAGGTCCGATAGGCCTCGGCGACGATCACCTCGCGCTGGCGGTCGGCATCGGCACGGATCTTCTCGGCCTCCGCGGCGCCCTGCGAGCGCAATTCGTTGGCCACCCGCTTGCGTTCGGCTTCCATGCGGCGATAAACGGATTCGGACACCTCATTGGGCAGATCGACCCGCTTCAGGCGCACATCGACGATCTGCACGCCGATGCTGCGGGCGTCGCGGTCGGCGCGCTCACGCATCTGATCCATGATGCGGTCGCGCTCACCGGAGACCACGTCATGCACGGTGCGACGGCCGAACTCTTCGCGCAGGCCGGCGTTGACCGTCTGCGTCAAGCGCGTGCGCGCACGCGCCTCGTCGCCCGCCACCGATTCGTAGTAGAGCCGCGGATCGACGATCCGCCACTTGACGAAGTGATCCACGAGCACGTTCTTCTTCTCGGAGGTGATGAAGCGCTCCGGCTCGGGGGTATCCATGGTCAGGATGCGCTTGTCGAAGTAGCGCACGTTCTGGATCATCGGCAGCTTGAAGTTGAGGCCGGGCTCGGCGATGACCTCCTTGACCTCGCCCAGCTGGAAGACGATCGCATACTGGCGCTGATCGACGGTAAACAGCGACGCCGAAGCGATCACCACGGCGACCAGAAAAATGCCGCCGATCAGGGACAATTTGTCACGCATCAACGCTCTCCCCGCTCACGGCTGCGCATCAGGTCGCGATTACGCGGATCCGACGCCAGCGCGGGCGCATTCGAACCAAGGGCCGAAGCCGACTGGGACTCCGCCGACGCCGCGGAAGCGGCCTTGGACGAGGCCCCGGCCTGCTGCATCAGCTTGTCGAGCGGAAGCAGCAGCAAATTGCCGTTGCCCTTCGCATCGACCATGACCTTGGAGGTATTGGACATCACTTCCTGCATCGTTTCGAGGTACATGCGCTGGCGCGTCACCTCGGGCGCACGCCGGTATTCGGCAAACACCTGGTCGAAGCGGCTCGCTTCACCTTCGGCGTTGGCGACGACGCGTTCACGATAGGCATTCGCCTCCTCGATCAGGCGCGAAGCGGTACCGCGCGCGCGCGGAATGACGTCGTTGGCATAGGCCTCGCCTTCGTTCTTCTGCCGCTCGCGGTCCTGGCCTGCCTTGACGGCGTCGTCGAACGCGGCCTGCACCTGCTCGGGCGGCTGGGCGTTCTGCATCGTCACGCGGCTGATCTGGATACCCGTCTGGTAGCGATCGAGAATGCGCTGCATCAGCTCGTGCGCCGTCGAGGCGATCTCTTCGCGCCCCTCGTACAGCACGAAGTCCATGCGGCTCTTGCCGACGATCTCGCGCATCGCTGTTTCGGCGGCCTGCGCCACCGACTCGTCGGGGAAGCGGTTGTTGAAGATGTAGTTCTCCGGGCTGTTCAGCACGTACTGCACGGCGAACTGGATGTTGATGATGTTTTCGTCATCGGTCAGCATCAGCGACTCGCGCAGCACCTTGTTGCGCTCGGAACCGCGATAGCCGACTTCGACGGTGCGCACACCGGTCAGGTCGACGATCTCGTGAGACTCGAACGGATACGGCAGGCGCCAACGCAGGCCGGGCTCGGTCGTCTGGATGTACTCGCCCAGCCGCAGCACCACGCCGCGCTGGTTCGCATCCACGGTATAGAGGCCGCTGGCGGCCCAGACTACGACGACGAGCGCGGCGAGCGCGCTCAGGCCGCCGCCGAACTGCTTGAACGAAAAGTTCGGCAACTGCGGGCCATTGCCGCCGCCCCCGCCGCCACCCGCGCCGCGGTTCTGGCGCTTGCCGCCGAACATGCCGGACAGGCGTTGGTTGAAGTCGCGCCAGACCTCCTCGAGATCCGGAGGCCCCTGGTTGTTGCCGCGATTGCCTTCGCCGCGCGGACCGTCGTTGCGGTCGCGGTCGCGGTCGCGATCGTTGTCGCCGCTCTGGCCGCCCCAGCGGGGGTCGTTAAGTGACATGAGAATGCCCGTAATCACGATTGAATAGGAAACGCTTCCACCGTACCGGATTCCCGGTCGGCATCTTCATGAAAGGTCTGCTGAGCCACTTCGGCAAGCGCTTCGCGAAGCAGATCAAGACCTTCGCCCGTTCTGGCGCTCAAAAAAACGCGCCGAATGTTACCACAGTCGTCCCGCTCGACCGCCGCTTCGGCGCGCGTGAGGTCGATCTTGTTCCACACCATGGCCTGCGGCACGTCCGCCGCACCGATCTCGGCCAGGACCTCATTCACCGCACCGATCTGCGCATCGCGGTCCTCGCTTGCCGAATCGACGACATGCAGCAGCAGGTCAGCCTGCACCGTTTCCTCGAGCGTGGCGCGAAAGGCGGCGACGAGGGCGTGAGGCAGATCGCGGATGAAACCGACGGTGTCCGACAGCACCACACTCGCCCCGCCGACGTACAGCCTTCGCGCGGTGGTGTCGAGCGTGGCAAAAAGCTGGTCGGCCGCATAGGCCCCCGCCTTCGTCAGCGCATTGAACAAGGTCGACTTGCCGGCGTTGGTATAGCCGACCAGAGAGACCGACAGAACATCCCGGCGTTCCCTCGCACGGCGACGCACCTTGCGCTGCTTCTCGATCTGGGCCAGACGCGACTTCAGCATCTTGACCCGGTTGCCGAGCAGGCGGCGGTCGGTTTCGAGCTGCTTTTCGCCCGGGCCGCGCAGGCCGATGCCGCCCTTTTGCCGCTCGAGGTGGGTCCAGCCGCGCACGAGGCGGGTGGACAGGTGCTCGAGTTGGGCGAGCTCGACCTGCAGCTTGCCTTCGTGGCTGCGCGCACGCTGGGCGAAGATGTCGAGGATCAGCGCGGTACGGTCGATGACCATGCACTGCAATTCGCGCTCGAGGTTGCGCTGCTGGCCGGGCGACAGGGCATGATTGAAAATCACGATGTCGGCCTCGTGGACACGCAGCGCCTCTCCGATTTCCTGCACCTTGCCGCTGCCGGCGAACAGCTTGGGGTCGGGCGCCTGGCGCTTGCCCTGGACCGCCGCCTCGATGCTGGCGCCGGCACTCAGGACAAGCAAGCGAAGCTCGGACAGACGCTCTTCGATGAGCCCCTGGCCGAGATCCAGTTGCACGAGAACCGCACGCTCCCCCGATGCGGGACGCTCAAACATGGGCGCCTCCGCCGGCCGCGCCCGTCCGGTTGCGGACGATCGATACGGTACTCAGTTGCCTTCTTCCTGCTGCTGAATGACGACCGGACGTGCCGGCACGACGGTGGAAATCGCGTGCTTGTAGACCATTTGCGTGACGGTGTTCTTCAACAGCACGACGTACTGATCGAAGGACTCGACCTGCCCCTGCAGCTTGATGCCATTGACCAGGTAGATCGACACCGGGATGTGCTCGCGGCGCAGTGTGTTCAGGAACGGGTCTTGTAGAAGTTGCCCTTTGTTACTCATTTATGAACCTCTTTATTTTCTGTTTATAAGAATGTAATGGATTTGATGCTGCACTGCCACATCGCAGTATGCATCGAAACCCGGGTGTGGAGACGGGTTCTCGCCGACCACACGCTCAATCCCGCGTGGCATACGGATTGTGCGTGGTCCGAAACTGGATGCGCAAGGGCGTTCCCTGCAGCTTGAACGCATCCATGAAGCAGCGCTCGAGATAGCGCACATAGGAAGTGGGAATCGACTCCAGCGCGTTGCCATGGATCACGATCACCGGCGGGTTCATGCCGCCCTGGTGAGCGTAGCGCATCTTCGGCCTGGCCATGCCATGGCGCGGCGGCGCCTGGCGGGCGACGGCCTGCTGCAGCGTCCGCGTCAGGCGCGGCGTGGCGAGGTTGGCAGTCGCCGCGGCATAGGCAGCATCGACCGATTTCAGCAGGCCACCGATACCCTGCGACCTGAGCGCCGAAATCTGGTGGAAACGGGCAAAGCCGAGGAAGGCCAGCTTGCGCGCGATATCGGCCTTCAGGCGATCTCGCTGGTAATCGTCCACCGCATCCCACTTGTTGATCCCGACCACCAGCGCACGCCCCGCCTCGAGCGCAAAACCGGCGATGTGCGCATCCTGGTCGGAAATGTCCTGCGCCGCGTCGAGCACAAGGACGATCACGTTCGCCTCCTGGATCGCCTGCAGCGTCTTGATCACCGAGAATTTCTCGACTGCCTCGAATACCTTGCCACGCCGCCGCAGGCCCGCGGTGTCGATGAGGGTATAGCGCTTGCCGCCGCGCTCGAACGGTATCGCGATCGCGTCGCGCGTCGTGCCCGGCATGTCGAAGGCGATCACGCGCTCCTCGCCGAGCAGGGTATTGACCAGCGTCGACTTGCCGACGTTGGGGCGGCCGACGATCGCGACCTTGGGGCCTTCGTCCTCCGCGGCCTCCCCTTCGTCTGCGGGAAACGGCTCCAGCGCGATCTCGACGAGTTGCTTGATGCCGTCGCCGTGGGCCGCCGACACCGGCAGCGGATCACCCAGACCCAGCGCATGGAAATCGGCCGCGACGATGGCGCGATCCAGGCCCTCGGCCTTGTTGACGACCAGATGAACCGGACGGCCGGCACGGCGCAGGCGCGCGGCGATCTGTTCGTCGTGCGGCGTGCGCCCGGCACGGCCGTCGACGAGGAACAGCAGCACGTCGGCCTCGGCGATGGCCTGCTCGGCCTGCCGCGCCATCTCGTGCACGATACCCTCTTTGGCGACCGGATCGAAACCGGCGGTATCGACGACCAGATAGTCACGCTCGCCCACCCGGCCGATGCCGTAGTGGCGGTCGCGCGTCAGGCCGGGCTGGTCAGCCACGAGGGCGTCACGCGTACGCGTGAGGCGATTGAACAGGGTCGACTTGCCGACATTGGGCCGGCCGACCAGGACGATGGTAGGTTTCACTTCGGCTCGCCCGCCTCAACGCAATTCATAGGCGGTGATCTCGCCGTCGCGCCCCTGCACGACGAAGCCGCGTCCATAGGCGCGCGGCGCCGCCGACAGCGGGCCTTCCCCGGCGCGGCTGCGCGCGGCAAAGGCGCCCGAATCGCGGCTCAGCGCATGCACATAGCCCTCGACGTCGCCGACGACGACATGGTCGCCGACGATCAGCGGACGCGATACTGTGCGCCGGGCCAGGCCGTCCTGCTTCCATACGCTTGCGCCGCTATAGACATCGAACGCATGAACGGCGTCGCGGTCGTCGGTGACGACGGCGAAGCGCGCGTCGCGGTCCATGCCGACACTGCTGGAGAAATCACGTGCCCACAAGGCATTGCCGTTGCTCGTGTCGAAGCAGGCCACGCGCCCCTGGTAAGTCACGGCGCACACTTCGCGGCGGCCGGCGACCGGCGTGCCAGCCACGTCGGCAACGCGTTCGAGTTCGGTCGAGCCGCGCGGGTTCGCCACCGACAATTCGGTGATCGCACCGCCGTTGACGGCATTGATGACGACCAGCTTGCCGCCCGGGAAGCCCGCGAGCACGACGTTGCCTTCGAGCAGGACACCCGAGAAGTTGCGCAGCGCCAGCGGCGGATTCGCGCGCTGGTAGATCCAGCGCCGGCTGCCGTCGCGCGCGCTGAGCGCGATCAGACGATTGTCCGAAGCGCGCAGCACGACCAGTTCGCCATCGATCGCGGGCTGCGCCAGCACCTCGGCACCGATGTCCGAGCGCCAGCGCTCGCTGCCGTTGTCGGCATCGTAGGCAATGGCGACGCCGCCCGCGGTGACCACGACGGCCAGGCTGCGGTTGGCTCCGACACCCGCGGACAGGCGGGTGTCTGCATCCACGCGCCACACCGCCCGCCCGCCCTCGAAACGCGCGACATCGCCTTCCTCGCCCGCCGCATAGACGCTGTCGCCGACGACCGCGGGTTCGAAAAGATAAGGGCCGGATCCACCGATGTCGGCACGCCATAGCGCAACCAGTTCGGCATTCGGTTTGAAATCGGCCAGCGGAGCCGGTTTCGGCTTGTCGCTGGCGAAGGGATTGAGGGACGAGCAGCCCGCGGCCAGCAGGATTGCGGCAACGAACGGAACGACACGCAGGGAAGCGAGCTTCATCGGTCAGCCTTCCAGGGATTCGAGTTTCACACGCACCACTTCGCGCAGGGTCGTGGCCTGTTCGCCGGCGCCGGCCAGCGCATCGACCGCGGCCTGATAGGCGCTGCGCGCCTCGGCCACCTTGCCCTGGGCGGCGAACACGTCGCCGCGCAGGTCGGCGAAACGCGCGGCATAGGTCTCCGACGGCGCCGCCTGCAGCCGCGCCAGCGCGGCATCGAGCTCGCCCTTCTGCAGCAGCACGGTGGCGAGGCGCAGACGCGCAAGATCGCGTAATGCTGGGTCCTTGCCCTTGTCCGCCGCCCATTCGAGCTGCGCCTGCGCATTGTCGAACTCACCGGCCTTGAACTGGGTGCCGGCCGACAACAGCGCCGCGAGCTGCGCATAGGTCGTGCCCGGGTAGTCGCCGATCAGGCGCCCGGCGGCATCACGCACCTGCTGGGCCTCTTGCTTCTCCGCGGCCTGCTGCACGACGAAATACAAGGCGCCGGCTTCGGCGGCATTGCGGCCCTGGTACCACTGCCAGCCCTGCCAGCCGACCGAGGCGACTGCCGCGATCGCGGCAATCGTCGTCACCAGGTTGCCATACTGTGCCCACCAGGCCTTCAGTTCGGAAATCTGCTCCTGCTCTTCGAGGTCGTACACCGCCATCATTCAATCCCTTCTTCTTCGTCGTTGCCGTAAAGCAGTCCGGCCATCGCCTCGGGCAGCGCATCGAGCGCCACGCGCTGCTGGGCGCCCGGGCCGCGCAGGGGCTTGAGGCCCACTTCACCCGCACCCGCTTCATCCTCGCCGATCACGATCGCCACCGGCGCACCGCTGGCATCGGCCTTTTTCATCTGCGACTTGAAGCTGCCGCCACCGCAATGCAGGATTGCGGCAAAACCATGTTCGCGCAAGGCTTCGGCCGCGCGGAACGCCAGCCGGGCAGCCGCGTCGCCCATATGCACCACGTAGGCGTCGGCCACCGGCCGCTCGGCCTCTCCACCGCTGGCCTGCCACAGCAGCAGCAGGCGCTCGATGCCGATGGCGAACCCGGCCGCCGGCTGCGGCTTGCCGCCGAGCTGCTCGACTAGGCCGTCGTAACGCCCGCCGGCGCAGATCGTACCCTGCGCGCCCAGGCGCGTCGTCACCCACTCGAACACCGTGCGGTTGTAGTAGTCGAGGCCGCGCACCAGGCGGTGGTTGATGCGGAACGGAATGCCCGCATCCTTGAGGAAGATCTGGACGGCCTCGAAGTGCGCCTTCGACTCGTCGCCGAGATAGTCCGCGAGCCGCGGCGCCGCCTCGACGATCTGCTGCAGATCCGGATTCTTCGTGTCGAGGATGCGCAGCGGATTCGTGTACAGGCGCCGCTTGCCATCGTCGTCGAGCCTGTCCTGGTACTGCTCCAGATAGGCGATCAGCGCCGCGCGGTGCCGTGCCCGCTCTTCGGGCGCGCCGAGCGAGTTGATTTCCAGGGCGACGTCGTCGAGCCCGAGGTCTTCCCACAGGCGGGCGCACATCAGGATCAGTTCGGCGTCCGCATCCGGACCGGCAAAGCCGAGGGCTTCGACGCCGATCTGGTGGAATTGGCGGTAGCGCCCCTTCTGCGGGCGCTCGTGGCGGAACATCGGGCCATAGTAGTACAGCCGCTGCGGGCCGCCGGACGCGACGAGATTGTGCTGGATCGCCGCGCGCACGCAGGACGCGGTGCCTTCGGGGCGCAGGGTCAGGTGCTCGCCGTTGAGCGCATCCTCGAAGGAATACATCTCCTTCTCGACGATGTCGGTCACTTCACCGATGGCGCGCTTGAACAAGGGCGTCGGCTCGACGATGGGCATGCGGATCGGGCGATAGCCATAGCTCTGCAGCCAGTCGCACACGATGTCTTCGAAGTATTCCCAGGTTTCGGCGTCGTCGGGCAGGATGTCGTTCATCCCGCGCACGGCCTGCAAGGTCTGGCTCATGGGTGTCTGTTCTTGTCGTTGTCGCCTGGAGGCGCTGTTGTTTCCGTCGGGCACGGCGCCTCAAACGCCCTTCTTCACGTACTTGGTGGCCACGTAGTTATCCACGATGGCCTTGAATTCGGCGGCGATGTTGTCGCCACGCAGGGTGACGACCTTCTCGCCATCGATATAGACCGGCGCGGCCGGCGACTCGCCGGTACCGGGCAGCGAGATGCCGATGTTGGCATGCTTGGACTCACCCGGCCCGTTGACCACGCAGCCCATCACCGCCAGCGTCATGTTCTCGACGCCGTCGTACTGGTCCCGCCACACCGGCATCTGCGCCCGCACATAGTCCTGGATGCCGGACGCCAGTTCCTGGAAAAAGGTGCTGGTGGTCCGGCCGCAGCCCGGGCAGGCCGTGACCATGGGGGTGAAGGCGCGCAGCCCCATCGTCTGCAGGATCTCCTGCCCGACCACGACTTCCTGCGTGCGGCTGCCGCCGGGCTCGGGGGTCAGCGAAATGCGGATGGTATCGCCGATGCCTTCTTGCAGCAGGATCGACAGTGCCGCGGTGGACGCGACGATTCCCTTGCTGCCCATGCCCGCCTCGGTCAGGCCGAGGTGCAGTGCGTATTCGCTGCGGCGCGCCAGGTCGCGATACACGCCGATCAGGTCCTGCACGCTCGACACCTTGGCCGACAGGATGATGCGGTCGCTCGCCAAGCCGTACTCCTCGGCCTTGGCTGCCGACTCGAGCGCCGACACCACCAGCGCCTCGCGCATCACCGCGCCGGCATCCCGCGGCTCGGTCCGCGAGGCGTTCTCGTCCATGATGCGCGCCAGCACCGACTGGTCGAGGCTGCCCCAGTTGACACCGATGCGCACCGGCTTGCCGTAGCGGCAGGCCAGTTCGACGATGGCGGCGAACTGCGGGTCGCGCTTGGCGCCGGCGCCGACGTTGCCGGGATTGATGCGGAACTTGGCGAGCGCCTCGGCGCAGGCGGGGAAGTCGGTCAGCAGCTTGTGGCCGTTATAGTGGAAGTCGCCGACCAGCGGGACATCCATGTTCAGGGCCAGCAGGCGGTCGCGGATATGCGGCACGGCCTTCGCCGCGGCCTCGTTGTTCACCGTGATCCGGACCAGCTCCGAGCCCGCGCGCGCCAGTTCGGCGACCTGCATCGCGGTGCCGAGCACGTCTGCCGTGTCGGTGTTGGTCATGGACTGGACGACGACCGGCGCACCGCCGCCGACGCGCACACGGCCGATCGCCACCTCGCGCGTCAGGTGCCTGGCCAGCGGCCTGGCAGCGGCCGGGGCGTCATCGCGGGGAAGGGGCTTTCGGTCTTGGACCACTTGGATCATCTTGATCGACATCGTTACTTGACGGTGAGACGCGCCACCGTGACCTTGGTGTGGGCGGCCAGATCGACCGGCCTGCCATCGAATTCGAGGCTCACGCCCGCCGCGTTGCCGATGACGAGCGCAAACGGCGGCTTGCCTTGGACGTTGCGCGTGGAACCGGCACGATTGGTGCCGGAGTAGATGATCGCTCCGCCGGCATCGCGTACCTCGACCCAGGATTCGCCCGCGAAGCGGAAGGCGAGCACCCCGCCTCCCGCGGGTGCGGCCGGCACCTCGGCAAGCGCTTCGGCGGCAGGCGCCGGTGGCTCCTCCGCAGCAGGCGGCGCCGCATCCGTGCCGGCGACCACCGACGGCACGGCGGGCTCCGCCGAGGGCTCGCCGGGCACGGCGTTCGCGGCCTCCGGCACGGCGGCGGGCGGCGGCGCCTCGATCTCTTGCACCACGCCGACGGGCGGCACCGGCTCGACGGGGACGCTTCCCATCACCGGCGCCTCCAGTTCAGTTTCGGCAGCGGGCGGCTCGGTGCGGAACCAGTCGAAGTACCAGCCGGCCAGCAACATCAGTGCAAGGGCCAGCACGAGCCAGCCGATCGGGGCGGCGCGCACATGCGGGCCGCTGCCCGACGGCAGCTCTCCGTCGGCGTTCCGGATCGGTGACAGGTCGACGGCGCCCTCGCCGGCCAGGCGCTGCACGTCGTCGAGCAAAGGCGCCGGGTCGAGCCCAAGATAGCGCGCGTAGTTGCGCAGGAAGCCGCGCACGAAGGCCATGCCCGGCAGGGCAGCGAAATCGTTCGCCTCCAGCGCCGCGATCTGGCGCGGACTCAACTTGAGCGCGAACGCGACCTCGCCCACCGACTCGCCACGCTGCTCACGGGCCTGGCGCAAGCACGCGCCGGGCGATGGCACCACGGACTCGGAAGCCGACACGGCAGATGCCTGGGACTGGATGCTGCTCACTCGTACTTCCCTTGCGTCATCTTCTGGTATTCCTCGGACGTTCCGAAGCGGCTGCCCAGTTGCGAGGCATAGCTGGCCTCGGCATCGCGGTTGCCCAGCCTGCGCTCCGTGCGCAGGCCGAGCCAGGCCGAGGCGGCCGTCGGGTTGCTTTGCTGGTGCAGCCGGATCAGCAGGCTGCGCGCCTGATCGTAGCGTCCGCCACGATAGGCGATATCGGCCAATTGGTACAACGCCTGGGCATTCGACGGGTCGACCTGCAGGGCGGCGAGAAACTGCGTTTCGGCCGCGGCATCGTCCTTGAGCCGCAAATGACACAGGCCGGCATTGGTGTAGGGCCGCGTCGCATGCCGGTAATAGGGATTGCGCGCCGACTGGGCCAGGTATTCGAGGCCACGCAGCTCCTCTCCCCGAGAACACAGAAACCAGCCATAGCTGTTGCTGAACTCCGGATCTCCCGGCGCATGGCGCAGGGCCAGTTCGAAATTCTGCCGGGCCGGGCCATGCTCCTCGATCAGCATGTAGGCCAGCCCGAACAGATGGTAGGCGGGCGCGTAGCCGGGACTGTCGTTGAGCGCGATGCGCGCCTCATCCAGCGCCACGTCGTAGCGTCCGACCTCGAAATAGGCCATGCCGAGATCGACGTGCACTCTCGCCCGGGTCTCGGCGGGCGTGGACGGCGGTACGTCCGACAGCGGACGGCTCACCGCGGACGCGCCGGCACTTGGCGCCCCCGGCACCGTGGCACAGCCGGCACCGACCAAGGCGGCGAGCAGCATGCCGGCGAGCACGACGCTTTGCTTCATGAACGTTCCTCCGTTGCCTGCTTCAGGCGCACCGTGCGCCGGGTCTTGTCCTGGACCTGGCCCGCAAGCTGGCCACAGGCTGCATCGACATCGTCGCCACGCGTCCTGCGCGTGGTGGTGACGATGCCGGCATCAATCAGGATACCGGCAAAACGGCGGATGCGTTCCGCCGGCGAACGCAGGTAGCCTGAATTCGGGAAGGGGTTGAACGGAATGAGGTTGAACTTGCACGGCGTATCGCGCACCAGCGCGACAAGCTCGCGCGCATGGGCTTCGCTGTCGTTGACGCCGTCCAGCATCACGTATTCGAAAGTGACGAAATCTCGTGGCGCACGCTCGAGATAGCGCTGACAGGCCGCCATCAGTTCACGCAGCGGATATTTCTGATTGATCGGCACCAGTTCATCGCGCAACGCGTCGTTGGAAGCATGCAGCGACACCGCCAGCGCCACCGGGCACTCGTCGCGCAAGCGGTCCATGGCCGGCACAATGCCGGAAGTCGACACCGTGACGCGGCGGCGCGACAGGCCATAGGCGTGGTCGTCGAGCATCAGGCGCAACGCGGTGACGACGTTGTCGAAGTTGGCCAGCGGCTCGCCCATGCCCATCATCACCACGTTGCTGATGATGCGGCCATTGTCCTTTTCTCCGGCTTCGAGGTCGCCGGCCCGTTCGTCCGGGCCGCCCCGTGCTGCACCGAGCAGCTTGTTGGCGAGCCACAACTGGCCGATGATCTCGGCCGCGGACAGGTTGCGGTTGAAGCCCTGCTTGCCGGTGGAGCAGAAAGCGCAGTCGAGCGCGCAACCGGCTTGCGAGGACACGCACAGCGTACCGCGGTGGGTTTCAGGGATGAACACGGTCTCGACCGCATTCGCATTGCCCACGTCGAGCAGCCACTTGCGCGTACCGTCGGCCGAGATCGAGTCGCGCACCGGCACCGGCGGGCGGATCACGGCCAGCTCCTTGAGCTTGGCACGCAAGGATTTGGCGACGTCGGTCATCGCGTCGAAGTCGTCGCAGCCCTCGTGATGCATCCAGCGCATCACCTGGCGGGCGCGGAACGGCTTCTCGCCCAGCCCGGCGAACCAGGCGACGAGACCGTCGACATCGAAATCGAGCAGATTGACCTGCTTGGAAGTGCTCATGCCTGAAACTTCAGTCCTGAAAGGCGGAAACCCGTAATGCAAACGGCCCGACCACGCCGCGTGCGGCGCCAGGGCGCCGCGAAGCGTGCGCGACGGGCCGTGGGAACGGACCGCTCAGCGCGAGTAAACGTTCATTCCCGGGAAGAAGAACGCCACTTCGACGGCGGCGGTCTCGGGCGCATCGGAGCCATGCACGGCGTTGGCGTCGATCGACTCGGCGAAATCGGCGCGGATGGTGCCCTGATCGGCCTTCTTCGGGTCGGTGGCGCCCATCAGCTCGCGGTTCTTGGCAATCGCATTCTCGCCTTCGAGACACTGGATCATCACCGGGCCGGACGTCATGAAGGACACCAAGTCCTTGAAGAAGGGGCGCTCCTTGTGCACGGCGTAGAATTGGCCGGCTTCCTGTTCGGACAGGTGCACCATCTTGGCGGCGATGATCTTCAGGCCGGCGCCTTCGAAACGGGCGTAGATCTGGCCGATCACGTTCTTGGCGACGGCGTCGGGCTTGATGATGGAGAGGGTGCGTTCGATTGCCATGAAAAACTCCAGACAGGGTTTGAAAAAAGCACGGAATTTTAGCAGGTTTCCGCCCCACCCCACGGACACGGCACTCGATCGCCTCGAAGGCCGGCGCACCCTCCTGCCGGCTAGGCCCGCGCCCTCGCTGCCTCGCCGCGGTGGCGCAGCCAGCCGATGAACAGCGGCATCAGCGACAACGCGATGATGCCGAGGATGACCAGCGTCAGGTTGTCCTTGATCACCGGCAGGTTGCCGAACCAGTAGCCGGCCATCACCAGCGGCCCGACCCACAGTGCGGCGCCAAGCACATTGAAGGCGACGAAGCGGCGATAGTCCATCGGCGCCATGCCCGCGACGAAGGGCGCAAAGGTCCGGACCAGCGGCATGAAGCGCGCGATGATGATCGTCTTGCCGCCATGGCGCTCATAGAAGGCATGGGTCTGCTGGAGGGCGCGGCGGTTGAAGAAGCGGCTGTCCGGCCACTGCGAGATGCGCCCGCCGAAATGCCGGCCGATGGCGTAATTCACCGAATCGCCCAGCACCGCGGCCACGAACAGCACGAGGATCAGCAGCGCGGGGTCCATGCCGCCGCCGACGGCAAGCGCCCCGGCGACGAACAGCAGCGAATCACCGGGCAGGAAGGGGGTGACGACGAGGCCGGTTTCACAGAACACGATCAGGAACAGGATGACGTAGATCCAGTTGCCATATTCCGCGAGCAGGGCAGCAAGGTGGCGATCGACGTGCAGCACGAGATCGACCAGCAGGGCAAGATATTCCATGGAGCTTCCGGACGGAGATGTCGCGCGATTCTACCCGAGGCTCGGCGGCCCACGTATTACGAAGCATGCTGAAACATTCCGCATGCCCGGCGCACGAAAGGAAGAAGCCCCGTCTCGGGCGGGGCTTCTTCCGTGTTCACACTCGACGCCGGTCGTTCACATCATTCCGAGCGCGGTGGGCAGCCAGGTGGAGATGATGGGCACGTAGGTGACCAGCATCAG
>NZ_AMXE01000069.1 GCF_000310205.1 Thauera linaloolentis 47Lol = DSM 12138 | reverse complement strand
ACGCGGCCGCGCTGGGCGACCGTCCCGCGCCCCAGGCGCCGGCTCCCGCGCCGGCGGCGCCTCCCAGCCCGGCGCCGGCGGTGGCCCATGCCCCTCAGGCGGCAGCACAGCCGACGATGTTCGTCGACCGCCTTCTGCGTTCCGGCCAGCAGATCTATGCGCGCGGCACCGATCTGGTGATCGTGGGCGGCGTCAGCCCCGGCGCGGAGGTCATCGCCGACGGCAGCATCCATTGCTACGGTCCGCTGCGCGGCCGGGCCATCGCCGGCGCCCAGGGTGACAACAAGGCCCGCATCATCGCCAGCAACTTCGGCCCGGAACTGGTTTCCATCTCCGGTGTTTTCCGCACCTTCGAACGCGGAATCCCCGAAGCCGTCGCCGGCCGCGCGGCGCAGGTACGCCTGCACGGCACCGAGAACACACTCAACATCGAAGCGCTGCAGCTCGACTGAGCACACAGCCACACGCACGAACAAGGGGAAACCGTGAAAGTCATCGTAATAACGTCGGGCAAGGGCGGTGTGGGCAAGACCACCACCAGTGCGGCATTCGCCTCCGGCCTCGCCCTTCGCGGCTACAAGACCGCGGTGATCGACTTCGACGTCGGCCTGCGCAACCTCGACCTGATCATGGGCTGCGAACGCCGCGTGGTGTACGACCTGGTCAACGTCGTCAACGGCGAGGCCCGCCTGAACCAGGCGCTGATCAAGGACAAGCACTGCGAGAACCTGTTCATCCTCCCGGCCTCGCAGACGCGCGACAAGGATGCGCTGACCGAGGAAGGCGTGGAGAAGGTCCTGGAAGAACTGCAGCACATGGGCTTCGACTACGTCGTGTGCGACTCCCCCGCCGGCATCGAACGCGGCGCGGTGATGGCGCTGACCTTCGCCGACGAGGCCGTCGTCACGACCAATCCCGAAGTCTCGTCGGTGCGCGACTCCGACCGCATCCTCGGCATCCTGCAAAGCAAGTCCAAGCGCGCGCGCGAAGGCGGAGAGCCGGTCAAGGAACACCTGCTCATCACCCGCTACTCGCCCAAGCGCGTCGAGGACGGGGAAATGCTGTCGTACAAGGACGTGCAGGAACTGCTGCGCGTGCCGCTGATCGGCGTCATTCCCGAATCGGAATCGGTGCTCCACGCCTCCAACCAGGGCACGCCGGCGATCCACCTCAAAGGCACCGATGTCGCCGACGCGTATGCCGACGTCGTCAGCCGCTTCCTCGGCGAGGACAGCCCGCTGCGCTTCGTCAATTACGAAAAGCCCGGCCTGATCAAGCGCCTGTTCGGAGGCAAGTGACATGTCATTCCTTGCCCGCCTTTTCGGCGAAAAGAAAAAGACCGCGGAAATCGCCAAGAACCGCCTGTCGCTGCTGATCGCCCACGAGCGCGCCAGCGGCACGCCAACCGCCGACTTCCTGCCCGCGCTGCAGCGCGAGCTGATCGAAGTCATCTCGAAATACGTGGCGGTGAACCCCGACGACATCAAGGTCCAGCTCGACAAGCAGGACAACATGGACGTGCTCGAGGTCAACATCGTGCTGCCGGAGCAACCGCGCTAAGCGTCCCTCCTGCCCGCCCGGGTGATGAAATTGGTAACCATAGCGGACTTAAAATCCGCCGGCGCAAGCCTTACGGGTTCGAGTCCCGTCCCGGGCACCATTCCATATCCAATTGGTCTGACGGCTTCATCGGACCAACTGGAGCGCTCCTCGCGAGCCTGCCGACACCGTGATCGTTCTCGACCTCTGCTGTAATCTGGATCATCGCTTCGAAGGCTGGTTCGCCTCGGCGGACGCATTCGAGGAGCAATGCGTGCGCAAGCTGGTAAGCTGCCCCGCGTGCGGCACCACCTCGGTCCGCCGCCTGCCCAGCGCCCCCTACGTGCAGACGCGCCATGCCGTGCCCGACGCGTCGTCCTCCGTCACGGGTCCGGCAGTACCGGCGCCTGCCGTACTGGAGGCCGACGCCATCGAGCCGCCGGCCGCGGCAAACATGCTGCAGATGCTGCGGCACATGTCCCGCAATGCCGAGAACGTCGGCGACCGCCTGCCCGAGGAAGCGCGCCGCATTCATTACGGCGAGGCCGAAGTGCGCGACATCCGCGGCAAAGCATCGGCCGAGGATGTCGAGGAACTGCTGGACGAAGGCATCCTGATCCTGCCCCTGCCGCCGGGCGAGGACGAAGTCCACTGACGCCGCAATCTCCGATCAGGACACCACGGCCACCAGCGGTACTTTCATTTCGTCTTCGGTCATGCCGCCGTGCACACCGATCAGGGTGTAGGGCTCTTCGCCTTCAACCGTGTCCACGACGGTCCAGCCCGGCTCCATCAGCAGCACGTGCGTACCGACCCGCTCCGCCAACCGTGCGTGGGCGCGCCCGGGGCCGAGCAGCCCGGCATCGAGGCAATCCGCCCCCGACATCAGTACGGCGCGCTCCCGCAGCGCCTCGGTCGCCCAGCGCTCGAACTCCGCCTCCGCCCCCGCCCTGACGGCACAGAAGGCCAGCCGGCGCTCGCCGAACAGCGGCGCGGCGAGCATGGCCGGCACTTCGGTGTCGGGAGCGATTTGCAGCGTACGTTCGGGCGCGCTGTCGATGAAGCCGTGATCGGCCGTCACCAGAATGCGCGTCCGGCTGCCCGCCAGGCGCTCGCAGAGGCGTGCGAACACCGCATCGACCTGCCCGAAGCATGCTTTCGCCCGTTCCGACCGGCAACCGTAGGCATGGCTCAAGGCATCGAAGCGCGGGTAGTAGGCATGGACGAAGCCGCCTTCCCGCCCGAAGCCCCGGACCGCCGCGACGATTTCCTCCTCCATCATGGCCAGTCCGTCATATGGGCGGATACGCGCGCCACGCGCATGGTGGCGCGAGAACGGCGAGAAAGCGATTTCCTGTGGAGAGAGCATCACCACGGGCCTCGCCGAATCACGAAACATCGAAGCCTGCCGGAACAGCCGCTGCGGAACGCGCAATGCACCCAGGGGGCCGTTGCCGCGCAGTTCGAGCGGTAACGGCGCGATCACGCCGCCAAAGCGCCGGTCATGGATGAACCAGCCATTGAGGCCGTGTTCGGCCGGCGAGGCCCCCGTCAGCAGTGTGGTGACGGCACTGGCCGTCGTGCTGGGGAAAACGGACGTGAGCGTACGGCGGCAATGCGCCGCGAGCACCGACCCGGCGCCGGCCTCCGACAGAAAGTTCGCACCGAGGCCGTCGACCACCAGCAGCACGATGTTCGCCGCTTCGCCAGGCGCCACACCGGCGGGCTCGCAGCCGGCGCGGGGGTCATGCAGCCAGCGCCGCAGGGCGCATGCCAGCCCGTAGATGCCACCGTCGGCATAGTCTGGCAGCACATGGCCCGAAGGCCAGCGCGGGGATGTCGCACATTTCAACGGAGGCTCCTGAAATCCACGGACGACCGAGGTTTGCCGGCGCCAGGCACTGGCCGGATGGACGGCGCGCGCCCGGGTGTCCGGGCATCCATGACAATCGCCGACCATGGACTATATATAGAGCATGTCCATAACAAACCCATGCCCGCCCGGCACGACGGCATCGAAGCACGAGGATATCAGCAGCGGCGCGTTCGCAGCCAGAGCGCCACCGCCCCTCTCGTGGAAGCATTAGCCTTTCGGCATGTGCTGCACCCACGGCCCCCTCGAGCGACCAGGAGGCTTTTGCCGCGGAGAGCATGCACCGGAGGAAGACGTCATGAAGTGCCCCCCCATCCTGGCGACCGAGAAAGAGCGGCTCAAGGCCTTGTTCGAGTACGGGCTGAGCAGCGACCGCCCCCTCCCCAGCCTGGACCCCGTCGTCCAGATCGCCGCGCGAATGTTCAGCATGCCCGTGGCGGCGGTGAACATGATCGGCAGCGATCACGTCTTCTTCGCCGCGAGCACCGGCCTGGAGGGCGCCAAGGTCGACATGAGCCGCGACGTGTCGTTCTGCGCCCACGCGATCACCCAGGACGGAGTCATGGTCGTTCCCGACGCGACGCAGGATGAACGCTTCCACGACAATCCGCTGGTCACCGGAACGGCCAATCTGCGCTTCTACGCCGGCGTCCCCCTGCTGTCGCCCGACGGGCATGCGCTGGGGGCGCTGTGCGTGATCGACGGCCAACCGCACCACGACTTCTCGCAGGAAGACCGGGCGCGCCTGCGCGAACTGGCCCGGATGGCCGCCGACCGGCTGGAGCTGCGTCGGGTGGAGCTTTCCACCGAGCAGGCCAGACGCCCTTTCGAGGAGTTCGCCCGGCATTCTCCGACGGCCGTCGTCTGGTTCGACGGACAGGGCCGGATCGTCGCGTGGAACGACGCCGCGGCCGCGCTGCATGGCTACGAGATTTCGGAAGGCGCGGGCATGCCGGTGACGAAGCTGCTGCGCGAACAGGACCGGCCCATCGCGGCGGAGCTGATCGCACATGCCGCCACGGCGCGCACCGTGGACGGGCTGGTGATGCCCGAGCGCCTGCATGGCCTGCGCAAGGACGGTACCGAGTTCCTGCTCGGCCTGTCCTTGTTCTGCTGGTACGAACGGGGCTGCCTGACATTCAATGCCCACCTGCAGGACCTGACCGCGCGCCGCCGCGAAGAGGAAGAGCTGCACCGGCTGGCGAACACCGACCTCCTCACCGGACTCGCGAACCGCGTCAGCTTCTACCGGCGCATGGAAGAAACGCTGACGCGGCCATTGCCCGCGGCCGTCCTGATGATCGACCTCGACGGCTTCAAGGATGTGAACGACACGCTGGGCCATGCGGTGGGTGACGGCATCCTGCGGGAAGTCGCCCGCCGCCTCGCGAAGACCACCGGGCCGGACGACATGGTCGCCCGCATCGGCGGGGACGAATTCGCGATCCTGCTGCCAGGGATATCGACCCCCGAACGCGCATCGGAACTTGCCCGCCTCGTCATCTCCCGCGTGGCCGACCCCATCGTCATCGATGGCCACGAGGTGCGCGTGGCCGCCAGTTGCGGCGTCGCGGTCGCGCCCATGCATGCACAAGAGGCGGTGGAGCTGATCGGAAATGCGGATCTTGCACTGTTCAAGGCCAAGAGCATCGGCCGCGGGCAATCCTTCCTGTTCGTCACCGCATTGCGCATGGAGGCCATGGCGCGCCGGCTCCACAACATCGAACTGCACCGGGCGGTCAACGACGGCGAATTCGTGCTCTTCTACCAACCTCAGATCCGCCTGTCGGACGGCACGCTCACCGGAGCGGAAGCGCTCATCCGCTGGCGCCACCCGCAACGCGGGCTGCTCTCCCCCGCCGCCTTCCTGCCCGCGCTGGAAGGCGGGCCGCTCGCCGCGGTGGTCGGCTCCTGGGTGCTCGACGAAGCCTGTGCCCAGGCGGCATTCTGGCGCAGGAACGGCGCCGTGGATTTCCGCATGGGGGTCAATCTGTTCGGCGCCCAGTTCCGCGTCGGCGACCTCGTCGCCGAAGTCGCGTCGGCGCTGGAGCAGCACGGCCTGCCGCCACAGGCGCTCGAACTGGAGGTCACCGAGAACATCGTGCTCGACAACGACGACCTCGTGCTGGAGTCGCTGCAGCGCCTGCGGGCGCTCGGCGTCTCGATCGCCTTCGACGATTTCGGGACCGGCTACGCATCGCTCAGCCTGCTCAAGCAATACCCGCTCAGCCGGATCAAGATCGACCGCTCCTTCGTGCAGGGCATGAACGAGTCGGAGCGCGACGCCTCCGTCGTCCGCGCCATCCTCGACATGGCACGCAGCTTCGAACTGGAGACCATCGCGGAGGGGGTCGAGAACGCTTCACAGCACGACCATCTGCGCCGCTTCGGCTGCGAAGAAGGCCAGGGCTACCTGTTCGGCCGGCCCGTCTTCGCGCAGGAATTCGCCGAAGTCTTCGGCATCGGCTCGCCGATGCGGATGGGCGCGCGCGCATAGCGAGGTCTCGATCCTCGTTCGCGGCAGCACGCGTCGCGGCCTCCGCGCGTCGGCAGCATCGGCCGGTTCCATGCGGTTACGCCCGAGGGCCTTGGCCTTGAGTCTATGCCGAACAGAAAAAGGGGCGGAACTCCATATCACACTCAAGAATCACTGCTACTTGCCGATATAGTGCGTCCGGTTTCCGGCGGAGCCGGATCGACATGAATCAACATCAGGAACAGAGGGCAAGATACGCATGGAGGCAGCCAGCTTCTTCGTGGACACCGCGGCGCACGCCTCCTACTTGCACGGAACGCATCACCCCGGCCTCGTGCTGCTATCGATCTTCGTGTCGATCTTTTCCGCCACGATGGCGCTGCAGACAGCGCAGATCGCCCGCCGCACCGAAAGCGCGCTGTATCGCCACATCGCCATCGGCACGGGCGCCATCGCCCTCGGGGGCGGCATCTGGACGATGCACTTCATCGGCATGCTGGCTTTCGAGCTGCCCACGCGCGTCGACTACGCTACCCGCCTAACCCTGCTGTCGCTGCTGCCGGCCTGCGCCGCCTCGTGGTTCGCGCTGCGCATCCTGGCACAGAGCCACGTCACCCGCTGGCAATTCACCCTCAGCGGCACGCTGGTCGGGCTGGGAATCGGCACCATGCACTACAGCGGCATGGCAGCCATGCAGACGCCGCTGCAGATGCGCTACGAGCCCTTCACCTTCGCATTGTCCATCGTCGTGGCGATCGGCCTCGCGATTCTCGCCCTGTGGGTGCGCTACGGACTGAAGCACACCACGCTCGGCCGGCTCCAGCGCTTCTTCGCCAGCGGCGCGGTCATGGGCCTGGCCATCGCCGGCATGCACTACACCGGCATGGCCGCGGTACGCTTCATCGGCGAGGCAGGCGAGGCGCAGGCCGGCGTGATGCTCAACACCACCTACGCTTCGCTCGTCCTGTCGTCCTTCACCATCACCGTGACGGTGCTGGTGGCGGCGGTCAACGGCCTGATCCGCTCGCGCGAGATCTACCTCAAGCTGGACGAAGGCCAGTCGCGCCTGCGCGCCACGCTCGACACCGCGGTGGATGGCATCATCACCATCGACAGCCGCGGCCTGATCCAGGGATACAACCAGTCCGCGGAACGCCTCTTCGGCTGGACCGCCGAGGAAGTCGTGGGCCGCAACATCAAGATGCTGATGCCCGAGCCCGACCAGTCGAAGCACGACGGCTACCTTCACAACTACCTCAGCTCCGGAAAACCGAAGATCATCGGCACCGGCCGAGAAGTCACCGGCCTGCGCAAGGACGGCAGCCTGATGCCGATGCGCCTGGCCGTGGGCCGGGTCGAACTGCCGGGAGAGCTGCTGTTCGTCGGCTTCGTCAGCGACATCAGCGAACGCCATGCGCTCGAAGCCTCGCTGCGCGAAACAGCCGAGCGCGCCGAGCAGGCCGCCGCGGCCAAGAGCACCTTCCTGGCCAACATGAGCCACGAAATCCGCACCCCGATGAACGCCATCATCGGCTTCACCGAGTTGCTGCTGCAAAGCGACCTGACGCCCATCCAGCGCAGCCACCTGAACACCATCAGCCAGTCGTCGCGCTCGCTTCTCGGCCTGATCAACGACATCCTGGATACGACCAAGATGGAGAAAGGCCGGCTCGAACTCGAACATGCAGACTTCTCGCTCAAGGGCCTGACGATGCAGATCGAATCGTCCCTGCGCCTGGGCGCCCAGGCCAAGCACCTGACGCTCGCCACCCACTATCCCCCGGAAATGCCCGAGTTCTTCCGGGGCGATCCCTTGCGCCTGCTGCAGATCCTGACCAACCTCATCGGCAACGCTATCAAGTTTACCGAGCGCGGCAGGATCGACGTGGTGTTCTCGTACGACGAGGACATCGTGCACGTGCAGGTACGGGACACCGGCATCGGCATGACGCGCAAACAGGTCGACTCCGTCTTCGCCCCCTTCACCCAGGCGGATGCATCGATCAGCCGCCGCTTCGGCGGCACCGGGCTGGGGACTTCCATCGCGCGCCAGCTCGTCGAACTGATGGGCGGGCGCATCGAGGTCGAGAGCACGCTCGGGCACGGCAGCACCTTCCACATACGCCTGCCGCTGCCGCTCGGCCGGGCACCCGAGACGCTGAGCCTCGACGTGCCCCACCATGCCCTGCCGCCGCTGCGCATGCTGATCGCCGACGACGTGCAGCAGAATCTCGAGCTCCTGGCGCTGACGCTGGAAGGCAACGGGCACCGGGTGGACATGGCCCGCGACGGCGACGAGGCCGTGGCCAAGTTCGTCGACGGCCGCTTCGACGTCATCCTGATGGACGTCCACATGCCCGGCACCGACGGCCTGCAGGCCGCGCGCCTGATCCGCCAGTACGAACGCACGCACGAACGCGTGTCGGTCCCCATCGTCGCCCTGACGGCCAGCGTGATGGCCGACGACCGGCGGGCAGCGCTCGAAGCCGGCATGAACGGCTTCGCGGTGAAGCCGCTCGATCTTCCCCGGCTGTTCGACGAGATCGCCAAGGTGCTGAGCATCCCGCCCCCGACCGTATCCGCCGCCGTCCCCGACGGTGAAATCCCCCGGCCGTTGATCGACTGGCCCACCGGCATCGCCTTGTGGGGCAGCGAGGCAAGGCTGATCGCGAGTCTTCGCCAGTTCCTCGACACCGCGAACGAGCGATACCCCCTGCCGGACGAAGGCAGCTCCGACATCGATTGGGACAAGACCCAATTCAACCTGCACGGCCTGCGCGGCGTGGCCGGCAACCTTGCGCTGCCCGCCGTCGCGGAAATGGCGCGCAGCGCCGAAAGCCTCGTCCGCGAAGGCCGCCACGACGACGCGCAGCCAAAGTTCGCGGCGCTGCGGACCCTGCTGGCAGCGGCGTGGCAGGAACTGCTCGACCGCGCGGACACCGCCCCCACACCGGATCTTGCCCCGCCGGCCTCGCCGCAACCCGATCTGCTGCCCGCCCTGCTGCGTCTCCTGGACGTCATCGAACACAACGAAATGGACGATGGAACACTGGATACCGTCTGTCTGGGCCTCGAAAGGCAGGGCGAACGCTCCCGCGCCCATTCCTTGCGGACGGCGGTCGAGAGCTTCGAATTCCGCCAGGCGCACACGCAGCTCAAACAATTCATCGCCGAACGCAGTTCCGGCACTCCTTCGTGAAACAGGGTATCGCATGAAGCGCCTGAAAGATCCTCGCCGGACCCTCTTGCTGGTCGACGACGAACCCAGCAACCTGCAGGTGCTTCGCCACACCCTGCAGGACGACTACCGCCTGCTGTTCGCCAAGGACGGGCTCACGGCGTTGGAACTGGTGCGCACCGACCGCCCCGAGCTGATCCTGCTCGACATCATGATGCCGGGGATCTCGGGCTACGAAGTCTGCAAGGTACTGAAGCGCGATCCGGGCACAGCCGCCATTCCAGTCATCTTCGTGACTGCACTGGTCGAAGCCGCCAACGAACGGCAAGGGCTGGAACTCGGCGCGGTCGACTACATCAGCAAGCCCTTCAACCCGCACATCGTCCAGGCGCGCGTGCGCACCCACCTGTCGCTGGTGCAGACAGCCGAGGTGCTCGAAACCCGCCTGCAGATCGTCCAGTGCCTTGGCGCGGCCGCCGAATACAAGGACAACGAAACCGGCCTGCACGTCATCCGCATGAGCCATTACGCGCGCATCCTGGCCCTGGCCGTCGGCTACAGCGAAGCTGCCGCGGACGACCTGCTGCATGCCGCCCCGATGCACGACGTCGGCAAGATCGGCATCCCCGACGCCATCCTGCGCAAGCCGGGGGCGCTGACCGCTGAAGAATGGACGATCATGCGCCAGCACACCGTCATCGGTGCCCGCATCATCGGCAACCACCCTTCCGGCCTGCTGCGCATGGCGGCCACCATTGCCCTGAACCACCACGAGAAATGGGACGGCAGCGGCTATCCGAACGGCCTCGCCGGCGAGAACATTCCGCACGTGGCCCGGGTCATCGCGATCGCCGATGTGTTCGACGCCCTGACGAGCGTGCGCCCCTACAAGCCGGCGTGGCCGGTCGACGACGCTCTGGCCCTGATCAGCCGCGAAAGCGGCAAGCACTTCGACCCCGAACTGGTGGACGCGCTCGGAGGCTGCCTCGCCGAGATGCTGCAGATTCGCGAACAGTGGGCCGACGCCGAAGACGACACCCGAGGGCCGATCGCCGCCCTGCCCTGATCGCTGCGCCCCAGCCGGGAATAGTGATCGCCCTCCTGGCCCGCGGTCACCTGCGATGCTTGCCGGCAAGGGCACGCTATACTCCAACCGTATCGGCTACGGCTTCAAGGATCTCGACAAAGGCATCAGGTGGACGAACGGCCTCTCCATCCCCGCGCGGCGGATTCCGTCTTTTCGCCACTGACCGAGGCTGGCCTCAATCTCCATGCCGTCTTCGACGTCCACCAGTTGCCGGCCCGGCTCGCCGCCGACCTGCAGCGTGATTTCGCCCCGGCCTGCACCCAGCTCATCCTCATCGGCAATGCCGGGCGCACGCTGTGGTCGACGGTGAAAGCCTCCGGCATCCGTTCCGCCGACCCCATCGACGACTTCAGCGTGCGCACCGTTACGCAATGGTTCGCCGAGTGCCTTCCCGGCCATCACTGCACCCTGCTCTACCCTGGCGACAAGCCCGTCGGCCTGCAGGCGCTCGGACGGCTGGCCGGCTGGCATCACGCCACGCCCTTCATGATCGGCATCCTGCCGCAGTGGGGAAGCTGGTTCGGCTACCGGGTGGCGCTGCTGGCCGACACCACGCTGCCGGTGACGGCACCGCTGGCGGTGGAGCCGCCCTGCGCGGCCTGTACCACCCGGCCTTGCGTCTCCGCCTGCCCCGCGCAGGCGATGGCCTCGGGCGGGTTCGCGCTGGAAAAATGCATCGCCTATCGCCGCCTGCCGGCCTCCCGCTGCGCCCATACCTGTCTGGCACGTGATGCCTGTCCGGTGGGGCGCGAGCATCGCTACGACGAAGACCACCTGCGCCACACCTACGGCCAGTCGCTGCGCGCGATCGAACGCTACTTCCCCGCCTGACTCCCTTCCCCGGCGCCCATGGTCATTTCACCGCCTCCGCCGGCGCCGTGCCGGCCTCTGGCCCATCCTGCGAGACGTCGTCCTGGTGCTCGCGCTCCATCGTCGCCTGCACCAGTTCGTCCGTGACCCGGATTTCCGCACCGGTGGGGGACATCTGCGCGGCGGGCTCGAACGGCGCGACCGGCACCGGCGCCGGACGCGTTCTGCGCCGCCACAGGAGAAAAGCCGCCTGCGCGGCATTCAGCAGGCAAAAGGCCAGGAACAGGCCGTTGTCGCCGACCTTTGCCATGACGGGCGAAATGAGCAGCGGGCTGATCGCCGAGCCGACCGAGTTGATCAGCAGCAAGCCCTGGATCATGCCCAGCAGTTCGCCGGTCGCGGAACGGTCGGCGGAATGGCTCACGGCAACCGGATAGATGGCGAAAACCCCGCCTCCCAGCAAGAACAGCAACACCGTTAACGACGTCTGTGAATGCGGAAACAGCATGACGAGAATCGAAAGCACCGCGCACAGGACGCTGAGCGCGATCAGCACCACCTGCCTGTCGTGTTTGTCCGACCAGCGCCCGACCGGATACTGCAGGACCATCGCGCCCAGGATGACGCTGGCCATCAGTTCGCCTACCTGGGCGACGTTCATGCCGGCCCGCTGCAGATAGATGGGCAGCAGGGTATAGACCGCGGCGATCAAGACCCCGGAGCCGAAACAGCCGATCACGCCCGTGGGCGTCATCTTCAGCAGATGCCACGGCGTCAGCGGCTTGATATGCCCGACTTCGGGCGAAATACGAGGCAGGATCACCATCGGCAGGACCGACAGCGCCGCCAGCATGCCGGCGATCATGAACGGCTCGGTATGGCCGAAGGCATCGACGGCCCCCAGCTTCATCTGGCCCAGCATGCCCGAGCCGTACAGGGCGATCATGTAGATCGCCAGCAAGCGCCCGCGCATCTTCTGGTCGCCGGAGATGAGCAGCCAGCTTTCGACGACGAGAAATATTCCGACCAGCGCCCATCCATTGACCAGGCGGAAGAACAGCCAGAACCACGGGTCGAAATGCAGGCCCTGAAGCAGAAACGTCACCGCCGTGAGCGAAGCGAAGCTGCTGTACGCCCGGATATGCCCGATACGGGCGATCAGCCGGTCGCTGAACAGCGCCCCCAGCGTGAGCCCGACGAAATAGGACGACGATACGAGGCCGATGACCGTATCCGAGACCCCGGCCGCATCGAGCCGCAAGGACGTCAACGAGGAGATGAATCCATTCCCAAGACTCACCGTGAACAGCCCGAGCAAGGGGCCCAGAACCAAAGCCAGCAACTGTCGCGACACACCACCCCCTTTCACGCCCCACGGATAACCGCGCCTTGCCGGCGGACGACCGTCGAACGGAGCACCCGCCGACGATCGCGCAAGCTGGCATCGGCCATTAGCCGCCAATGCTATTTCGCCGGCCTGGCAAAAGGAAGGTCGGCAAGAAAAGGTCGGGAAAACGCAACGATCGGCGCCATCGAACGGGATGGAAGCTGGCCGGGGGCTGGACTGGATGTGGGGAGTGCAGCAGGTGCCGCTGGAACGGAAAAAGGACCCGAAGGTCCTTTTTCAACGACTTACAGACATCGACGGATGTCTGCAGATCAAGATATGGAGCGGGAAACGAGTCTCGAACTCGCGACCTCAACCTTGGCAAGGTTGCGCTCTACCAACTGAGCTATTCCCGCATTTTGGCGATCAGGCTAGGCAGCGAGGCTTTCCAGAACCATTCGTGCCGTGCAGCCATGGGGCTTTCAGCCCGAGGTGCAACCTTTTCGTCCGTTTCGTTTCGCGCCGTTCGGCGCGCGACGGGGGCGAACTATACCGGGCTTCCCCCTTGCGCGCAACATCGCCCGCGATATCAAGCGCCGATGGCCTCATCGACGATCTCGATCCAGTGGCGGACGGGCGTGCGGCCCGCGCCATCGAGGTGGATCTGGCAACCGATGTTGGCGGTCGCGATCAGTTCGGGCGTGCCGCTTTCCAGCGCATCGAGCCGGTCGTCGCGCAGGCGGCGCGACAGCTCGGGCTGGCTCAGCGAATACGTGCCCGCCGAGCCGCAGCACAGGTGCGCATCGGGTACCGGCGTCAATTCGAACCCTAGGCCGCCCAGCACGGCTTCGACCGCCCCTCCGAGCTTTTGCGCATGCTGCAGCGTACAGGGGCAGTGGAAGGCGAGCCGCTTGCCCGTGCGGATACTCAGCTTTTCCAGCGGCTCTGCGCGCAGGACTTCGACCAGGTCGCGCGCCAGACCGCTGACACGCGCGGCCTTGGCGGCATAGGCGGCGTCGTCGCGCAGCATGTAGCCATATTCCTTGACGAAGGCACCGCAGCCGCTGGCGGTCTGCACGATTGCCTCTGCGCCCGCCTCGACCGCCGGCCACCAGGCATCGATGTTGCTCCGTGCACGGTCCAGCCCGGCCATTTGCGCATCGAGATGGAAATCCAGCGCGCCGCAGCAGCCGGCTTCGCTCACCGGGCGGACGCTGATGCCAAGCCGGTCCAGTACGCGCGCCGCCGCCGCATTGGTGTTGGGCGACAGGCCAGGCTGCACGCAGCCTTCCAGCATCAGCACGGTGCGTGCATGGCGTGCTGCCGGACGCAGCCCGACAGCACGCTTGCGCCGCGGCAGTTTCGACGACAGGGTTTCGGGCAGGAGCGGCCTTACCGCGGCGCCGGCCAAGGCGAGGGTCTTGAACAGCGCAGGCCGGGACAAGGCGCCGCGCAACAGCGTGCGCCGGGCGGTCTCGTCCAGCGGCCGCGGCGCCCACAGCTCGATGGCTGCGCGGCCGATGTCGAGCAGCTTGTGGTATTGGACGCCCGACGGGCAGGTCGTCTCGCAACTGCGGCAGCTCAGGCAGCGGTCCAGGTGGGTGCGGGTGCCGGCACCCGGCTCGCCGCCTTCGAGCATCTGCTTGATCAGGTAGATGCGCCCGCGAGGACCATCCAGCTCGTCCCCCAGCAGCTGGTAGGTCGGGCAGGTGGCATTGCAGAAGCCGCAGTGCACACAGGCGCGCAGCACGCTTTCTGCGACATCGGCGCCGGGCAGTTTGCGGGCGGCTTCACTCAGCTTGGTTTGCATGGCTTGATCTTTGCCTGTGCTGGCATGGTTTCGGGTTGCAGCGCGCCCTTCACAGCCCGGCGTACATGCGGCCCGGGTTGAAGATGCCCTGCGGGTCCAGTTGTGCCTTGAGCTGGCGGTGGTAGCGCATCAGTACCGCAGGCAGCGGATGCAGCGGGCTGTCGCACGCCCCCGGCGTGAAGCAGCTCGCATGCCCGCCCGCACCGGCCGCTGCGCGACGCACCTCTTCGCTGCCGGCGGTGGTCTTGAGCCAGCGCTGTGCGCCGCCCCAGTCGACGAGTTGCACGCCGTCGGGCAAGAGCGGGCGGCTGTCGTTGGCGACCGATATCCGCCACAGCGGCGCCGGGCCGGCAAAGAAGCCGAGCTGGAATTCGCGCAGCGCCGTCCAGAATGCCGGCGATGCCTGCTCGCCGCCGAGGGCCTCGCGCGCCGCCTTCACCGAACCCTCTCCCCCTTCCAGGCGGAGCATCAGGGCGTCACCGTCGTGGCACGCGGCAGTGATCGGCAGCGGCTGCCGCCCCCATTCGGTGAAACGCTCGAGGGCGGCCGGAACATCCATGTCCAGGCGCAGCGTACAGGCGCTGCGCGGCTTGGGCAGCACCTTCAGCGATACCTCGGTGAGCAGGCCAAGGCAGCCCAGGCTGCCCGCCATCAGGCGCGACACGTCGTAGCCGGCGACGTTTTTCATCACCTCTCCGCCAAAGCGCAGATGCTTGCCGTGCCCGCTGATGACACGGCAGCCGAGCACGAAATCGCGTACCGCACCGGCCCACGGCCGGCGGGGGCCGGACAGGCCCGCCGCCACCATGCCGCCCACGGTCGCCTGCCCGCCGAACTGCGCCGGTTCGAAAGCCAGCATCTGGCCGGACGCGTCCAGCACCGCGTCCAGCTCGGCCACCAGCGTGCCGGCACGGGCGGTGACGACGAGTTCGGTCGGGTCGTAGCCGACGATGCCGCGATGGCCGCGCGTGTCCAGCAGCGCGCCACGGCCCAGGCGGCCATGGAATGCCTTCGTGCCGCCGCCCTGGATCAGCAGTGGCGTGCCGGTGGCGAGCGCGGTGCATACCTGGGCCAGCAGTTCCTCGCCGCGATCGGCATCCCGTGTCTCGGTGCTCATCAGAAACGCTCCAGGTCGGGGAAAGGCATCTCCCCCTGATGCACACGCATCCTGCCGTTTTCCGCACAGCGGCGCAGCGTGGGAATGTTCTTGCCCGGATTCAGCAGGCCTTCGGCATCGAAAGCCGCTTTCACCGCGTGGAAGAAGCTCAGCTCATCGGCGTTGAACTGCACGCACATCTGGTTGATCTTCTCGCGCCCCACTCCATGTTCGCCGGTGATCGTGCCGCCCACGGCGACGCAGAGTTCCAGGATTCTGCCGCCCAGTTCCTCGGCCCTTTCCAGCTCGCCCGGCTGGTTCGCATCGAACAGGATCAGCGGATGCATGTTGCCGTCGCCGGCGTGGAACACGTTGGCCACGCGCAAGCCATAGCGCTCCGAAAGCGCCGCCGTGCCGCGCAGCACCGTCGGCAGGTGCTTGCGCGGAATCGTGCCGTCCATGCAGTAGTAGTCGGGCGACATGCGCCCCACGGCGGGAAACGCATTCTTGCGCCCGGCCCAGAAGCGCACCCGTTCAGCCTCGTCGCGCGCCAGGCTGACCGCGGTCGCCCCCGCCCGGCCGAGCACCGCGCGCACCCGCTCGATGTCCTCGGCCACATCGGCCTCCACCCCATCCAGTTCGCACAGCAAAATGGCCTCGGCCTCGACCGGGTAGCCGGCGTGGATGAAATCCTCGGCCGCCTGGATGGCCAGTTTGTCCATCATCTCCAGGCCACCGGGAATGATGCCCTCGCCGATGATGTCGGCCACCGCCCTGCCCGCGCTGTCGACCGAATCGAAGCTTGCCATCAGCACGCGCGCGACACGCGGCTTGGGCAGCAGCTTGACGGTGACTTCGGTGACGATGCCGAGCATGCCCTCGGAGCCCATGAACAGCGCCAGCAGGTCGAAGCCCGGGGAGTCGAGCGCGTCCGCACCCAGCTTCAGGCGCTCGCCCTCCATCGTCAGGATCTCGATGCCGATGACGTTATGCACGGTCAAGCCGTATTTCAGGCAATGCACGCCACCCGCGTTCTCTGCCACGTTGCCGCCGATCGAACAGGCAATCTGCGACGACGGGTCGGGCGCATAGTAAAGACCATGCGGCGCCGCGGCCTGCGAAATCGCCAGGTTGCGTACGCCGGGCTGCACACGGGCAAAACGCGCCCGCGGGTTCACCTCCAAAATGCGGTTGAAGCGCGCCATCACCAGCAGCACGCCCTGGGCAAGCGGCAGCGCCCCGCCCGACAGCCCCGTGCCCGCGCCGCGCGCCACCACCGGTACACGGCGCGCATGGCAGATGCGCAGGATGGCCTCGACCTGCTCGATGCGCTCGGGCAGCACCACGAGCAGCGGCATCGTGCGGTAGGCCGACAGGCCATCGCACTCGTAGGGGTGCAGATCCTCCTCGCGGTGCAGGATCTGCAGGTCGGGCATCGCAGCGCGCAGTTCGGCAAAAAGGTCTCTTGCATCGACCTTGCCGAGCGCGCCGTCGACCGCCTCGTCGTAAAGAATGTTCATCGCAAATCCGTCCCCAGCGCCTCGTTGGCGAGAGATGCTAAGACCATTGGCTGCGCGATCCAAGCGTTCCGGCACGGCAGAGCGACGAAAGGACGATTCTCGCATTGCACGTGGCGGGCACGCATCGGCCAGGCACCCGCTGAGGCCAAGCTCTGAAGCAGTCGTTCCGGCACACCGAAGCCAGTGCCCAGTGCCGGATATCCACCTCAGGGTCTTCCTCCCGGCAACGCATCAGGAATGAACAGGCTGCTACCGCGATGAGGACTACTTCCTCGTCAAGATCCGCGCTGCCTTCCCCGGAATACCTCGAGGGAACGGAAATTGTGGACGGATGGCTTTCTTCCGCTTTGCTCGATCCATGCTTGCGTTATGCAACGGGTAGCCAACCGTTTGCACGATACCAGGCAAGCGTATCCCTCACCGTTTCTTCGATCGGCCGAAACTGCAAGCCCAGTTCTCGCGCGCTTTTGGTGTGGTTGAAGCGGGTTCGGTCAGCCTCTTTGAGCATCAGGCGAACGGTAGACAGGCTGAGCAGAATGGGTTTACCCGTGATGCGAGCATACATTTCCTGCAGACCTGCCAGTGCGAACAACAGAGGCACCGGCAATGCCTTGGTGGGCGTTTTGACCTTGGCGATCTGGCCCAGCAAGGGCACCAGCTCTCGCATGGTCATGTGTTTGCCCGCCGCAAGGTAGCGCTCACCACTGCGGCCTTGCACAGCGGCAGCAATCAGGGCGAGCGCCACATCGCGGGCATCCACCACCGAGAAGCTGCCTGGGACCAAGCCCGGCAGCTTGCCTTTGACCACATCGACCAGCAGTTGGCCTGACGAGGTGGGCCCGATATCTGCAGGACCCCACATCCAGCCAGGCAGCACCAAACTCGCGTGCATGTCGGTATGCCGGGCCAAAAATTGGCGTACCGCTTCATCGGCCAGAATTTTGCTACGGTAATAGTCGTCTGCATCCTCCAAAGCGCGGACTTGACTCTCATCGATCAGCGTACCAGGCGCGCCATTCAGTACCGCGATGGATGAGGTATGCACGAAACGCCGAATGCCTGCAGCGTAGGCATGCTCAAGCAAGGTTGCGGTGCCATCGACATTGATGCGTTTCAAAGCCTGCCAATGCGAGCCGCCCTTGTAGTTTTCCCGAAAATAGGCGGCGGTGTGAAACACCACATCGCAGCCGTTCAGGGCAGGCGCAAAAGCCGCCACATTCGCCAGATCGCCCTGCACCAGCTCAACACCGACCAGACCTGCAAACTGCTGTTCACCCTTGGCGAGAGAACGCACCAGTGCTTTGACCTTGACGCCTTTCGGCACCAGGGTGCGCACCAAATTGTTGCCAAGCAGGCCCGTCGCCCCAGTCACAAACGCCGTATCAAAATTCACATGCATGTTTCCGCCATTTCAAATATCAGTTGAAATTCCAAATTTATTCAATTGAATTTCAGATGTCAACTGATATTTTAAATGTGATAAGATCCAACCCATGACGACAAGCATCCGCAAACCCATGAAGCGCCTGAGCCGAGAGGAAAGCCAGCTCAAGACTCGGGAAGACTTGATTGCAACAGCCACACGCCTTTTCACTGAAAAAGGCTATGGAGGCACCTCCATTCGTGACATTGCGGATCAAGCGGGCTACTCGCAAGGGGCGTTTTATTCCAACTACGAAAGCAAGGAGGCTTTGTTGTTGGAGATGCTGCGCAGGCACATGCAGCGTGAGGCCGAAAAGCTGATCGAATTAGTCGCGCAAGATCCAGGCAACACAGAAGACGTATTGGCGGCACTGGAGGCTTGGGCCACAACCCTTGACCAAGATGTGAATTGGTCCATGTTGTCCATCGAGTTGCAGTTGCATGCCCAACGCAGCGAGACGTTTGCCATTCAATACCGAGAGGTTTTTCAACAACACCAACAGGTACTGGCGCGTTGGATGGATAAGTTGTTCGTCCTCAACGGCAGGCAAACTCCAGCCTCTACGCAAGATATCGCATCTGCCTTCATGGCATTGGCGCATGGCCTGTCGCTGCAGCATGCCGCTATCGGTGCTGGCGCGCCCGCCAGTGTATTGGTGCTGCTGCTGCGCGGTTTGCTGGCGTTGGGCAAGCCAACCCGTGAGATACAGGGCCATTCACACAGGCATGGGTTGCACGGTCGTTGAAGAATGCCTTGGGAATTCAGACGCGCTGCAAATGCGCGGGCGCTTCGCCCAAGAAGAACCGCAGGCCGTCCTGGATGGACGGCCCCAGCATGGACGGATGCGATTCATCGGCGAAGCGATGGAAAAACACCTCCAGGCCGTCGATGCGGGCCAGCCGGCGGGCGCTGTCCAGGGCGTCCGGGCGGGGTTCGCCGGTGCCGGCCTGCTGCCGTGTGCTCCGCTCGGCGGAGCGCTCGACCAGCAGCCGCAAGGGCCGCGCCAGGCGGCCTCCGGCAGCGCGCACGCCGGCCAGAAAGGCGGCTTCCTCGTGCTGGATGGAATGGCCGTTCCACCAGACGGAGGGGTCCGCCGCAATCCAGGTCTGGAACATCCAGGGGCGGGTGTACAAGGCGTGCAAGACCAGCAGGCCGCCAAGCGAGTGGCCGAACAGGGCCTGCCGCCGAGGGTCCACGGCAACGCGCCGGGCGATGGCCGGGCGCAGGTCGTGCTCGATGAAATCCAGGAAAGCGTCCTGCCCGCCGGTCTTGATGGCGCCGCGCAGGTGCTCGCCGGCGGTGGGGGGCGTGAGATCGAAATAGCGGCGCTCCACGTCGAAACGCACATCGGCCGGATAGCCGATGCCCACCAGAACCACTTCCTCCTGCGGGCCGCCGCGCCGCATGGCCTGCAGCGCATGCCAGGCCAGCGGAAAACCAGCGTTGCCGTCGAGCAGATGGATCACCGGCCAGCCCCCGGCGGGTGGCCGGCCCTGCGGCCAGGCCACGTGGATGCGCCAGGGTTCGCCCCCATAGCGCGAGCTGCCCAGCAGGAACTCATCCACCCGTTCGTGCCGGATTCGTTCCGGCGGCAGCGCGGCCTGCCGGCGCGGCTGGCCTTCGGGCGCCGCGCCGCCGGACGGGTCTTGCCGCGGCGTTGCCGCCCGCGGC
>NZ_AMXE01000068.1 GCF_000310205.1 Thauera linaloolentis 47Lol = DSM 12138 | reverse complement strand
GCGGGTGGCGTCGCGGGGGCGGCGATCGAGGAAGGCGCGACGCGGACGCAGGGTGTTGAGGTCACGGTGCGGCTCGACAACGGCCAGTTCCTGGCGGTCGTGCAGGCAGACGAGGGAGAGGCTTTCCGCGCCGGAGAGCGGGTGCGCGTGCTGCGCGATGCCGGCACGACGCGCGTGTCGCGTTAGTCTGGCGCGAGCCCTGGTCGGCAGGGCAAACTCAAGGATAGAAGATATAGACCCGGTAGCCGGTCGGGGCGAGATCCGGGGCGGCGAAGGGAATGCGCGCGTTGATTGCGCTGCGGCTGGCGAAGGTGGCGCCATGCTGGTTGCGGGGAACCCACTCGTGAGGAGCCAGTACGCGACGCGCGACCGGCGTGTCGCGCGCGTCGGTCAGGGTCAGTTCCATGTGCGGCCATGCCTGCGCGTATTCGGCGCGGTTGTTGACCGTGGCGTACAGGATGTACTGCCCGGGCTTGCCGGGTTCGGATTGCAGGTCCGAAGCGTCGAGGCCGATCAGCTGTGCGTCGCGCGGAAACGGGATCTCGCAGCCGAGCGCGCCGCAGGCCGCACTCAGCAGGGGGCGCAGGCCGGGCAGTTCACGGGCGATTTCCATTCGATACAGATAGACGCATTGCGCTGCCAGCAGTGTGCCGAGCAGCCCGATGGCAAGGCCGGCAAGCGCGCGCTGCAGCGGGCTGGCCGGTTGGCGGGGGCGGCCGTATTTCGCATCGAGCTGTTCGATGTCGATGTGGGCTGCCTTCATGTCGGTCGGCTTGGCGGGCGCCGCATCCGCCTGCGTGCCGGCAGTCCGTCCGGTTTCTGTTTCAGCGGGCGTGTCGGTGCTTGCGGCCTCGTCCGAGCCGATGCCGGCGGCGGGATGGGGAGCGGCTATGTCCAGGGCGGCAGACGTTTCCTCTGGGCCGGATCCGGCTTCGAATTGCCGGGCCGTTCCGGCTCCGTCAGGGGCTAGGTTCTTGACGTGAGGCGGCAGTGATCCGGCGTCGCCGTGTGGGGCGTCCGTTGCCGGGCGCCGGCCGCTGCGGACGACCTCGGGCAGCGTGGGGGGACTCATCCCTTCGGCTGTCGGGACGGGCTCGGCGGGCGCGGCTTCACGCGTGGGGGCGGAGAAGTCCTCCGGTATCTCGAAATCGAGATGGGGGGAGGTCGGCGGCTTTTCTTCGAGGACGATGAATCCGGGGGGCGCGGCCGGGGAAATGGGCTCAGCATCCTGCGGCAGGTGCCGTGGCGGCTCCGCAAAGGCGGGTCTTGCCGGCGGCGTCCTGCTGCGCTGCACGATCTCGTGTTCGAGCGCGTTGAAGGGGTGGAAGCAATGGCCGCAGCGGACTTCGCCACGGCGTGCGTGAAGCTGTTCCGGGCCGAGCCGGAAGGTCGTCTGGCAGGCTGGGCAGCGCGTCAGCATCATGCCGCGGGGCGTTGCCCCTCCAGCCTGACCCAGCCTTCATGCGTTGCGCCGACCTGCAGCGCGATGAATGGCGCCCAGGCTTCGATGACCTGTCCGGCCTGGGTTTCGAGCACGCCGGACAAGGCCACGCGGCCGCCCGGTGCGACGCGTGCGGCGATGGCGGGGGCGAGCACGCACAGCGGGTTGGTCAGGATGTTGGCGACGACGAGGTCGAAAGTGTCGCCCAGCGGCACACCCGAATGCTGCAGGCGGATCGCCGCGGCGTTGCGCGCCGCATTGTCGCGCGCGGCGTCGACGGCCTTGTCGTCGATGTCGATGCCGAGCACGTCTCCCGCGCCCAGCCGGGCGGCGGCGATGGCGAGGATGCCCGAGCCGCAGCCATAGTCGAGCAGGCTGCAGCCGGGCGTGACGGCGTCGCACAGCCATTCGAGGCACAGGCGGGTGGTCGGGTGCGAGCCGGTGCCGAAAGCCATGCCTGGGTCGAGCTCGATGTTGATCGCAGCGGGGTCCGGCGCCTCATGCCACGAGGGCACGATCCACAGGCGCTCGGTGATGCGGATCGGGTCGAACTGGCTTTGCGTGAGCTGGACCCAGTTCTGTTCGGCGATCTCTTCGGTGCTATGGGGCGGGATGGCGCCGAAGCCCGCTGCCCGTGCGGCTTCGGCGAGCAGGGCGGCCAGCGCTTCGCTGCCGGTACCGCCGTCGACCAGGGCGATCACCCGGCTGCGGTCCCACAGCGCGGCCGGCAGGTGGCCGGGTTCGCCGAACTGGGGGGTTTCCGCATCGGTGCCGGCGTCGGCGTCCTCGATGGACACCGACAGCGCCCCGGCGTCCATCAGGGCGTCGGACAGTGCTTCGGCCTTGGCCGCGTCAGCCTGCAGGGTGACGGAGATCCACATCCTCTCAGCTCTTCACTTCGTTGCGGTCGGCCAGCTTGTGTTCCAGATAGTGGATGCTGGTGCCGCCTTCGATGAAGCGCGGGTCGAGCATCAGGGTCTGGTGCAGCGGGACGTTGGTCTTGATGCCTTCGACCATCATTTCCGAGAGCGCGATGCGCATGCGGCGGATGGCCTGGTCGCGGGTGTCGCCGTAGGCGATCAGCTTGCCGATCATCGAGTCGTAGTGCGGCGGCACCGTGTAGCCGTTGTATACGTGCGAATCGACGCGGACACCCGGGCCGCCGGGGGTGTGCCAGTTGCTGATGCGGCCGGGCGAGGGCGTGAACTTGAAGGGGTCTTCGGCGTTGATGCGGCACTCGATGGCATGGCCGCGGAATACGATGTCGCGCTGGCTGAACCAGAGCTTCTCGCCGGCGGCGACGCGGATCTGCGCCTGCACCAAGTCGATGCCGGTGATGAATTCGGTCACCGGGTGCTCGACCTGCAGGCGGGTGTTCATTTCGATGAAGTAGAACTCGCCGTTCTCGTACAGGAATTCGAAGGTGCCCGCGCCGCGGTAGCCGATCTTGCGGCAGGCTTCGGCGCAGCGTTCGCCGATCTTGGCGATCAGCTTGCGGTCGATGCCGGGTGCGGGTGCTTCTTCGATGACCTTCTGGTGGCGGCGCTGCATCGAGCAGTCGCGTTCGCCCAGATAGACCGCGTTGCCGTGCTGGTCGGCCATGACCTGGATTTCGACGTGGCGCGGGTTCTCGAGGAACTTCTCCATGTAGACCATGGAGTTGCTGAAGGCCGCCTGGGCTTCGGCGCGCGTGGTGGTGACGGCGTTGAGCAGCGCGGCTTCGGTATGGACCACGCGCATGCCGCGCCCGCCGCCGCCGCCGGCGGCCTTGATGATGACCGGGTAGCCGACCGCGCGGGCGATCTTGATGATCTCCTTCGGATCGTCGGGCAGTGCGCCGTCGGACCCCGGAACGCAGGGTACGCCCGCGGCCTTCATCGCGTCCTTGGCCGAGACCTTGTCGCCCATCAGGCGGATGGTGTCGGGGCGCGGGCCGATGAAGACGAAGCCGGACTGTTCGACGCGCTCGGCGAAGTCGGCGTTTTCGGACAGAAAGCCGTAGCCGGGGTGGATGGCTTCGGCGTCGGTGACTTCGGCGGCCGAGATGATCGCGGGTACGTTGAGGTAGCTCAGTGCCGACGAGGCTGGGCCGATGCAGACCGATTCGTCCGCGAGGCGGACGTACTTGGCCTCGGTGTCGGCCTCGGAGTGCACGGCGACCGTCTTGATGCCCAGTTCGCGGCAGGCGCGCAGGATGCGGAGTGCGATCTCTCCGCGGTTGGCGATGAGGATCTTCTCGAACATGGCGCGATCAGCCGATGATGAACAGCGGCTGGCCGTATTCGACCGGCTGGCCGTTCTCGACCAGGACGGCCTTGACGACGCCGGAGAACTCGGACTCGATCTCGTTCATCAGCTTCATGGCTTCGATGATGCACAGACGGTCGCCTTCGACCACGCTCTGGCCGACGTCGACCATCGGCTTGGCGCCGGGGGCGGAGGCACGGTAGAAGGTGCCCACCATGGGCGACTTGACGACGTCGCCCTCGGGCAGGGCGGCGGCTGCGGGCTCGGCCGGGGCGGCCGCGGGGGCGGCTGCCGCCCCCGCGATGGGGGCTGCTGCGGGGGCCTGGGCGATGTAGGTCGCGGGTGCGGCGATGCTGGCGTGCTTGGCGATGCGGACCTTCTCTTCGCCTTCGGTGACCTCCAGTTCGGAAATCCCGGATTCCTGGACGAGGTCGATGAGTTTCTTCAGTTTGCGCAGATCCATGCTATTTCTCCGTGCTGGACGAAGCCGCCCTGATGGCGGCTGCCGGCGATGATCAGTGTTCTTGTTTCCGCAACCGGCTGCGGGCCCGGGAGGGGCCGCAGCGTGCGGCGCTTCGATGGGGTGGGATGCTGTGAGACGATGAGGGCGCACGACGGGGCATGCCCTGGAAGTTTGTGCAAACGCGGCCGCGCAGGGACAGAAAAGCCCCTGCCGCAGCGGCTCGCCAAGCCCGGTCGATGGCCGGAGGATGTGCCCTTCTCGTTCGCAGAGGTTCCGCCTGCGAGATCGCAAGCCGTCTTTTGGCTGCGTTTTCTACGCTTCATGGCAGCAAGTTTGCAGCAATTCGATGCAAGTTGTCCACATCGGCGTCTGCCTGGCGAGTGTCTCAGGAGGCGAGCAGTGCGCGGATTTTGCTCTCGAGTTCGTCTCGCTTCAAGGTGCCGAGCTTGATGTGGCGCGCCTTGCCGTCGCGATCGATGATGACGGTGAAGGGCAGGGCGCGGGCGTCGTTGCCGAATTCCGCAGCCAGCGTCAGCACGTCGGGGCCGGCGATCAGCAGCGGGTACGGCACCTTGAACTCATCGTCGAAGGCGCGCACTTTTTCGAGGCTGTCGACACTGATGCCGACGAACTGGACCGGCTGGTCGGCAAGGGCCTGGCTGGCAGCGGCGAAGTCGGGAATCTCCTTGCGGCACGGCGGGCACCAGGTGGCCCAGAAGTTGGCGACGATGACCTTGCCGCGCCACTGCTCGAGTGCCTGCGGCCGTTCATCGGTGTCGGGCAGCGTGAGCGCGAGCAGGGCGTCGATGGCCTGTGCGGGAACCTGGCGGGTCTGGGTCGAGGGGGCGGTTTCGCCGCTGCGATTGGCGAGATAGCCGCCGATCCCGGCCAGGATGGCGACGGCGAGGATCAGCAGGGTCTGGAGCTTGCGGTTCATGGGATGTCCTTCAGGCGTCGGCGGGCGGGATTCTGTCCCTGCCGTCCGCGTTGAGCAAGGCTTCGACCTGCGCCAGCCGGGCGCGTTCCTGGCCGCGCCGGCCGCTGCGCTCGGCGCCGGCGGAGTAGATCGACAGCCGCACCGGCACTTCGTCCCAGTCGAAGCTGAGGATCGCCTCTGGCGTGTTCGGCGCCGGGCGGCGGGGCTCGCGATGGTCGTAATGGAAGTTCTGGTTCAGGAAGAAGATCTCCACTTCCTTGGCGCTCTCGGGGAAGAGCTCGATCTCCAGTTCGGAGTAGCGGCCTGCCGTGCCGTCCAGCGCGCCGCCCGTGAGGTAGGGGCGGAAGTCGGCGAGCAGGCGCATGACCTCGATCGCGGCGCTGCGCATTTCATACAGGCGTTCGGGCTGTTCCTCGTCCTGGTACAGCGCCTGCCAGGCGCGCAGTTCGGCCTCGATCTCGGCGTTGGTGGGCAGGGCGTCGGAGTCGGCCGCGCCGAGCTGCTTGGCGGCCTTGCGCTTGGCGAAGCCGAAGTCGCTGATGCCGTCTTCGGCCATCATGCGGGCTGCCAGGGCGGCGATTTCGCGCCGGAGGGTGCCATTGGGGGTCGCGTGTGAGTGCATGATGGGGGTCGGGTAGAATGCGGGCCAATTCTACACGGGCCGGTTTCATCCGGATGACGGCCTCCCGGAGCTTGTTCCCTATGCACATCCATATCCTCGGCATCTGCGGCACTTTCATGGGCGGCGTGGCCTTGCTCGCGCGCGCCGCCGGCCATGTCGTCACCGGCTGCGACGCCAACGTCTACCCGCCGATGAGCACCCAGCTCGAAGAACAGGGCATCCGCCTGACCGAGGGCTACGATCCGTCGCAGATCGACCTCGCGCCGGACCTGTTCGTCATCGGCAACGCGGTGTCGCGCGGCAATCCGCTGCTCGAGGCGATTCTCGACCGCGGCCTGCCTTACGTTTCCGGGCCGCAATGGCTGGCCGAGCATGTGCTGGCCGGGCGCTGGGTGCTCGCGGTGGCGGGCACGCACGGCAAGACCACGACCACTTCGCTGCTGGCCTGGATGCTGGAGGATGCGGGGCTCAACCCCGGCTTCCTGGTCGGCGGCGTGCCGCAGAACTTCGGCGTGTCGGCGCGGCTGACCGAGGCGCCCTTTTTCGTCATCGAGGCCGACGAGTACGACACGGCCTTCTGCGACAAGCGCTCGAAATTCGTGCATTACCGGCCGCGTACCGCGATCCTGAACAATCTCGAATTCGACCATGCGGACATCTTTGCCGACCTGGCGGCGATCGAGACGCAGTTCCATCACCTGGTGCGCACCATCCCCGCTGCGGGCAGGGTGATCGCCAACGGGCGCGAGGACAGCCTGAAGCGCGTGATCGGGCGCGGCTGCTGGTCCGAACTGGAGTGGTTCAACGCGCCGGCGCAGTGGCATGCCGAGGCCGGCGTGTCGGAGGCCGAGGCGGTGTTCAGCCTCGGCGGCAAGGAACTGGGCCGGGCGGAGATGCCGCTGGCCGGCAGCCACAACCGCGAGAACGTGTTGGCTGCGATCGCCGCTGCACGCCACGTCGGCGTTACGCCGGCGCAGTCCATCGCCAGCCTGGCGCGTTTCGAAGGCATCAAGCGCAGGCTGGAGCTGCGCGGAACGGAAAAGGGTGTCCGCGTATACGACGATTTCGCCCATCACCCGACGGCCATCGCGCTGACCGTGGGCGGCCTGCGGCGGCGGGAGCCGCAAGGGCGCATCCTGGCCGTGCTCGAGCCGCGTTCGAACACGATGAAGCTGGGGGTGATGAAGGCGCAGTTGCCCGCCAGCCTGGCAGAGGCCGATGCGGTGTTCTGCTATGCGAACGATCTGGGCTGGGATGCAGCCGCCGCGCTGGCGCCGCTGGAAGAACGGGCGCGGACCTACGAGCGGCTGGATCGCCTGGTGGCGGACGTGGCCGCCTGCGCGCAACCCGGAGACCACGTCCTGGTGATGAGCAACGGCGGCTTCGGCGGCGTGCATCAGAAACTGCTCGATGCACTTGCCGCGTCCTGAGCGCCTTACTTGCTGGCGCCGGTGGGGTTGTCGAGCCGGCGTGCTTCTTCTTCGTTGATGTACTCGAATACGCGCACTACTTTGCTGACGCCCTTGCTGGTGCGGGCGATCTCGGCGGCGGCGTCGGCTTCGGCGCGGGTGACGATGCCAAGCAGGAAGACGACGTTGGCTTCGGTCACGACCTTGATGTTGTGTGCGCCGAAGCGCCTTGCATCGAGGAAGCGGGCCTTGACGTTGGAGGTGATGAGGGTGTCGTTGCCGCGGGCCGTCAGCGTCGAGTTGGGGCCGACCACGACTTCGTTGATCACGCCGCGGACGTTGTCGACGCCGGCGACGACGCTGTCGAGTTCGCCGCGCACGCTGTCGTTGGGGGCTTCGCCCGTCAGCAGTACGTTGCGGTTGTAGGACGTGACATTGACGTGGACGCTGTCGCCGAAGCGTTCACGGATGCGGCTGGATACCTTCCATTCGATGCCTTCGTCCTCGACGTAGGAACCGCTCGTGCGCCGGTCGGCGATCATCGCTGCGCCGGCGCTGACGCCGGTGGCGACGACCGGGAAGCAGCCCTGCAGCAGGGGCAGGGTGCCTGCCGCCGCGAGGCCGAGCAGGAGACGGCGGCGCAGGCCTTGCGGCAGGCCGGACGGGCTGGGTATGTCGTGCTTGTGGCGCATCAGTCTTCCACTCCGAGTAATAGACAATCGATGCCGTCGCACAGGCAGTGCAGGATCAGCAGGTGCAGTTCCTGGATACGCGCCGTGCGTGTGGCGGGGGCAAAAATATGGATGTCGTCGGGGCCGAGAAGTTCGGCCGTGGCTCCGCCGTCGGCGCCGGTCAGGGCAATGACCCGCATGTCGCGCTCATGCGCGGAGCCGATGGCTTCGAGAATGCGGGGCGAGCCGCTGTGGGGCGACAGGGTGAGCAGGATGTCTCCGGGCTGGCCAAGCGCGAGGATCTGGCGCGAGAACAGCCCTTCGGTCGCAGGGTCGCCGGCGAGCGGCGCCAGCGTCGAGGCGTCGGCGCTGAGCGCGAAGGCGGCCAGCGAAGGGCGTTCGAGCTCGAAGCCGTTGACCAGTTGCGCGGCGAAGCGCCGCGCGTCGCCGGACGAGCCGCTGCCGCCGCACACCAGGATCTTGCCGTTGTCGAGCAGGCTGGCGGTGATGATCTCGATCGCGCCCGCGATCGGCGCGGCCAGCATTTCGAGCGCATCGAGCGTGGCGCGCGTGTTGTCCTGGAACTGGCGTGAGATGCGCGCGATGAGGTCCATTTCGCATGTGTCGTTCGATGGGCACGAAAGTCTAGCATGCTGTCTCAGCCGGCATCGAAGGCGCCGCGTAACCAAGTGATGCCCGCTTCGTCGAGGCGGTCGAGCAGGACGGCGTCGAAGCGGCAGGCGGCCGACTGGAAGCGCCGGCCCTGGCCGCCGAGCCACCAGCGCGCCGCCAGCAGCACGCGGCGCTGCTTGGCGCTGGTGATGCTCTCGGCCGCGCCGCCGAAGCGGGCGTTGGTGCGCAGCCGCACCTCGACGAAGACGACGCTGCCGCGATCGAGGCCGATCAGGTCGACTTCGCCGCCGCGGCAGCGGACGTTGCGTGCGATGATGCGCAGGCCGTGCGCTTCGAGATGGCGCGCGGCCAGATCCTCGGCAATCCGGCCGCGTGCTTGCGCCGGTGTCGGACGGGCGCTGACAATGTCGTCCGCTGCTTCGGGCATGCGCCTCGTGCGTCCGTCCGCCGTCATTCCACCGTCCTCGCCAGGTGCCGCGCGGGCACCGTACCCATTGCCATGAATTCCATCCCCCGCATCGCTCTGCCCGCTAACCCGCTGTCAAGTACGGCGTCATTGTATGTGGTGGCGACGCCGCTCGGGAACATCGGCGACATGGGCGTGCGCGCCGTCGCCGTGCTCGGTGCGGTGGATGTCATTGCCGCCGAGGACACGCGCCACAGCCAGCGTCTGCTCGATGCTTTCGGCGTGACGACGCGCATGCTCGCGGTGCACCAGCACAACGAACAGGAGGCCGCAGGGCGCCTGATCGCCTTGCTCGAATCCGGGCAGCAGGTGGCGCTGATCACCGATGCCGGCACGCCCGCGGTGTCCGATCCCGGCGCACGGCTGGTGGCGCGGGTGCGTGAGGCCGGGCATGCGGTGGTGCCGGTGCCGGGCGCATGCGCGGCGGTCGCGGCGTTGTCGGTGTCCGGTTTCGCCGAAGGCGGATTCCGTTTCGTGGGTTTCCTGCCGCCGAAGGCGGCGGCGCGCGTGGCTGCGCTGCAGCCGCTGCGAGACGAGGCCGATGCGATGGTGTTCTACGAGGCGCCGCACCGCATTGCCGAGTGCGTGGCCGATCTTGCCAAGGTCTTCGGCGCCGAGCGCGAACTGCTGATCGCGCGCGAGATGACCAAGCTGCACGAGCAGATCGTGCGCATGCCGCTGGGCGAAACCGCGGCATGGTTTGCCGCCGATCCCAACCGCAGCCGGGGCGAGTTCGTCCTGGTGCTGGCGGGAAAGCCGCGAAGCGAGGGCCTGGATGCCGAGGCCGAACGGGTGCTGGCGCTGCTCCTCGGCGAACTGCCGGTGAAGAGCGCGGCCCGGCTCGCTGCCGATATCACCGGCGCGTCCAGGAACACCTTGTATGCACGGGCGCTTGCCCTGCGCAAGGCGCGCGGCTGACGGCAGACTCTTCGGGCGGAGCGCGGCGTATGGCCGCGGCATGGGGCAGGATGCGCGCCCAAGCCCGATGCGAGCGCCTATAATCGGCGCTCCGGCTTCAAGGATACGCACAATGCAATCGATCACCCTGGTCCGCCCCGACGACTGGCATCTCCACGTGCGCGACGGCGCCGCGCTCGCCTCCGTGGTTCCGCATACGGCCGCGCGCTTCGGCCGGGCGCTGATCATGCCGAACCTGAAGCCACCGGTGACGACGACTGCTCAGGCCCTGGCCTATCGTGAACGCATCCTGGGCGCGGTGCCCGGCGCGCGCTTCGAGCCCTTGATGAGCCTGTATCTCACCGACAACCTGCCGCCCGACGAGATCGACCATGCCGCCGCCTCGGGCCATGTCGTCGCTGCCAAGCTCTACCCCGCCGGCGCCACCACCAACTCCGATGCGGGCGTGACCTCGATCGACAAGGTCTACGCGGTGCTCGAGCGCATGGAAAAATGCGGCCTCGTGCTGTGCGTGCATGGCGAGGCGACCGGCGCCGACGTGGATGTGTTCGATCGCGAGCGGGTGTTCATCGAGCGCACGCTGTCGCCGCTCGTGCGGCGCTTTCCGGGCCTCAAGATCGTCTTCGAGCACATCACCACGGCCGAGGCGGCGCAGTTCGTGCGCGCCGCGGGCAGCCATGTCGCCGCCACGGTCACGGCCCACCACCTGTTGCTGAACCGCAACGCCATCTTCCAGGGCGGCATCCGTCCGCATCATTACTGTCTGCCGGTGCTCAAGCGCGAATCCCATCGCGAAGCGCTGATTGCCGCCGTGACGTCGGGCAGCGCGCGTTTCTTCCTCGGCACCGATTCGGCGCCGCATGCGTGCAGCACCAAGGAGAACGCCTGTGGCTGCGCGGGGTGCTACACCGCGCACGCCGGCATCGAACTCTACGCCGAGGCTTTCGACGCCGCCGGTGCGCTCGACAAGCTGGAAGCCTTCGCCAGCCTCAACGGCCCGGCCTTCTATGGCCTGGCGCCAAACGCGGACACCATCACGCTGCAGCGCGAGGACTGGGCCGTGCCGGCGGCCTATCCCTACCTCGGCGATGATCCGCTCGTCCCGCTGCGCGCCGGTGAGACGGTCGCGTGGAAGCTGCTGGGCTGAAGGGGGCGTCCATGGAAAACCGCGTGGGAATGCGCATTGCCCGACTCCGCCGCGTGCTGATGGCGCTGGCCCTGCTGCCGGTGCTCGCCGCCTGCGAGAACAGCGCGACCGCCTACATGGTCGACGGCAAGGATCATGCGCTGGTGCTGGTGCGCGAGCAGAAGTTCTTCTGGGACGGCGAGCTCAAGCAGGCGGTGATTGCTTCGCGTCTGCCGAAGTGCCAGAAGCGCGTGTCGATCCATCCGGGTTCGACGACGCTGGTCGAGATGCGTGTGTATGAGGCGGGAGACCTGCTGTGGGCCTTGCAGCAGGGGCCGCACTGGTATCTCGCCAGCACCGAGGTGTGCCGTGTGCAGGATTGGGACAACGCCTCCGGCCAGCCGCCGGGACGCCTGGTCGGCAGTTTCACGCTCAGGGACGGTGCGCCGGTTTTTGTCGCAGCGCCGGCGGACGGCGGCTGAGGCCGCGCGTATAATCCGCCGCGGGAAGTTCGCCAGGCAGTCGCTGCGCACCTCGTCGTGCGTGGAGGAAAGTCCGGGCCCCGCAGAGCAGGATGCCGGCTAACGGCCGGGCGCCGTGAGGCGACGGAAAGTGCAACAGAGAGCAGACCGCCGATGGCCGCCGTGAGGCGGATCAGGCAAGGGTGAAACGGTGCCGGGGTATGCGCAAGCATGTCGCGGGCCGGTGCGAAAGCATCGGCGGGTAAGAGCCCACCGCAGGACTGGTAACAGGACTGGCACGGTAAACCCCATCCGGGGCAAGGCCAAATAGGGGAGCATCGGCGTGGCTCGCGTCGCTCCCGGGTAGGCTGCTAGAGCGTCACGGCAACGTGACGCCCAGAGGAATGACTGCCCGATGCCGCCGGCTTGCCGGCGGCGTTCGACAGAACCCGGCTTATCGGCGAACTTCCCACGAATTCCCCATCCCGAGTCCGGGCGCGGCGCTTCGCGCCGTGCCGGTCTCCGCGCAGGTGTCGTTCGCGCATCTGCTTCCACTTCTCAGTGTTCGCCGGCCTGCCCCGAAGGCAGGCCGGCGCCCCGTCGCGGGCATTCTCTCCCCACTTTCTCCCACTTCTTTGGCCGCCGGGGCGCAAGTTCGTCTCGTTTCGCACGTTCATGCACTATCTCCCTTGATTTTTCAGGTTTTATTCCATCTTAGCGGATGCGCGATAAGTCATTGTGTAACAACGAAATTCCGGATTTCCAAGCTTGACCGGGTAAAGCCTTTCTACTAAAGTGGGTCCAAGTGGAAAAAAGTGGGAAAAAGTGTCATTCCGACACTGCCCCGGCGCCATCAGGGAGAGCAATGTTCCAGGGAGCCGCAGCGCTCAATCTCGATGCCAAGGGTCGCCTCGCGATCCCCGCACGGCATCGCGATGCCCTGGCCGTCGAAAGCGGCCAGGTGGTGCTGACCGCCCATCCCCATGGCTGCCTGCTCGTCTATCCCGTGCCGGCCTGGGTGCCGATCCGCGACAAGGTGCTTGCCGCCCCCGGCCTCGATCCGACCTCCGCCATGCTCAAGCGCCTCCTCGTGGGCTTTGCCCAGGAAGAGGCGCTCGATGCCGCCGGCCGTGTGCTGGTGGCGCCGTCGCTGCGCCAGTTCGCGAAGCTCGACAAGCAGGTCTGGCTGGTCGGGCAGGGAAGCCACTTCGAGCTGTGGTCCGACGAAGGCTGGCAGAAGCAGCAGGAGGCCATGCTGGCGCTGATGAACACCGGGCTGCCGCCCGGCTTCGAGAGCCTTGCGCTGTGAGCGCCGTAGTCCTTCCCCCCAATGCACACGTCACCGTCCTGCTGCAGGAAGCGGTCGATGCGCTCGAGATCAAGGCGGGCGGGGTGTATGTCGATGGCACCTTCGGCCGCGGCGGACACAGCCGCGCGCTGCTCGCGCGGCTCGGGCCGCAGGGGCGGCTGATTGCCTTCGACCGCGATCCCGCGGCGATTGCCGCAGGGCGGGCGTTGGGCGACGCGCGCCTGACGCTGGTGCATTCGGCCTTCAGCGCGTTCGACGAAGTGCTGGACGGCCTCGGCGTGGCGCAGGTGGATGGCGTAGTGCTGGATCTCGGGGTGTCTTCACCTCAACTCGACGACGCGGCGCGGGGCATGAGCTTTCGCTTCGACGCGCCGCTGGACATGCGTATGGACACCAGCCGCGGGCAGACCGTGGCGGACTGGCTGGCGGAAGCATCCGTCGGCGAGATGACGGAGGTAATCAGGGACTATGGCGAGGAACGGTTTGCTCATGCGATTGCAAAGGCGATTGCAACTGCTCGGACAGGGGGGGCTGTTGCAACCACTGGACAACTTGCCGCGATCGTGGAAAAAGCGGTCCGTACACGCGAGCCGGGGCAGCACCCGGCGACACGCACCTTCCAGGCTCTACGGATTTTCATTAATCAAGAGCTCGAGGAACTGACGCGCGTGCTGCCCGCCTGCGTACGCCGTCTGGGTACGGGTGGGCGGCTTGCGGTGATCAGCTTCCATTCCCTCGAGGATCGCATCGTCAAACGCTTCATGCGTGACGAATCCCGCCCGCCGGTCCTGCCCGCGCGCTTGCCGATCCGGGCCGCCGACCTGCCGCAGCCCCGCTTGCGCCTGGTCGGCAAGGCGGCGCGTCCGGGCGCCGCCGAGGTGGCGGCCAATCCGCGTTCGCGCAGTGCCGTGATGCGGATTGCCGAGCGTACCGAGGTGCCGGCATGAGGATGCGTTTCGATGCCGTCCTGGTGGCGCTCGTGGTGGCGAGCGCGCTGGGGGTGATCTCGGCCCAGCACCAGGCGCGCAAGCTGTATGCCGAGTTCGAGCGCGAGCAGGCGCGTGCCCACAGCCTTGAAGTGGAATGGGGGCAATTGCAGCTTGAACAAAGCACCTGGGCGGCGCACGCCCGGGTGGAAAAGCTCGCGCGGGAAAGGCTGGGCATGCGCCCGCCGGTGCCGGGCCAGGTCTTGTTGGTGGAGCCGTAATCATGAAGAAGAACCAGCGTACGGTCACCTTCAATCACAATCCCCTGCTCAAGCGCGAGTTGCCGATGTGGCGCCCGCGCTTCGTGCTGCTCGCCTTGCTGGCGGGGTCGATGACCTTGACCGGGCGTGCGCTCTACCTGCAGGGCGTCAACAACGATTTTCTGCAGGCCAAGGGCGAGTCGCGCTACGCACGCACGATCGAGATCCCGGCCACGCGCGGCCGGATCACCGATCGCCATGGCGACATGCTGGCGGTCAGTACGCCGGTGCGCTCGGTATGGGCGCTGCCCGCGGATGCGAAGCTCGAACCCGCGCAGGCTCGCGAACTGGCGCGCATGCTGGAAATGGATGTGCGGGAGCTCAACGAAAAGCTCGCCGTGCAGCGTGATTTCGTCTATCTGAAGCGCCAGCTGTCGCCCGAGGTGGCGCAGCGCATCGCCGATCTCGAACTGCCCGGCATCCATCAGCAGAGGGAGTTCCGCCGCTACTACCCGGGTGGCGAGGTGATGGCGCACATCCTCGGCTTCACCAACGTCGAAGACCGCGGGCAGGAAGGGATCGAACTGGCCTTCGAGAAGCAGCTTGCCGGCGCTCCGGGGCTGCGCCGCGTGATCAAGGACCGCCGCGGACAGATCATCGAGGGCGATGCCGTCGTGCGTCCGCCGCGTGAAGGCGAGGAAGTGGCGCTGTCGATCGACGGCAAGATCCAGTACCTCGCCTGGTCCGCCCTGCGCGACGCGATGCAGCAGCACAAGGCCAAGGCGGGAGCGGCGGTGGTCATCGACTCGCGCACCGGCGAGATCCTCGCGCTGGCGAATGCGCCGACCTTCAACCCGAACAACCGCCGCAACCTCACTGGCGAGCAGTTGCGCAACCGGGTGTTTACCGACAGCTTCGAGCCGGGTTCGGTCATGAAGCCCTTCATTGCCGGGCTTGCGCTCGACCGCGGCAAGGTCAAGCCGACCACGCTCATCGATGCAAGTGCGGGGCGGATGACGATCGGCACGGCGACGATCTCGGATTCCCACCGCCATGACAAGCCGATGACCGTCAATGAGGTCATTCAGAAGTCCTCCAACATCGGTACGGTCAAGCTCGCGCAGTATTTTTCGCCGACCGAGATGTGGCAGTTGTTCGACGACCTCGGTTTCGGCAAGCCGCTCAACCTGGGCTTTCCCGGCGAAAGCGGCGGTCGCCTGCGCCCGGCCAAGGCGTGGAAGCCGATCGAGCAGGCGACGATGTCCTACGGGCATGGCATCTCGGTCAGCCTGATCCAGATGGCGCGCGCCTATCTGGCCTTTGCGCGCGACGGAGAGCTGGTGCCGCTGTCGCTCACCCGTGTCGACGGAGTGCCCAGCAACGGGCGGCGGATCTTCTCGCCCGAGACCACGCGGGCGGTGCGCGCGATGCTGGAATCGGTGACCCAGCCCGGTGGCACGGCGACGAAGGCGCAGGTGGCGGGTTATCGCGTGGGCGGCAAGACCGGTACCGCGCTCAAGATCGAGAATGGCCGCTACGTCAAGCGCTACATCGCCTCCTTCGTCGGGTTCGCGCCGGTGTCGAACCCGCGCCTCGTCGTTGCCGTGATGATCGACGAGCCGAGCGCCGGCAGCTATTACGCGGGCACCGTGGTCGGGCCGCTGTTCTCCCGCATCATGGAAGGCTCGCTGCGTTCGCTGGGTGTGGCGCCGGATGCGCCGCTGACGCCGCTTCAGCTTGCCCGCCGGCAGGCCGAAGAAGATGGTGCCGCCAGCGCGCTGCGGGAGAGCATGTAGATGAGCCGGGTCGAATCGATCCTGGCATGCCTGCGCGCGGCCGGCGTGAACCCCGCCGGGATCACTGCCGATTCGCGCAAGGTCGGCATGGGCGAGGTGTTCGCCGCATGGCTGGGGTTCCGCACCGACGGACGGCGCTACCTGGCGTCGGCGGTCGAGCGCGGCGCGGCCGCCGTGCTGTGGGAAAGCGCGGATGGCTTCAATCCCGGCCATCTGCCCGTGCCGTCGCTGCCGGTGGAAGGCCTGCGCGATCTCGCCGGCCATCTCGCGCATGAAATCTATGGCCGCCCGTCGGAGAAGCTCTGGCTGGCGGGCGTGACCGGCACCAACGGCAAGACCACGGTCAGCCAGATGCTTGCCGCCGCGCTGCAGGGCATGGGCACGCGCTGCGGCATCGTCGGCACGCTCGGCAACGGCTTTCCGGGGCAACTGGAGAGCGCGCTCAACACCACGCCCGATGCGCTGGAACTGCACCGCCTGCTGGCGGGCTTCGTCGATGCGGGCGCGGGCGCGGCGGCGATGGAAGTGTCGTCGATCGGACTCGATCAGGGGCGCGCGAATGGCGCCTGCTTCGATGTCGCGCTGTTCACCAATCTCAGCCGCGACCACCTCGACTACCACGGGTCGATGGACGTCTATGGCGAGGCCAAGGCGCGCCTGTTCGCGCTGGGGAGCGCGGCGACCGCCGTCATCAACATCGACGACCCCTTCGGCCTGATGCTCGCGCGCCGCCTCGTCGCCGAGGGGCGGGAGGTCATCGCCTGCACCCTGTATCAGGCCAACCTGGAGGCCGTGCTCGGCGCAAGGGCCTTGCTCGCCGACCGCCTGCAGTCATCCGCCACGGGCCTGCGCTTCAGCCTGCAATGGGAGGGCCGCGCCGCCGACGTCCAGGTGCGCATGGTCGCTCCCTTCAACGTTTCCAATCTGCTGTCGGTCGCCGCCGCCCTGCTGTCGCGCGGCGTGCCCTTCGACGAGCTGCCGCCCACCCTGGCCCGCCTGCAGCCGCCGGAAGGGCGCATGCAACTGGTGGGTGGCGTGTGCGAACCCCTGATCGTCATCGACTACGCGCACACCCCGGACGCGCTCGCCCAGGTGCTGGCGTCGCTGCGCACGACGGTGAGTTCGCGCAAGGGGCGGCTGGTATGCGTGTTCGGCTGCGGCGGCGACCGTGATCCGGGCAAGCGGCCCTTGATGGGCGAGGTGGCGAGCCGGCTTGCCGATCGCGTCATCGTCACCAGCGACAATCCGCGCAGTGAAGATCCGCTGAAAGTGCTCGAAGCCGTTGCCGCCGGCGCGGGGGCGGCCGCCGAGCGCATCGTCGACCGCGCTCAGGCCATCGGCTTCGCCGTCGCGCAGGCAGCGGCGGACGACGTGGTGGTGATCGCCGGCAAGGGGCATGAGCCCTACCAGGAGATTCACGGCCAGCGCCTGCCGTTCTCCGATTTCGAACAGGCCAACCTCGCGCTGCGTGCGTGGCATACCGGAGGTGCGCAGCGATGATGAACCTGCAGGACGCCGTCCGAGCCCTGGCGACCCACGATGCGCATGCGATCGGCGCGGTGCGTTTCGGCAGCGTCGGTACCGACAGCCGGGCGCTGGCGCCTGGCCAGTTGTTCGTCGCCCTGCGTGGCGAACGCTTCGACGGCCACCACTTCGTCGCCGCCGCCGCGGAGGCGGGAGCGGCGGCCGCGCTCGTCGATGCGCGCTGGTTTGCGGACAACCCGGCGCCGGCGCTGCCCGTCGTCGTCGTCGACGATACCCGGCTCGCGCTCGGTACCCTGGCGGCAGCCTGGCGCGCGCGCTTCGCCCTGCCGCTGATCGGCGTGACGGGCAGCAACGGCAAGACGACGGTCAAGGAGATGTGTGCCGCCATCCTGCGCGCGCAGGCACGGCGCGACGGCTTCGGCGACGAGTCGGTGCTGGCGACGCGCGGCAATCTGAACAACGACATCGGCATGCCTCTGACCCTGCTCGAACTGCGCGACTTCCATCGTGCTGCGGTGGTCGAGATGGGCATGAACCGCCCTGGCGAGATCGCCTACCTGGCCGCTCTGGCGCAGCCGACGGTGGCCGTCGTGAACAACGCCCAGCGCGCGCACCTGCAGGGCATGGGCACGCTGGACGAGGTCGCCCAGGAGAAAGGCGCGATCTATACCGGGCTCGGCAGCGCCGGCGTGGCGGTCGTCAATGCCGACGACCTGCATGCGGGCGACTGGCGCGGCCTCAACGCAGGGCGGCGGATTGTGACATTCGGTATCGACCAGGCTGCCGACGTGCGCGGCCGCGGTACCCTTCGCGGCCTTGGCTCGCGGGTCGAGCTCGAGACGCCGCAGGGGCGCATCGAATTCACGCTGCAGGTGCCCGGGGCGCACAACGTGCGCAATGCCCTCGCGGCGGCGGCGGCCTGCCTGGCTGCGGGGGCGGCGCCCGACGCGGTAGCCGAAGGCCTGGCGCAGTTTGCCGGCACGCGCGGCCGCCTGCAGCGGCGCGACGGGTTGAAGGGGGCGCTGATCCTGGACGACTCGTACAACGCCAACCCCGACTCCGTGCGCGCTGCCATCGACGTGCTGGCGGCCATGCCCGGCCATACCTGGCTGGTGTTGGGCGACATGGGCGAAGTGGGCGAGACCAGCGCCCAGGTGCACGACGAAATCGGCGGCTACGCCAAGAGCAAGGGTATCGATGGCTTGTTTGCACTGGGCGAGATGACGGCGGTTGCGGCGCGCAATTTCGGTGAAGGCGGGCATCACTTCGGCTCGCCCGAAGCCCTCGTCCGTGCCCTGTCGGCCCGGCTCGACACTGACTCGGTGGTGTTGGTGAAGGGCTCGCGATTCATGCGCATGGAAAGAGTGGCGGATGCGCTTGCGGCAGTGCACAATCCCGCCCCTTCGAATGGAACCGGCTCCTGACATGCTGTTGGAACTTGCACTCTGGCTAGGCCAGGACATTCGTGGCTTCAACGTCTTCGGCTACATCACGCTGCGGACGGTGCTGGCCGCGCTGACCGCGCTGGCGATCTCGCTGATCGCCGGCCCCGGCGTCATCCGCTGGCTGGCGGCGAAGAAGATCGGCCAGGCGGTGCGCGACGACGGCCCCAAGTCTCACCTGACCAAGGCCGGCACGCCGACCATGGGCGGCGCGCTGATCCTGATCGCGATCGGCATCACCGTGCTGCTGTGGGGCGACCTGAAGAACGACTACGTATGGGTGACGCTGTTCGTCACGCTCGGCTTCGGCGCCGTGGGCTGGGTGGACGACTGGCGCAAGGTCGTGCATCGCGACCCCAAGGGGCTGGCGAGCCGCTGGAAGTATTTCTGGACCTCGGCGATCGCGCTCGCGGCGGCCGTGTATCTCGGGCTCACCGCCGGCACCCCGGCCCAGACCGAACTGATCGTGCCCTTCTTCAAGGCCGTGGCCTATCCGCTGGGCATCTTCGGCTTCATCGCGCTGACCTATTTCGTCATCAACGGCACCAGCCACGCGGTCAACCTCACCGACGGCCTCGACGGCCTGGCGATCATGCCGACGGTGATGGTGGCCGGGGCGCTCGCCATCTTCGCCTACGTCGCGGGGCATGCGGGCTTCTCGAGCTACCTCGGTGTGCCTTATATCGCGGGGGCCGGCGAGCTGGCGGTGTTCTGCGGCGCGATCTGCGGCGCCGGGCTGGGCTTCCTGTGGTTCAACGCCTATCCGGCGGAGGTCTTCATGGGCGACGTCGGCGCGCTGGCGCTGGGCGCGGCGCTCGGCACTATCGCCGTCATCGTGCGCCAGGAGATCGTGCTTTTCATCATGGGCGGGCTGTTCGTCGCCGAAACGCTGTCGGTGATGGTGCAGGTGCTGTACTTCAAGGCCTCCGGCGGCAAGCGCATCTTCCGCATGGCGCCGCTGCACCACCACTACGAATTGGGCGGCTGGAAGGAAACGCAGGTGGTGGTCCGCTTCTGGATCATCACCATCATGCTGGTGCTGTTCGGGTTGTCGACGCTGAAACTGAGATGAGCGCACTGACGGGCAAACACGTTCTGGTACTGGGGCTCGGCGAATCGGGCCTGGCGATGGCGCGCTGGTGCGCGCTGCGCGGCGCGCGCGTGCGCGTGGCCGACAGCCGCGCCACGCCGCCGGGCCTGGAC
>NZ_AMXE01000067.1 GCF_000310205.1 Thauera linaloolentis 47Lol = DSM 12138 | reverse complement strand
CCGAACGCGGACGCAGCGGATGGCGCCAGCGCCGCGGGCGGGGCGCGCCGGCGCCGCCCGTGCCGGACGGCGGGTTCAGGCCGCCCACTCCGCGCACTTGCGTTCGAGCGTCTTGCGCGACACCCCGAGCAGTTCGGCCGCGCGTGTCTTGTTGCCGCCGCAGTGCTTGAGCACCGCCAGGATGTGGTTCTTTTCGACGGCCTCGAGCGGCAGGGGGTGGGTTTCCGCGCGTGGGGCGGCGGCGTCGCGCGCGGGGGCGCCGCCCAGGCTGTCGAGCGGGAACTCGCCGAACAGCAGCGAACGTTCGATGAAGTTGCGCAGCTCGCGCACGTTGCCCGGCCAGGGATGGGCGCACAGGTGCGCCGACACCTCGGCGTCGACCAGCATCGGCAGCAGGCCGAGCTGCCGCGACAACTGGTTCATGAACGCGGCGGCCAGTTCCGGCACGTCCTCCGCGCGCTCGCGCAGCGGTGGCACGGTGAGGGTGACGACTTCCAGGCGGTAGAACAGGTCCTCGCGGAAGCGGCAGGCGGCCACTTCCGCGCGCAGGTCGCGGTTGGTGGCGGCGAGCACGCGCACGTCGACCGGGATCTCGGTCTCCGCGCCCAGCGGCCGCACCCGGCGTTCTTCCAGCACCCGCAGCAGGCGCGACTGCAGGGCCAGCGGCAGTTCGCCGATTTCGTCCAGGAACAGCGTGCCGCCGCGGGCGTAGTGGAACAGGCCGTTGCGCGCCTCGCGCGCGCCGGTGAAGGCGCCCTTGACGTGCCCGAACAGCTCGGACTCGATCAGCTCCGCCGAGATCGCCGCGCAATTGACCGGCACGAAGGGCTTGGCCGCGCGGGGCGAGCATTCGTGCAGGGCGCGGGCGACGACTTCCTTGCCGACGCCGGACTCGCCCTGGATGAGCACCGTCGACGGCATCGGCGCCAGGCGCTGGACGATCTGGCGCAGGCGTGCGATGGCCGGCGAATTGCCGATCATGCCGTCGTCGCCGCGCGCGCTTTCGGCCACCTGCCGGCGCAGCAGGTAGTTCTCGCGCGAAAGCAGGGTGCGTTCGGTGCAGCGCTTGATGGCGTTGGCGATCTGGTCGATGCGGAAGGGTTTCAGGATGAAGTCGGAGGCGCCGGCGCGCAGCGCGTCGATGGCCGTCTCCATGTCGGCGAAGGCGGTGATCAGGATCACGTCGCCGGCGAAGCCGTCGGCCTTGAGCTCTTTCAGCCAGTCAATGCCCGCTTTGCCCGGCAGCGCGATGTCGAGGATGACGAGGTCGAAATCGGCGTGCTGGACCTTCTCGGCGCCTTCCTCGGCCGACGCGGCCAGTTCGATGGTGTAGCCGCGCATGGCGAGGGCGCGGGCGAGGAAGCTGCGCATGCCCTGCTCGTCATCGACGATCAGGATGTGGCCTTCCTGCGAAGGGACGGCGGCGGCGGGGGCGGTCATCGTCCGCCCCCTGGCGCGGCGCGGCCCGGAAGGCGGGCGGCGGAAGCGGCAGTGGGGAAAAGCGTGCGCGGCATGCGGGGTATCTGGAAAACGGCGCGGAAACGGCGCCCGGCGAGGGCATCCGGACGGGCCAGTCTAGCAGGTCGCCCGGTGCCTGGACAGGCGCCGTTCCCACGCCCCGGCCCCGCCCGCCGCGGTGTGGGCGGGGCCGCGCATGCCGTGTCCGGCCGCGCTCAAGTGGCGGTCAGGCGGTGGTCAGGCGGCGGCGCGCAGCTTGCGGGCGGCGGCGACCATGTTGGCGAGGGCCGGGATGACCTCGGTCCACTGGCGGGTCTTGAGGCCGCAGTCCGGGTTCACCCACAGGCGCTCGGCGGGGATGCGTTCGGCGGCCTTGCGCATCAGTTGCACGATGTGCTCCTGGGTGGGGATGTTGGGCGAGTGGATGTCATACACGCCGGGGCCGATCTCGTTGGGATACTTGAAGTCGTCGAAGGCGTCGAGCAGCTCCATGTCCGAGCGGGAGGTCTCGATGGTGATCACGTCGGCGTCCATGCCGGCGATCGAGGCGATGATGTCGTTGAACTCCGAGTAGCACATGTGGGTGTGGATCTGGGTTTCGTCGCGCACGCCGTTGGCGGTGATGCGGAAGGATTCCACCGCCCAGTCGAGATAGGCCTTCCATTGCGACTTGCGCAGCGGCAGGCCCTCGCGCAGCGCGGCCTCGTCGATCTGGATGATGCGCACGCCGGCCTGCTCCAGGTCCAGCACCTCTTCGCGGATCGCCAGCGCCAGCTGCTTGCACGATGCTTCGCGCGGCTGGTCGTCGCGCACGAAGGACCAGTTCAGTATCGTTACCGGGCCGGTCAGCATGCCCTTCATCGGCTTCTCGGTGAGCGACTGGGCGTAGGTGATCCACTCCACCGTCATCGGGCGCGGGCGGCTGATGTCGCCGAACAGGATCGGCGGCTTGACGCAGCGCGAGCCGTAGGACTGCACCCAGCCGAACTGGCTGAAGGCGTAGCCGTCGAGCTGTTCGCCGAAGTATTCGACCATGTCGTTGCGTTCGGCCTCGCCGTGCACCAGCACGTCCAGGCCCAGGGCTTCCTGCTCGCGCACGCTGCGCTCGATCTCGGCGCGCATGGCCGCACGGTAGGCGGCTGCGCCGATGCGGCCGGCCTTGTAGTCCGCGCGCGCCTGGCGGATTTCGGCGGTCTGCGGGAAGGAGCCGATGGTGGTGGTCGGGTAGGCGGGCAGGCGCAGCCCTTCGGCCTGTTTGGGCGCGCGCTTGGGGTAGGCGCTTTCGCGCATGCCCAGGTGCGGCACGATGCGCGCGACCGCGGCCTGCACCTTGGGGTTGTGCACGCGCGGCGAGGCGCGGCGGGCGTCGAGGTCGGCGCGGTTGGCATCGAGTTCGGCCTTCACGGCGTCCCGCCCCTCGCGCAGCGCGGTGCCGAGCACCCTCAGTTCGTCGAGCTTCTGCAGCGCGAAGGCGAGCCAGGACTTCAGCTCCGGGTCCAGCTTCTGCTCGCTGGCCAGGTCGACCGGCACGTGCAGCAGCGAGCACGACGGCGCGATCCACAGGCGTTCGCCCAGGCGCTCGGCCAGCGGTGCCAGCCATTCGAGCACGGCGTTCAGGTCGGTCTTCCAGATGTTGCGGCCGTTGATGACGCCCAGTGACAGCACCTTGTGCGAGGGCAGCAGGCCGATCAGCGGCAGCACATCCTCGCGGCCGTTGATCGCATCCACGTGCAGCCCGGCCACTGGCAGGTTGGCGGCGAGGTACTGGTTTTCCGCCAGTTGGCCGAAATAAGTCGCCAGCAGCAGCTTGACGCGGCTGCTCTTCAACTGGTGGTAGGCGGTGTTGAAGGCGTGCTGCCAGTCGGCGTCCAGTTCGGTGACCAGGATGGGCTCGTCGATCTGCACCCATTCCACGTCCTGCGCGGCCAGGATGTCCAGCAGTTCGGCGTACACCGGCAGCAGGCGCGGCAGCAGGTCCAGCTTGTCGCTGTCGTCCTTGGTCTTGCCGATGGCGAGATAGGTCAGCGGGCCGACGATCACCGGCTTGGCGCGCACGCCCTGCGCCTTCGCTTCGGCGAGCTGCGCCAGCAGGGGCGAGGCGTCGAGCTTGAACGCGGAGTCCCGCGTGAACTCGGGGACGATGTAGTGGTAGTTGGTGTCGAACCACTTCGTCATCTCGCCCGCAGCGACGCCGCCGCAGCATTGGGCGTGCGTTTCCGCCGACTGCGCGGAGCGCCCCCGGGCGACACGGAAGACGTTGTCCAGCGCGTCGCCGTGGAAGCCGCGCACGCGCTCCGGCAGATTGCCGAGCATGAAGCTGGTGTCCAGCACCTGGTCGTAGAAGGAGAAGTCGCCCACCGGCACCAGGTCGAGGCCGGCCTGGTCGTTCCAGTGCCGCTGGCGCAGCGCGGCGCCGGCGGCCTTCAAGGCGTCGCGCGACGATTCTCCTTTCCAGTACGCCTCGAGCGCGAACTTGAGTTCGCGCCGGGCGCCGATGCGGGGAAAGCCCAGGTTGTGGATGGTGGTCATGTACAGCCTCCGTGAATGGCGATGCGAATCAATGGACGGCGCCATCCTAGTGGCCGAAAATCATGAGGTAAAATGATCTTGTTTCAATAATCGATGAGATATATTCATGGGTTCGCTTGAACGCGTCCATCTCGCCATCGTCCGCGAAGTCGAGCGTCAGGGCTCGCTGACCGCCGCTGCCGAGGTGCTGTGCCTGACGCAGTCGGCGCTCAGCCACAGCATGCGGAAACTGGAAGGGCAACTGGGTACCGACGTCTGGCTGCGCGAAGGGCGCAGCCTGCGCCTGACCCAGGCCGGCCGCTACGTGCTGGACGTGGCCAACCGGGTGCTGCCGCAACTGGAGCGCGCCGAGGAGCACATCCGCCAGTTCGCCCAGGGCGAGCGCGGCACGCTGCGCATCGGCATGGAATGCCACCCGTGCTACCAGTGGCTGCTGAAGCTGGTGTCGCCCTATCTGGCGGCCTGGCCGGACGTCGAGGTCGACGTCAAGCAGAAATTCCAGTTCGGCGGCATCGGCGCGCTGTTCGGCTACGACATCGACCTGCTGGTGACGCCGGACCCGCTGCACAAGCCCGGCCTGCTCTTCGAGCCGGTGTTCGACTACGAGCAGGTGCTGGTGGTCGGCCGCGGCCATCCGCTGAGCCGGGCCAGCCACGTGCGGCCCGCGCAGCTCGCGGGCGAGACGCTGATCACCTACCCGGTGAGCCTCGACCGGCTCGACATCTACACCCGCTTCCTCACACCGGCGGGCGTCGGCCCCCGGCGCCACAAGCCCATCGAAACCACCGACATCATGCTGCAGATGGTCGCCAGCGGCCGCGGTGTGGCCGCGCTGCCGCGCTGGCTGGTGGAGGAGAACGCCGAGCGCTTCGGCGTGGTGCCGGTCAAGCTGGGGCCGCAGGGCGTTGACAAGCAGATCTTCCTCGGCTTTCGCGAGGCGGACGGCGGCATCGACTACCTGCGCGCCTTCATCGAACTGGCGCGGGAGCATCGCGATATCCATGCATGATTGGCAGCGCTCCTGTTTTGTCGGAATTCAAGCAATTGATAGACATAAAGATCATTAACGATTACATTACTGAGTGAATTTACTCAGTAATGTAATCGTGGCCTCTTCCTACCAACGCTCGGAATCGACAACGCTGCACGAGCGGCTGCGCGAAACTCCGCGCTTTCTGATCATCGTTGCCGGGCCGCGCCAGGTAGGCAAGACGACGATGGTGCGCGGCGTACTGGCGAGCCATGCTCCCGAGCGCTACACCTTCGCCGCCATCGACAGTCCTGAAGCCGCGCCCCTGGCGGACACCTACCGGATTACCGCGCCAACGCGCCAACAACTCACCAAGCCGCGTGACGGCGCTTGGCTGGTAGATGTCTGGCAACGTGCCCGTGCTGCGGCGAGAGCCCAGGCAGACGGGCATGTACTAGTGCTCGACGAGATTCAGAAGATCCCGCGCTGGTCGGATACCGTGAAAGGCCTGTGGGATGCGGATCGCGCCGAGGGATTGATGCTGCACGTTGTCTTGCTTGGCTCTTCCCCGCTGCTGATGCAGCAAGGCATGAGTGAAAGCCTCACCGGACGTTTCGAAACGATCCACCTCACTCATTGGTCGTTCCGCGAGATGGTCGATGCATTCGACTTCGACCTGGAAGACTATCTCTACTTTGGCGGCTACCCCGGCAGCGCCCCGCTTGTCGGCGACGAGACGCGCTGGCGCAACTATGTCAACACCGGCCTCATCGAACCCAGCATCGAAAAGGACATCCTGATGATGACGCGGGTGGATAAACCCGCGCTGCTGCGCCAGTTGTTCAATCTCGGCTGCCGCTACTCGGGACAGGAACTGTCCTACACCAAGATGATGGGCCAGTTGCAGGATGCGGGAAACACCGTGACCCTGGCCCACTATCTTGATCTGCTCGGCAACGCCGGGCTGATCCGTGGCCTGCCGAAGTATGCTGGCCAGCACCATCGCCGCCGTGCCTCGTCGCCCAAGCTTGCCGTGCTGAACATGGCCTTGATGTCGGCTGGTTCCGGCTACAACAAGGCCGAAGCGCAGGCCGACCGCAGCTACCGTGGTCGCATGGTGGAAAGCGCGGTTGGTGCCCACCTGCACAACACCGCCTTGCCGGAATGCCGCCTCCACTACTGGCGTGACGGCAACGATGAAGTGGACTTCGTGTTAGAACGCGGTACGCGCTTGACCGCCATTGAAGTAAAGAGCGGAGCCGTGCCAGGGGAACACCGGGGCCTGAAGGCGTTCCGGAACAGCTTTGGTGACTGCCGGCAACTGCTGATCGGCGACGGCGGCATTCCCCTGGCTGAATTCCTGTCCTATCCCGCGGAGCACTGGCTGTGAACCCCGCGGCCGATCCCTCCCTGCTGGTGCCGCGCACATGCACGACGCTGGACGAGGACGGCCAGCGTCGCACGGGTTCCCCTCTGGCCGATTTCCGCGATGTAGCGGCCTATGTCCTGCTCGGTGATCCCGGCGCGGGCAAGACCCGGTGCTTCGAACAGGAAGCGGCCGCCACCGGCGGCCATTACGTTCGGGCGCGTAGCTTCGCTGCACTCGATCCAGGCCCGAATCTCGTCGGCAAGACCCTGTTCATCGACGGCCTCGACGAAATGCGCGCGGGCGGTGGCGACGGTCGCACGCCGCTCGATCACGTGCGGCGCCATCTCGATCGCCTCGGCCGTCCGCGCTTTCGCCTCTCCTGCCGCGAGGCCGATTGGTACGGCGACAGCGACCAGGCTGCCTTGCGGGAAGCCGCGCCGGAAGGTTCGCTCAGCGTGCTGCACCTCGACCCGCTGAGCAACGCCGACATCATCTTGTTGCTTGAGCGGAAATTCGCCATCGCCGATCCTGCCGGTTTCGTCCGGCAGGCCAAACACCACGGTCTGGCCGACCTGCTGCACAACCCGCAGACGCTGGAACTACTGGTCAAGGCCGTCGGGGACACCACCTGGCCGGACAGCCGTGCCGCGACCTACGATCTGGCCTGCCAACAACTGGTGCGTGAAATCAACCCGGAACACCGGCTCGCCAAACGCCACACCGCACCGACCATCGCCATGCTGCTCGAAGCGGCCGGCTTCCTCTGTGCCGTACAGTTGCTCGCAGGCACCGCCGGATTCGCACTCGACGACGACGCGGCAGACGACCAGCATGTCCTGTGGCGCGAACTCTCCCCGCCCCGCGAACTGCCCTTGCCGGCCGCACTGGCCAGCGGTCTGTTCCAACGCGACGAACGCGAGCAGCAGCGCGTCCCGGTCCATCGCAGCATCGCCGAATATCTGGGCGCGCGCTATCTGGCGGAGCTGATCGACGCGCAGGGCCTGCCGCTCGGCCGCGTCGTCGCACTGCTGGCCGGGGACGACGGCGGCATCCTCCCCGACCTGCGTGGCCTGGCCGCCTGGCTGGCCGTGCATTGCCGCAGCGCCCGCGCCGAACTCGTCCAGCGCGACCCGCTCGGCACCATACTCTATGGCGACGTGCGCGGCTTTCCGCCGGACGACAAGCGCCACGTGCTTGCCGCACTGAAAGGCGAGGCCGAGCGCTACCCCCATTTTCGCTTCGAGGACTGGACCGCTGCCCCTTTCGGCACTCTGGCGACGCCCGACATGTTGCCCGTATTCCTGGCGATACTGGCCGCGCTGTCGCGCGCCGCAGCGGACATCGCGCTGCTCGACTGCGTGCTGGATGCGCTGCGATACGGTCCGCCGCTGGCCGAGCTTGCCGCTGCGGATGAATTGCCCCGCCTCGATGCGCTGCTTGATGCTGTGATGCGAGATCCGAGTTACCCGTCCGGTATCCGCAATGCGGCCTTGAAGATTCTGCTGCGCGACCTGCCGCGCAATGCGGATCGCCTGGTTGCCCTTGCCGAACACATACATGCCGAGACGGTTGAAGATAAGGACGATGAGCTTCTCGGCCGGCTGTTGACGGAACTCTTCCCCGAATTCATCCGAGCAGCGAAAGTGTTCGATTTTCTGCATCGGGAGAAAAAGCAGCACTTGATCGGCAGCTATCGGATGTTCTGGAGCCACCGTTTACCGAAAGGTTCACCGGACGGCATCTTGTCGGAGCTTCTCGACCAATTGGCGAAACGCCGGCCAAAGCTGTACGAACCGCTCGATCATTTTCGGGCTGAGCGCATGGCAGGCAGTCTGCTGGCCCGCGGACTCGAAATACACGGAGATGCAATAAGCGACGTGCGGCTGTACGACTGGTTGGGTGCAGGGTTCGACCGATACGACCATCCGCGCATCGATGGCGAGCACCAGAGGCGTATCGCCGCCTGGCTCGCGGCGCGGCCGGAACGCTACAAGGCAGTGCTACTTGAAGGCACCCAACGTTGCGCTGGCGAGGAGAAGCTTTTCCATCATTTATGGAAAAATACATCCCGCCTGTACGGTGCTGAACCGCCAGCAGACATCGCCACTTGGTATCTGGATCGGGCTGCGGTCGAAACGCATACCGAGATCAAACAGCATTTCTTCTCGCAAGCGGTACGGCGGTTGGTTCAGCAGGGCGGTCAAGAATGGCTGACGCCCGATGCCCTGGACTCTATCGGCCCCTGGATGGCAGAACACCCCGAATTCGAGCGCAACCTGGAACCCTTCGTCTCCTGCCGTATTGACGATTGGCGCCGGGACGACGCTATTCATCGGCGTGAACGCGCGCAATGGCTGGAGGGGCAACACAGCCGCTTTCGCGTGCATCTTGATACGATCCGGGAAGGCCGCGCCCATCCGCAGATCCTGCATGAACTGGCGCAGGTTTACCTCATCGGGCATCTCGACATCGACGGCGAAACGCCGCACAAACGTCTGGCGACTTTTCTCAGTGATGATTTGGAGCTTATCGAGGCAGCCTACGCGGGCTTTCGCCGCGCACTTGACCGCAATGACTTACCGGATGTTGCCGAGGTCGTTGACCAGGAAATCAAAGGGCGCGAGCATTTCATCCGCCAGCCCTGTCTAGTCGGCATGGAGGAACTTTATCGAAGCGACCCTGCGACCGCATTGCAACTCGACGACGAGGTATTGCGCAAGCTGCTGGCCTTCCGTCTCACCTGGGGTATCGGCGAGGCAGCGGAATGGTTCACGGCCCTGGTCAGGACGCGTCCGGCCCTGGTCGCCCAGGTGCTCGTCGCTTATGCGCGACCGCTGTTGCGCAAGGGAAAGGAGCATCTGCATGGCATCTGGCCGCTCGCCTATGACGATGACTATGCTGCGGTCGCACGCCTCGTCCTACCCGATCTGCTCAAGGGCTTTCCGTTACGGGCGCGGAAAACACAATTGAACAGCGTGCTCGATCCGCTGCTCAAGGCCGCCTTGCGCCATCTCGACCGCCTGGCCCTGGCTGCCATCGTCTCGACGCGGCTTGCACAAGGCAGCATGAGCGCAGCGCAGCGCGTCCGTTGGCTCGCCTGCGGGCTGATGATCTCACCCGACGAATACGAGCAAGCGCTCGCCGCACACGTCGGCGCCAGCAAGGCGCTACGTGCCCATCTCGGCGCCTTCCTGCACGACAATGAACGGCGCTCCAGCCCCAACGCCGCCTCCTTGCCGGAATCCTCGCTGGCGCTCCTGATCGAACTGCTGGCATCGGGCAGCCCGCCTGAGCGCCCGGCAGAGGCGCACTGGGTCAGTCCAGCCATGCGAACCGCGGATGACGTTCGCACTTTCATCGAAACCCTCGGGAGCAATCCGAGCGACGCCGCCCAGCAACAACTGGAACGCCTGCTGGCCCTGCCTCAACTGGCCGCATGGCACGACCGGCTGCAACGCGCGGCCCATGTACAGCGCATCGCCCGGCGCAAGGCCGGTGCTCGCCACCCCGACACCGCAGAAGTCTGCCGCACCCTGGCCAACCGCGAACCAGCCAACGCCGCCGACCTCGCGGCGCTGGCCGAGGCGCATCTACGCGACCTCGCCCGCAGGATTCGCGACGGTAGCACCAACGACTACCGGCAGTACTGGAGCTACGACGCCAAACGCAAGCCGGCACGTCCAAAGCCGGAGAACGACTGCCGGGACATCCTGCTTTCCGACCTTGCCGAACGCCTTGGCCGACTCGGCGTCGATGCGATCAAGGAAGGCCATTACGCCGAGGACAAACGCGCCGACATTTGCGTTTCCTTCGGCGGTGCTGCCGGCTTCAATGTGCCCATCGAGATCAAGAAGGACAGCCACCCTGATCTGTGGCGCGCGATGCATGAACAACTCATCGGACGCTACATCCGCGATCCTGGCACAGGCGGTTGCGGCATCTACCTGGTGTTCTGGTTCGGTGGAGAGAACATGCCACTGCCACAGACAGGCAAGAAACCGCGCAGCGCCGCTGAACTTGAACAGCGCTTGCGGTCGATGCTGACCAAAGACGAGGCGTCACAGCTCGCCGTCGTCGTGATTGACTGTGCGTTGCCGGTGGGCTCCAAGGGATGATCGGAGCCGCAGGGCGTGGCCATCCGCAACATCCTGGGACCGCCGCGACTTCGATCGCTACTACAGTCCGTGGCTCGGGCGGGCTGTGGGTCGAGGATTGAGATATCCAGGCTCGAGATATCGAGTTCTCACCCTGACAGGTGCAGCCCATCACGGCCATTCAACGAGACAAACACCATGAAAATCTGGGTCGATGCGGACGCCTGTCCGGCCGTCATCAAGGAAATCCTTTACCGTGCGGCCAGGCGCACCGGCACGCCGCTGACCCTGGTCGCCAACCAGATGCTGCGGGTGCCACCGTCGCCGTGGATTCGGGCGGTGCAGGTGCCCGGCGGCTTCGACGTCGCCGACCAGCGCATCGCCGGCGAAGCCGAGGCGGGCGATATCGTCATCACCGCCGACATCCCGCTCGCCGCCCAGGTCATCGCCAAGGGCGCCACGGTGATCGATCCGCGCGGCGAGTGCCTGTCCGCCGCCAACATCCAGGAGCGCCTGAGCATGCGCAATTTCATGGACACGCTGCGCAGCAGCGGCGTGGACACTGGCGGCCCCGCCGCCCTGTCCAACGCTGACCGTCAGGCGTTTGCGAACCAGTTGGACCGCTTGCTGGCGAAGAGAGGATGAGGCTGGCGCCGCAGTTGAGATGGCATAGAATGGCAATAACTGACATCCTTTGGGATTTGCCATGTCTCTCAATGTATCGTTGCCGCCGGAACTCGAAAACCGCGTGCGCCAGCATGTCGAATCAGGACTTTACAGCTCCGCCAGCGAAGTGATCCGGGAGGCCTTGCGTTTGTTCGAAGCCTATCAAGGCATCCGGGCGGCGAATTTATCGGCGCTCAAGGCCGATATTGCCCAAGGGGTTGCCGACATTGATGCCGGTCGTGCGCGCGAGTTGAACATGTCCAGCATCAAGGCGCGTGGCAGAGCCATCCTGGCGTCATCGAAGACGGAGTGATGGCGAAGGTGTTTTATCCGCCAGTGCCGAGAATGACTTGCTGGAGGCCTGGCTATACGTTGCCGAGGAGAGCGTTTCATCGGCGGATCGAATGCTCGATCAGATCGAGGCAGGCGCCATCCGCTTGCTTGCTCAGCCACTGATGGGCCGGGAACGAAGCGAACTCGCGCCTGGCCTGCGAAGCTGGCCGACATCGACGCCATATATCCTGTTCTACTTTCCGAATGGGAATGGGATCGTGGTCGCCAGAGTATTGCACCATGCACGGGATATTCCGGGCATTGATCGTTGGCCAAGGCGCTGATGAAGCTGCCGGTTGCATTGCAGCCTGCGCTTTTCAGTGTTTTCCGGGTCGATCTTGTCGGTCTTGCGGTGGAGCGTAGAGGGGAACGCAATACGGCACCGCTTGGCACCCCCAAGAAGGGCCACAGGAGGCCTTTCTTGGGGGTGAGATGCCTCAGAATTTGTAGCGAGCGGTCAGCATGAAATTGCGCGGCGTGCCATAGCGAGCAACGCCACCCCAGCCTGGGTGCGAGCCGAGTGAATGGTAGTAGCGTTTGTCGAATAGGTTGTCGACGTTCAATTGCAGGTCGACATTCTTCGATGCCTGGTAACCCAGCGTGATGTTCGCCACGGCGTAGGCTTTCTGCTCGATACGGAACGGGGTGCCGGCATTGACCCCCTCCTTGTAGATTTCACTCTGCCACTGGATACCAGCACCCACGCGCCATTGATTCAGAGCGCCATGCAAACGGTATGTGGTGCCGAGCTTGAACAAGTGCTCTGGAAAGGCTGTGTCGAACCGCGTGCCTTCCTGTGCCGTGTTGGTGTCGTTGCGAACGTATGTTGCATCGGTGTAGGTATAGCCGGCAGCCAGATTCAAATTTGGATTCAATGCGCCGCTGACTTCCAGTTCAACACCTTCGCTGCGTACTTTTCCCGACGCTTCATAGCAGTTGTTGATCGGGCAGCCGGCCTGATTTTGAGCAAGTGCTGCACGGTTGACCTGATCAATTCGGAACAAGGCAGCGCTGGCATTGAGCGCACCACCGAAGTATTCACCCTTGATGCCGATTTCGTAGTTCTTGCCCAGAATCGGGTCGAGCAATTCTCCGGAAAAGCCGCTTTGGCTCTGCGGCTCGAAAATGTCCGTGTAGCTTGCATACACGGAGTGGTGCTCATTCAGATCGTAGATCACGCCCGCGTATTTGGTAACGTTGCGCGTGACTTTGTAGCCGCTTGTGGTGGCGTTGCCCATCCAGCTCGTATCGGTATCGTACTGGTACCAGTCCAGCCGGGTTCCCAGGATGATTTTCAAATCATCATGAGGATTGAGGCGAGTCGTTGCATAAGCGCTGCGTTGCTCGATGAGGTAGTTGTTGCGCAACATGCTGAGATCAAATGCAGGTCGAGCCAGGCTGCCTGAGTCCCAGTTGTAAATATCAATCCCGGTGTTTCGGAGGATGCCCTGTCCACCGGCAAGCAGTCGGTCTGACTCCTGAAAGCTGGTGCCCAGCACCAGTTCATGTTGACGCCCCAGCAATGCAAATGGACCGCTTACATTGATCTCATAGCTGGAAGTATCGAGATAGGCATCATATTCTGCCCCTGGTTGAGCCCATGTGTTGTAGTTTGTCAAATGGGTTCCCAGGTACGCCATGTCACTCCAGCCTTTCCGGCCAGTCAGACGCAGATTCCAGTCATTGGCAAAGCGGTGCTGCAATTCGATGAAGACTTCCTTGTTCTCCTTGTCCCAGTATTCCCAGTCGTATCCGAAGTAGCTCGATCGTGGCAGGTGCAGATCACTGCCATCTGCTGCCCAGGGAACTCCGCCCCAGGTATTGCGGTTGTCGTCCTTCTGGTAGGAGCCGCCAACACTGAGCATTGTGCGCGGGCCGAGATCGGCCTCCAGCGTGGCATACACGAGTGAGGACTTGTTGTTGACCACGTCGATGAAGCTGTCCTTGTCCTGGTAGCTCAACACGGCGCGCCCGCGCAGGCTACCTTGCTGGTTGAGAGGGCCGGCAGCATCGACTTCCGTGCGGTAATTGTCCCAACTGCCAATGCTGCCGGTCAGGTTCAACTGGAAATCGCGCGTAGGCTTCTTGCGAACCATGTTGATGGCGGCCGATGGCGTACCCGCGCCGGATGTCAATCCGGTGGCGCCACGCACGATTTCGACCCTGTCGTACATGGCCAGATTGGGCGAGCCCACGTAGTCGCCATCGTAGGCACCCGCCAGACCATCGTAGGTCATCTTTTGCAGCCAGAAGCCGCGCGCATAGATTGCTGGGCGCTCGCCCCCCGCTTTGCTCAGGATGATGCCGGGCGTGTTCTCAACCACGTCCTCCAGCGTTTCCATCGCCTGATCGTCCATGCGCTGTCGGGTGAGCACACTGATGGATTGGGGCGTTTCGCGGATCGACAGGTTCATCCGGGTGGCCGTGCTCATGCTGCCCGTGGTGTAGCTGCCGGTGTCTTCGGTGGTGCCGTCTCTGACGTTCTGCTCCATGACCGTCACCGGGGCCAGCGTGGCTTCTCCAACGCTCATCGGCAATCGGTACAAGGTATAGCTTCCATCACCACGCGCTTCCGCAGCCAGCCCCGTGCCTTGCAGCAGCCGGGCAAGGCCGCCGGCAGGGTCGTGGCTACCCTGCAGACCGGGACTGCGCAGGCCGGCGGCCAGGTCGGTGGAAAAGCTCAACGTGATGCCGGCCTCGCGGCCGAAGCGGTTCAGCGCGGCTTCCAGCGGACCGGCGGGGATGTCGTAGCTGCGCTGGACGGCGGCGTTGGCGGCGGCGGCCGGTTCGGCCGCGAGTGCCGGGGCGAGCGTGAGTTGGGCGACGGCCAGGGCCAGCAGGCTCAGGCGGGGCAGGGTGCGGTGGGGCATCGGGTTTCCTCGGGGGGTGGTGAAAAATGCGGCTTCACCTGACTTGTCCCGCGAGAAGCAAAAGTAGACCACCCGGCGTGGCGTGGCGTGGCGTGGCGCGTGATCGTGCGCGGCTCAGGCGGCGGGGTGCACCGTGACCCAGTAGCGTGTGAGGAAGTGGATGCGCACCGGCAGGCTGTCGCGCAGGACGTCGAGGATGCGGTCGGTGTCGTCCAGCCGGTAGGTGCCGGAGACGCGCCAATCGGCGATTTCCGGCGCGCAGGCGAGGCGGCCGTGGCGGTGCCGGCCGACTTCGGCGAGGAATTCGGCCAGCGGCATGCCGCTGGCGACCAGGATGCCGTCGCGCCAGGCGACGGTGTTTTCGTCGGCGGCGTGAGGTGCTTCGGCCAGGCCGGCGGCGAAGCGCAGTTGCTCGCCGGTTTGCACGGGCGCGCGAGGCGCCGTGTCGCCCGCGGGCTGGACGGCGACGGCGCCCTCGAACACGGCGATGTGGGCGGCGTCGGGCAGGATGCGCACGCTGAACCGGGTGCCGAGCGGGCGCAGCGTGCCGTGGCGGGTGGCGACGATGAAGGGGCGTTTGGCTTCGTCCGGGGCGGTGCGGACCAGTATTTCGCCGCGGTGCAGCGTCAGTTGCCGGGTGTGGCCGTCGAAGCGCAGGTCCAGCGAGCTGTCGCTGTTGATCGCCAGTTCGCTGCCGTCGGGCAGGGTGAGCGTGCGGCGCTCGCCGACGCCGGTGCGCAGGTCGGCGAGCAGGCCGGTGGTGCGCATGCCGTGCTCGCTGCGCAGCCACAGGCCGCCGCTGGTGCCGGCGCCGAGCAGGGCGATCAGCAGTTCGCGGCGGCGGTTCTTGCGGCCGCCGCCGAGCAGCGCCTTGCGGATCGGCGGCGCGTCGTCGGCCACCCGGTGCAGGCGGGCGTTGACGCGCTGGATCTGGTCCCAGGCGCGGCGGTGTTCGGGGTGCTCGGCCAGCCAGGCCTCGAAGGCCTGCCGCGTGGTGCCGGCATTGCCGGCCTCCTGCAGTTCGAACAGCCACTCGACGGCGCGCCGGGCGATGTCCGGGGCAATGCCCGGCGGGGGCTGCTGGGGGTCGAAGGCCGGCACGTCAGGCGATGTCGAGGGCGAAGTAGCACAGCGTGCCGGCACGCACCAGGTGGCGCTTGACGGTGGTCACCGAGATGCCGAGCCGGGCGGCGATCCGGGACTGGTTGAGGCCGTCGAGCTGCGACAGCAGGAAGGCGTGGCGCACTTCGTCGGGCAGCGTGGCCAGCAGGGCATCGATCTCGATCAGGGTGGAGAGGATCAGATGGCGCTCTTCCGGCGACGGCGCCAGGGCTTCGGGCTGCAGGGCCAGGGTTTCGAGATAGGCTCTTTCGAGGTGTTCGCGCCGCCAGTGGTTGGACAGCACGCGCTGCGCGACGGTGGTCAGGAAGGCGCGCGGCTCCTGGATGGCGATGGGCTCGTCGCGCGAGAGCAGGCGCAGGAAGGTGTCGTGCGCCAGGTCGGCGGCGCGGTGGGAGCAGCCGAGCTTTCTGCGCAGCCATGCGTGCAGCCACTTGTGGTGATCGGTGTATAGCGCGGCGACGTCGGGGGCGGCAGGCACGGCGGGCTCCGGAAAGCGGTAGAGAACCATCGGCAGGCTGGCCGGAGAGCCCGGCATGGGCAGCCTGATATCGATAATCGTTCTTATTTTCCGCCGTGGGCGCGAAGGGCGTCAATGCCGTTGCGCCGCAGGTTGCCGCGGATCCGGAGCGCGCCGCGCCGGCACGCCCCGGACGGGGTCATTTCCGGATCGCCCTCACCAGCCCGACCAGGATGCAGGCGCCGACGACGCCGGCCACCAGGTAGCCGATCCAGCCGCCGAAGGAGATGCCGAGAATGCCGAACAGGAAGCTCGCCACCGAGGCGCCGATGATGCCCAGCACGATGTTCAGCAGGACGCCGGTATTGGTCTTCATCAATCCCGAGGCGATCCAGCCCGCGATCCCGCCGATGATGATGGCCGCCAGCCATCCGATACCCATGTCGCTCATCTGCATGTCCTCCTGCGGTCAGTGGAAACGTTTGCCGCCCCGAATGGGCGTAGTCCGGATTATGCAGGCGTCTCCCCGATCGCCAAGGCGGGCGATGTAAAAAGTCGATTCACGCGGCGGTCCGGGTCAGAACAGCACGTTCAGCCCCACCCCCAGGCTGCGGCCCCGGCCCGGCGCGCCGATGCGGGCATCCGAGCCGCCGGGCAGGTAGGGCGCGATGTAGTAGCCGTACAGGTCGTACTGTTTGTCCAGCAGGTTGTCGGCCCACAGATAGACTTCGGTGCCGCCCTGCTGCAGGCCCAGGCGCAGGTCGAGCTTGTTGTAGGCCTTCAGGTCGAAGGTGTTCTGCGGGTCGGCCGGGCGCTTGCCGACGTAGCGGTTGGTCAGTTTCGCATTGAGGCGCGGGCTGGCGAGGCCGGCCATCGGCGGCAGGGCGGTTTCGTAGGTGGCGGACAGGGTGGCGCCCCAGCGCGGCACTTCCGGCACGCCGTTGCCGCTGCGCACGCCGCTGTCGTCCCCGGCCGTGCCGACGCCCTCGATCTTCGCCCGCGTGTAGGCGATACCGCCCGACAGGGTGAGCGCCTGCGTGGCGCGCCATTGCGCGTCGAGATCGAGGCCGCGGCTTTCGGTGTCGCGGTTGTCCTTGTTGGTGGTCATGCTCTGCGGGTCGAACATCAGCAGGTGGTCGTTCCGCACCTGGTTGAAGAACAGCGCGGCATTCAGCGCCAGGCGCCGGTCGGCGCTTTCGTACTTCAGGCCGGCCTCGTAGCTGTCGACCTCGGCGGCCTTGTACGGCGCGTCGGGCTGGAAGGCGGTGTTGAAGTTGGTGCCTTCGTCGTCGAAGCCGCCGGCCTTGTAGCCGCGCGCGTAGATGCCGTAGACGTTGAGCTGCGGGCTGAGCGCGTGGCCCAGGGCGATGCGCCCGGTGGCGTAGTCGTCCGACAGCTTCTGGTCGTCGCGCGCCTCGCGGATCGGGCTGCTGTTGTCGGGGCTGGCGATCCACAGGGCCTTGTAGGTCTTCTTCTCGCGCGTGTAGCGCCCGCCCAGCGTCAGCTTGGTGGCGTCGGTGAGCGGCCAAGTGGCTTCGGCGAAGAGGGCGTCGGCGTCGGTGCTGAAGTCGCGGAAGGTGTCCGAGGCGGTCGGATTGTCCGGGTAGAAGGTGTCGTAGGAGTCGATGCGGTCGAGCGAACGGTCGGCACGGAAGCTGTTGAGGCCGACCACCCAGAACACCCGCGCTTCCGGCGCCGAGGCCAGGCGCACTTCGTGGTTCCAGGCTTTCTCGCGCGCCACGCTGCTCCAGCTCGCGTCCGGGGCGAAGCCGATCAACTGGGTGTAGGTGCGCCCTTCGTAGATCGGCGTGGTGCTGTCGTGGTGGGTGCGCGAATAGCCGCTGAGCAGGGTCAGCACCGAATGCCCGAAGTCGTGGGTGAGTTCGGCGTTGTAGCGGTTCACCGCGCGGCGGTTCGACTCGCCGCCCGGCGGGCCGTCGACCTGCGCCGGGTCGCCGTAGGGGTGGAGCAGGTACAACCAGTCGCGGTGCTTCTGCTCCTCGCGCCCGGCGCTGACGTTGAGCGCGGTGCCGGCGCCGATCTGCCACAGCAGGCTGGCGCGGCCATTCTGTTCGCGCGGCTCGTTGAGCGGCTTGCCGTCGCGCGCGTTCTCGATGTGGTTGTCGATGCCCGAGCTGCGCAGCGCGATGCGCGCAGACACGGTGTCGCTGAGCGGGCCGCTGGCGACGCCCTCGACGAGGCGGTGGTGGTCCTCGCCCATTTCCGCGCGCACCTGGCCTTCGAACCAGCGCGTGGGCTTGCGCGTGACGATGTTCACCGCGCCGGCTTCCGAGTTGCGCCCGTACAGCGTGCCCTGCGGCCCCTTCAGCACTTCCACGCGCTCGACGTCGAGCACGTTGAGCGTGGCGCTGGCGGCCGACATCGGCATGCCGTCGACGTTGATGACGACCGAGGTGTCGTCGCTGCTGACCTTCTGCAGCGCACCGACGCCGCGGATGCGCAAGGTGGTGTTGGCCACCCCCATGTTGGTGACGAAATCGATGCCGGGGGTCTGCCGCAGCACGTCTTCCAGCGTGTGCAGGCGCCGCGCCTCGGCTTCCTCGCCGCTGAGGGCGGAGACGCTGAAGGGGATGTCCTTCGGCTGTTCCTCGGCGCGGCGCGCGCTCACCGTGACCGTGCCGAGGGTGACGGGCGCGTCGTCCGCCGTGTTGTTGGCGGCATGCGCGTATTCCAGCGGCCACAGGCCGAACGCGCCGGCCAGTGCCAGGACCAGGGCGACGGGCCGCGCGGGCACGAGGGAAGCGGCGCGGACGCTGCGTGGGGGCATGCTCATGATGGACCTCTCAGGCGTCATCGGCCTGCGCCATGGGCGCGGGCGACGGGGTGGGGGATGGTGATGAAGGCGCGGGCACGCCCGGCAGCGGCAGGCAGAAGGGAATGCGCCGCCCCTGCAGGTCGCGGAACACCTGTTCGGTGCGCACGCCGAACAGGGTGTGGGTGAGTTCGGCGCTGACGATGTCCGCCGGTGCGCCGTCGGCGAGGATGCGGCCGTCGCGCATCGCCAGCAGGCGGTCGGCATACTGGCTGGCGTGGTTGATGTCGTGCAGCACCATGACTACGGTCAGCCCGCGCGCGTGCTGCAGGGCGGCGAGCAGTTCCAGCAGTTCGGCCTGGTGGCCCATGTCGAGCCAGGTGGTGGGTTCGTCGAGCAGCAGGATGTCGGCCTGCTGCGCCAGCGTCATCGCCAGCCAGGCGCGCTGGCGTTCGCCGCCCGACAGGGTGTGGAAGGCGCGCCGCTGCAGGTGCGCGATGCGGGTGGCCTGCAGCGCCCAGTCGATCTGCGCTTCGTCGGCGGCGTTGCGGCGCGCCAGCAGGCCCTGGTGTGGGTAGCGGCCGTGGCCGACCAGTTGGCGCACGCTCAGCCCGTCCGGCGCGCTGGGCGCCTGCGGCAGGCTGGCGAGGCGCCGCGCGAGGGCTTTCGCCGGCCAGGCCGCGAGCGGTGTGCCGTCCAGGCAGACCTGGCCGGCACTGGGCCTGAGCAGGCCGCCCAGGGCGCGCAGCAGGGTGGACTTGCCGCAGCCGTTGGGGCCGATCACGCAGGTGGTCGTGCCGGGCTGCAGGCGCAGGGCCGGTACGCAGGCGACGGTGCGTCCGCCGTGGGCGAGTTCGAGCGCGGTGGTGTGCAGGCTCATGGGCGGAAATCCGTCTGGCGCTGCAACAGCAGCAGGAATACCGGGATGCCGATCAGCGTGGTCAGGGCGCCCACCGGCAGCTCCAGCGGGCTGATCACGGTGCGTGCCAGCACGTCCGCGCCCAGCGTCAGCAGCGCGCCGCACAGCAGGCTCACCACCAGCAGCGGGCGCAGTTCTCCGCCCACCAGCAAGCGGGCGAAGTGCGGAATCACCAGGCCGACGAAGCCGATCGGGCCGGCCACGGCGATCGCGCTGGCGGCCAGCAGCACCGCCACCACCAGCGCCGCCAGGCGCCAGCGCAGCACGTGCAGGCCGAGCGCACGCGCCAGGCCGTCGTCGAAGCGCAGCAGCGACAGTGGGCGCAGCAACAGCAGCAGGCCGGCCAGGCCGAGCAGGCTCCACGGCAGCAGCATCGCCAGGTGGTCGAAGTCGCGCCCGTACAGGCTGCCGGCCAGCCAGATCACGGTGATCTCGGTGCGTGCGCCGCCCCAGGCGACCACGATCCACATCACCAGCGCATTGAGCACGGCGCCCACCGCCACGCCGTTGAGCGCCAGCCGCGCCGGGCCGATGGCGGCCCGCCA
>NZ_AMXE01000066.1 GCF_000310205.1 Thauera linaloolentis 47Lol = DSM 12138 | reverse complement strand
CGGCGCGCAGGAAGACGCGAACACGCTCATGGCCGCCTCCCCTGGCCGTGGATCAGCAGGATGGAGAAGTACGGCGTCGCCTTGTCGGCGTCGCGCAGCCGCGTCACCTTCTGCTCCGGCATGGTGGCGTATTCCACCAGCCAGGCCTCGTCCTCGCGCCCGGCCGCGGCCACCGCGCGGCACAGCTTGGGCAGGTTGCGGCCGACCTTCATCACCACCAGCGCGTCGGTGGCGCGGATGCGGCGGGCCAACTCTTCTTCCGGCAGGGTCGCCATCAGCACGGTGAGCATGTCGTCGCCCCAGGTGATCGGCGTGCCGCTCACCGTCCACGCGCCCGACATGCCGGTGATGCCGGGCACCACGCACACCGGCGCCACGCCCTGCAGGCGGGTGTAGAGGTGCATGAAGGAGCCGTAGAAGAAGGGGTCGCCCTCGCACAGCACGACGACGTCCTCGCCCGCCTCGACGACGGCGCGCAGGCGCGCGATGCTGTCGGCGTAGAAGGCCGACAGCGCCATGTTGTAGCGCGGGTCGCCGAGCGGGATCTCGGTGGTCACCGGGTATTCCAGCGGCAGCTCGACGGCGTCCGCGCGCAGCATGCCGTCGACGATGCGCCGCGCCCGCCCGGCGCGGCCTTCCTTGCGGAAATAGGCGACATGGCGCGCGCCGCGCACCAGCTTGTCGGCGCGCACGCTCAGGAGGTCCTGCGCACCGGGGCCGAGGCCGACGCCATGCACGGTGCCGATGGCGGTTCTCGGGGAGGTGCCGGGCACGGCGGAAACAGGCGTTGCGGTAGAGGTCATTCCTGGCGGCTCGCGAGTGCGTTGATGGCGGCGACGGTGATGGCGCTGCCGCCCAGGCGGCCGCGCACGATGCAGCACGGCGCCGGGCGCGCATCCCACAGCGCCGCCTTGGATTCCGCCGCGCCGACGAAGCCCACCGGGCAGCCGATGATGGCCGCGGGGCGCGGGCAGGCGGGGTCTTCCAGCATGTTCAGCAGTTGGAACAGCGCGGTCGGCGCATTGCCGATGGCGACGACAGCGCCGTCGAGCAGCGGACGCCACCGTTCCAGCGCGGCGGCCGAGCGCGTGGTGTTCATCGACGCGGCCAGTTCCGCCACACCGGGCTCGGCGAGCGTGCACACCACCGCATTGGCGGCGGGCAGGCGGGTACGCGTGACACCTTCCGACACCATGCGGGCGTCGCACAGGATCGGCGCGCCGCCGGCCAGGGCCGCGCGCGCACGGGCCGAGAAGTCCGGCGTGAAATCGATGAAGGGCGCCAGGTCTACCATGCCGGCGGCGTGGATCATGCGCACCGCCACCGGCTCCTCGTCCGCCGCAAAGCGGGCGAGATCGGCCTCGGCGCGGATCATCGCGAAAGACTGGCGGTAGATGGCCGCGCCATCGGTTTCGAAAACGTAAGGCATCAATTCACTCCAAGGCGGGCGAGCACGGCATCCATGCCCAGGTCCGCCGTTTGCGGGGGCTCGCCCGGACGGGCGTCGAAAGCGAGGTCGAAGGCGCCGGCACGCCCCGTCAGGCACACCGCGGCGGCGGCGGGATGGGCACAGCCCTTGGCGCAGCCCGACACATGCACGGTGCGGGTGTCCGCCCCGGCGGGCGCCGCGCCCCGCTGCGCGCCGAGCCGGCCCTGCTGCGCCAGCTCCAGCAGCCGGTATGCGAGCGGGCGCGTCTCGACACTGGCCTGGGAGCAGAACGGTGCCCCGGCGCAGGCTTCGACGCGCCAGCCGGCAAGATCGGCCACATCCATGTCGGGCCAGCCGGGCGCCAGCCGGGGCGCGGCATCAGGGGCCGCGCCTTCCAGCAGCACCCGGCGCCACGGTGTGGCGCGCAGGGCCAGCGCGCCGCTGCTGCGCACGGCCTGGGCGAGGTCTTCGGCGCGCACCTGCCCGAACGGCAGTGCGCATACGACGCCGAGCGCGTGGACGCCGCTGCGCAAGGCGCCGGCGGACGGCCCCGGCGCCACGTCTCCCATTGCCCAGGCAGGCAGGGGCGCCGGATGCCGGGCCATGCGGCCGGACACCTTGCCGCCGCCATCGGCAAACCAGCGGACAAGCGCGATCAGCGCGTCGACCTCCGCGCCCGCCGCCAGCGGCACACCGGCGACGCGCCCATCGGCTCGCAGGATGAGGCCGCCGTGCGCGCCCCGCTCGATGCGGAAGTCCGCCGAATCGTCGAGCAGGCGCGGCGCGGCGCCGGCGTCAATGGCGAAACCGACCTTGGCCGGCAGGTCGGGCAGTTCGTCCAGCCGCGCCAGCAACTCCGTGGCAATCCGCTCGGTGTCGTCTCCCGCGACCCAGTCGGGCGCCACCAGCAGGTTGCGGCGCGACTCCAGGCCGGTATCCTCATCGAGCAGGCCGAGCCCGCCGAAGATGTCGATCAGCGCCGGCCAGTCGGCCTGCGCCACTCCGCGCACCTGCAGGTTGGCACGGCTGGTGAGGTCGATGAGGCCGGCGGCATGGCGCATGGCGGCATCGCAGATGCCCAGGATCTGCTCGCGCGTGAAGCGCGCGAGGCGCGGCCGCAGGCGCATGACCAGCCCGTCGCCGGACATCATCGGCCGCAGCGCCCCCGGGCACCAGCCCTGCACACGCGGCGCGGTGGCCTCCCCCGGCGACAGGTCGGGCGCAAGAGCCGTGCGCGGCATCAGAAATCGATGCCGGCCTGGGCCTTCACGCCGGCCTTGAAGGCGTGCTTGCGGTCGGCGATCTCGCTCACCGTGTCGGCCAGCTCCGCCAGTTCCGGCTTGGCGGCGCGGCCGGTGACGATGACGGTCTGCCGGGGCGGGCGGGCACGGATCGCCGCGAGCACCTGCTCGGTGTCGAGATAGTTGTACTTGAGCATGTAGGTCAGCTCGTCGAGCAGCACCAAGTCGAGCGCCGGGTCGGCCAGCATCCGGCCGGCCTGCGCCCAGGCCTCGTCGGCGGCGCGCTTGTCGGCGTCCCAGTTCTGCGTGTTCCAGGTGAAGCCGGTGGCCATGGCGTGGTACTGCACGGCGGCATCGAGCCCCTGCTTCCGCAGGAAGAGGACCTCGCCGGTGGCGTGCGTGCCCTTGATGAACTGCACCACGCCCGCGCGCTGGCCATGGCCGAGCGCGCGGTACAGGGTGCCGAAGGCGGAGGTGGTCTTGCCCTTGCCGTTGCCGGTGATCAGGATGACGATGCCACGCTCTTCCTGCGCCCGCCCGATGGCGGCATCGACGACTTCCTTCTTGCGCTGCATGCGCGCGTTGTGGCTCTGCTTCTTGTCCTCTTCCATCGTCCCGCCCTCCGTGTCGTCTCTGTCTGGAACCGGGGGAGAGGATGACGATGGTGCATGCGCGGCAAGGCCGCTGGGGCGGCGTGGGCGAAGCGCAGGCGGACTGTCAGGTCCGCACGACCGATCGGCAGTCCGCCCTCACCCCGGGGCATTCATCTGTCCTGTCGAACGGGTCGGTCTTCTGGCTCGCCTTCGTCCGGTTGCCGCCGCCTTCCCGAAGCGGAATGCTTCAGTGGCCCAAAATGGCGGCACCGTCTGGCTTACAGCAGCGGGGGCTGCGCCGGAATGGCGGGAAAATGGCCGCATGCGGCCCCCGCTTCACCGGTCTTCCTGTTTCACTCCGCGCACGAATGAGCGCCGGAGTTCCCGATCGATGCGGGGCGCACTATACGCCCGCACCGCCCCGCTGGGCAATTCAGTCGCCGAGCAGGCTTTCCGCCGGCACGCCGATGCGGATGTTGCCCCAGTGGCGGCCGCCGATTGTGATCGGCATGGCGATGTCACACAGGATCTCGCCGGTGTCGCGCAGGTAGGTCTGCAGCAGCAGGGGCTCGGTGTTGCGCGCAGCGCGCAGTTCGGACGGGCGCTCAAACTTGCGGCAGGTGCGGTTGCCGACCAGGTCGTCGTCGTAGTTGCCGGTCAACGGCCTGGAGAACTTGGCGTTGTGCGCCGACAGGTAGCTGTCGGCGTTCACCGCGACGGCGAACACGGCACCGCGCACCGAGGCCAGGCTCTCTTCGAGCATGGCCTGGCAGCGGCGGGCGAACTCGTCGCCCCATGCGGTGCGGAACTTGGGCGGATTGGTGCCGGGAACCGGTTGGTAGTGGCGGTCGAAGACATCGATGCGATTCGCGGCCATCTGCTCGAGCTGGCCTTGCACCCCGTCGCGGAAGCGCCGCGCCTGCTCGACCGCCTGGTCGAAGGCGCCCTGCCCCGTCTTGAAGCGCGACACGAGTTCCTGCACGCCTTCGGTGGCCTTGGCCAGTTGCTCCGAGCCCTTCTCGCTTTCGTCCATCTGCCCGGCGACCGTATGCGACAGCGCGTTGATGGCACTGACCTTCTCGTGCACGCTGGCATTGGTGTCCGACAGCGAGCCCATCGCGCCGGCGATCTGCTCGAGCTGCGCCCCGGTGGCCTCGAACTCGCCCACCATGTGCCCGAACTGGGTCGCCGAGCGGTCGACGACCTCCCGCGTCTGCAGCACGTCGACGTTGATGACTTCGTTCTCGCTGCGCGTCTCGGACACCAGCTCCAGCATGCCGTTGATGTTGCCGACGATTTCGGCCGTGGCCTTGTTCACCCGCTCGGCCAGCTTGCGCACCTCGTCGGCCACCACGGCGAAACCGCGCCCCGCCTCGCCGGCGCGCGCGGCCTCGATCGCCGCATTGAGCGCGAGCAGGTTGGTCTGGTCGGCGATCTCGCGGATCAGCACCGCGATCTGCTTGACGCTCTCCGAACGCTGCGACAGATCGTCCACCGTGTGGTTGAAGGCCAGTACCTTGTCGCTGACCGAGTTGATCTTGCCGGCGATGTCCTGCATTTCGCTCAGCGAGCCGCGGGCGATGCGCAGGTTGTCGGTGGTCGATTCGGCGATCTGCCGCGCACTCCGCGACACGTGCTCGATGGCTTCGGTCGATGCGCTGCTGGCATCGAACACCGCCGTCGTCATCCGCCCCTGCTCGCGCGCATGCTGGGCGGCGGCCTCGACGCGCAGCTTCACCTGCACGGCTTCGCGCGCGATGCCGACGCTGGTGGTGCGCACCTCGCCAATGATGTGGCGCATCTTGCTGGCAAAGTGGTTGTAGCTGCCCGCCAGTTCGCGGAATTCGTCATGGGTGACGAGCGGGAGATCGCGCGAGAAGTCGCCCTCGCCCCGGCCGATTTCCTCGAAGATGCCGATCATGCCGCGGATCGGGCGCACGATCAGATGGCGCAGATAGGCGATCTGGCCGGTGATGCACAGCAGCGCCACGCCCGTGATGGCAAGCATCGCCCACTGCCCGATGGTCAGGGCCGCCGTGATGCGCGCGGCGAACTCGGGCGCGACCCCGCCCTCGGCGAGCGCCTTCTCGATCGCCGACGTCTGCCATGCCTGTACGGCCAGGTAGCCGACGTTGAACACGAACAGCAGCAAGAAGCTGCACAGCTTCTTGGTGAGCGTGTTCCAGAAGGTCTTCTCGACAGTCTCGTATAGCTGCCTCAATGTGCTCATTGGTGTGTTTCCCGATGCTGGACTTCGTTCGTCAGTACCCCCGCCTCCTCCTCACTATCGGCCCCAGGTTCGTGCACTTGAGAAAACGGGCATGAAAACGTTCTTGCGAATATTCCCCGGTCCCGGGCTCGAGGCAAGGACATAAATCTCATTCATGAGCGAGTAGCCGGAACGAATCCCGCTTGCCCCGCCTTTCGCACCCCGTCCACGGTCCGCAATTGCCCTGCCCCCCCTTGGCCTGCGACAATTGCCGTTTTTACGCCAGCCCCGTGCCGGCGTCCGCGTATTTCCATCCCCACGCATTCCATCCAACTCGAACTGAAGCCATGTCCGACCAGACGAACACCCCGCCGCAGGACGAAAACCACCTGATCGCCGAGCGCCGCGAAAAACTCGCTGCCTGGCGCAGCAGCGGCCGCGCCTACCCCAACGACTTCGCGCGCGAGAACACCGCCGGCAAGCTCGACGAGCTGTACGGCGAAAAAGATGCCGAGGCGCTGGAAGCGCTGCCGGTCGAGGTCAGCGTGGCCGGCCGCATCATGCTCAAGCGCGTGATGGGCAAGGCGAGCTTCGTCACCATCCAGGATCTGTCGGGCCGCATCCAGCTCTACGTGCAGCGCGACGGCGTGGGCGAGGACGTCTATGCCCAGTTCAAGACCTGGGACATCGGCGACATCGTCGGCTGCGTCGGCACGGTGTTCAAGACCAAGACCGGCGAACTGTCGGTCAAGGCCAGCGAGATCCGCCTGCTCACCAAGAGCCTGCGCCCGCTGCCGGACAAGTTCCACGGCCTCACCGACGTGGAGCAGAAATACCGCCAGCGCTATGTCGACCTGATCATGAGCGAGCAGTCGCGCTTCACCTTCGTCGCGCGCAGCCGCATGGTGCAGTCGATCCGCAACTACATGAGCGGCCACGGCTTCCTCGAGGTCGAGACGCCGATGATGCACCCCATCCCCGGCGGCGCCGCGGCCAAGCCCTTCATCACCCACCACAACGCGCTCGACATGGAGCTGTTCCTGCGCATCGCGCCCGAGCTCTACCTGAAGCGCCTGGTGGTGGGCGGCTTCGAGAAGGTCTTCGAGGTCAACCGCAACTTCCGCAACGAAGGCCTCAGCCCGCGCCACAACCCCGAATTCACGATGATGGAGTTCTACGAGGCGTACGCGAACTACAAGACGCTGATGGACTTCACCGAAGGCCTGATCCGCCACGCCGCGCGCGAGGCGCTGGGCACCGAGCGCTTCGTCTACCAGGGCCGCGAACTGGACCTGTCCAGGCCCTTCCACCGCCTGACCATCGTGCAGGCCATCCGCAAGTACCACCCGGGTTTCACCGAGGAGCAACTGGCGAACGCGGCGTGGCTGAAGGAAAAGATCGCCGCCTTCGGCGAGAAGGTGAAGCCGGGCGGCCTGGGCAGCCTGCAGCTGCAGCTCTTCGAAGCCTGCGCCGAGGCCGAGCTGTGGGAGCCGACCTTCATCATCGACTACCCGGTCGAGGTCTCGCCGCTGGCACGCGCCTCGGACGCCGACTCCGACATCACCGAGCGCTTCGAACTCTTCATCGTCGGCCGCGAGATCGCCAACGGCTTCTCCGAGCTGAACGACCCCGAAGACCAGGCCGCGCGCTTCCGCGCCCAGGTCGAGGCCAAGGAAGCCGGCGACGAGGAAGCCATGTATTTCGACGCCGACTACATCCGCGCGCTCGAGTACGGCCTGCCGCCGACCGGCGGCTGCGGCATCGGCATCGACCGCCTGGTGATGCTGCTGACCGACTCGCCGTCGATCCGCGACGTCATCCTCTTCCCGCAGATGCGGCCAGAATAAGGCCGCAAGGCACAGCCACGACATAGGACCATCATGGCCGGTACCAGCCTGTTCATGCTGCTGGACGACATCGCCAGCATGCTCGACGACGTCGCCACGATGACCAAGGTGGCGACCAAGAAAACCGCCGGGGTGCTGGGCGACGACCTCGCACTGAACGCCCAGCAGGTCACCGGCGTGCGCGCCGACCGCGAACTGCCGGTGGTCTGGGCGGTCGCCAAGGGCTCGCTGGTGAACAAGGCCATCCTGGTGCCAGCGGCGCTGGCGATCAGTGCCTTCATCCCCTGGCTGATCGCGCCGCTGCTGATGCTGGGCGGCGCCTTCCTGTGCTTCGAGGGCGTCGAAAAGCTGGCGCACTCCCTCCTGCACGGCCAGGAAGAGAAAAGCGAGCGCCACGCCGAAGCCGCCAAGGCGCGGATCGACCCGACGGTCGACCTCGTCACCTTCGAAAAGGACAAGATCAAGGGCGCGGTGCGCACCGACTTCATCCTGTCGGCCGAGATCATCGTCATCGCCCTCGGCGTGGTCGGCGGCATGGCCTTCGGCACCCAGGTCGCGGTGCTGGTCAGCATCGCCGTCATGATGACCATCGGCGTGTATGGCGTGGTCGCCGGCATCGTCAAGCTCGACGACGCCGGGCTCTACCTCAGCCAGCGGGCCAATGCGGTGGCGCGCGGCATCGGCGCCGCCATCCTGTGGGCGGCGCCCTGGCTGATGCGGGCGCTGTCGGTCATCGGCACGGCGGCGATGTTCCTCGTCGGCGGCGGCATCCTCACCCACGGCCTGCCGCCGGTGCACCACTTCATCGAAACGCTCACCGCCGGCATGGGCGGCATGGCCGGCGCCCTGGTGCCCAGCCTGCTCGACGGCGTATTCGGCGTCATCGCCGGCGCGCTGGTGCTGGCCGTCGTCAGCATCGTCAAGCGCCTGCTGCCCGTCAGAACGGCCGCGCACTGAACGATGCCGGCCTGAAGATGCCCATCCGCCCGGCCCGCCTCGCCTTCGCCGACGACGGCACACCCTGGTCCGACACTTTCGGCGACGTCTACCACTCCGCCGACGGCGGCTTCGGCCAGGCCCGCCACGTCTTCCTCGCCGGCAACGATCTGCCGCGGCGCTGGCAAGGCAGGGAGCGCTTCGTGGTGCTGGAAACGGGCTTCGGCCTGGGGCTCAACTTCTTCGCCACCTGGGCGGCCTGGCGGGCCGATCCGCAGCGCTGCGGGCGGCTGCACTTCGTCTCCTGCGAACTGCACCCCTTCAGCCGCGAAGACCTCGCCACGCTGCATGCCCGCCTGCAGGCGGATCAGCCCGCCGATCCGGCAGCTCATCCGCCCACTCATTTCCCGGACCTCGCCGCGCTGAGCGCCGAACTGCTGTCGCAATGGCCGGTACTGGCCCCCGGCCTGCACCGGCTGCACCTGGACGGCGAGCGCGTCACCCTGACGCTGTACTTCGGCGATGCGCGCGACGGCCTGGCGCAGATCGTCGCCCGCGCCGACGCCTTCTACCTCGACGGCTTCTCGCCGGCCACGAACCCGGAACTCTGGTCCGCCAAGGTCTGCCACCTGCTCGCCCGCCTGGCCGCGCCGGGCGCGACGCTCGCGACCTGGTCGGTGGCGGGTGCGGTACGCGAGCATCTGCGCCATGCCGGCTTCGAGGTCGACAAGGCGCCGGGCTTCGGCGGCAAGCGGCAGATGCTGCGCGGCCGGCTGCGGCCGGACCGCGGGCATTCACCTTCGGCCGGCGGCCCTTCACCGGCCATCACCGCCGCGACCGCCACGCTTGCCGCCCCTCCGCCCGCACGTCACGCACTGATCATCGGCGCCGGCCTGGCCGGCTGCGCGCTGGCCGAGCGCCTGGCGGCACGCGGCTGGGACGTGGAACTGGCCGATGCCGCCGACGCCCCGGCGACGGGCGCCTCCGGCAACCTCGCCGGCGTGCTGCGCCCCCTGCCCAGCCTCGACGACAACCCCATGAGCCGGCTGACGCGCGCCGGCACGCTGTATGGCTGGCGCCACATCGACCGCCTGCGGCGCGACGGCCACGCCGTCAGGGCCGATGCCTGCAGCGTGCTCCACCTCGCGCGCGACGATGCCCAGGCGGCGAAGATGCAGAGCGTCGCCGAGCGCCTCGCCCTGCCGCCCGGCCACCTGCGCTACGTCGACGCCGCCGCCGCGGCGGGGATCGCCGGCTGGCCCGTACCCATCGGCGGCTGGTGCTTCGGCGGCAGCGGCTGGGTGCAGCCGCCCAGCCTGTGCGCAGCCAACCTCGCCCGCCATGGCGCCCGCATTCGCCGCCATTTCGGCCGCGAGGCCGCCGAACTGCGCTACGACGGCGGTGCGTGGCACGCCATCGATGCGCGGGGCGAGACGATCGCACGCGCCCCGGTGATGGTGCTTGCCGCCGGCACCGCGGTGCGCCGCTTCGTGCCGCCCGGCCTGCTGCCCGTGGTCAGCGCGCGCGGGCAGGTGTCGCTGCTGCCAGCGGCGGCCGGCAGTCCGCCGCACGTCGTCGTCTGCCGCGGCGGCTACGTCAGCCCCGAGGTCGACGGCCGCCGCTGCGCCGGCGCCACCTTCTCGGTGGACGACGAGGATGAAAACCTGCGCGACGCGGATCACGCCGAAAACCTCGCCAAGCTGGACGCCATGCTGCCCGGCATCGCCGCCGGCCTGTCGCCCGCGGAGCTGGCCGGGCGCGTCGGCTTCCGCCCCGCTTCGCCCGACCGCCTGCCGATGATCGGCGCCCTGCCGGCACAAGCCGTGGTCGGGCGCGCCACACCGCTGCCGGACATTCCCCGGCAGCCCGGCGCCTGGGTGCTGTCGGGCTACGGCGCGCGCGGCCTGGTGTGGTCCGCGATCGCCGCCGAACTGCTGGCAAGCCAGCTCGAAGGCGAGCCGCTGCCACTCGAACGAAACCTGTGCGACGCGGTCGACCCGGCGCGCTTCCTGTTGCGCGCGCCGCGCGCCGGCCGTCCCGAGGATTGAACAAGCGTCTTCCGCCGGGACGGCCGTGCCGCGGCGGATCCGGCAAGCATGGCCTAGAATCATAGTAGACAGTGGCATACGAACCTGGATCGGCGCAGCGCGCATCCGCACATTGCCTTTCGGCCCCGAAATGGGCTTAGCGGCCTGGCTTTCATGTCGCATGGGGTGACCATATGTCCACGCATTCCGTCCCATTCGAGCAAGCGCCCCCCGGCCCCGCGCCATACGACGCCGAATCCGCGCTGGCGGACGTCGAACGCCGTCTGGCGGCGACACAGGCGCTCGCGCGCGTCGGAGACTGGACGCTGGAACGCGACACCGCGCGCGTGACCTGGTCGCCCGAGCTCTTCCGCCTGTTCGAGCGCCCCGTCGAACACGGTGCGCCGGACATCAATGAAGCGCTGGCCTACCTCAGCCCGGAATCGCTCGAACTCACCCGCACGGCCTTCTGGTATGCGATCGACAAGGGCGAGCGCTGTACGCTCGAACAGACCGCACGCCTGCCTTCCGGCACGACCGCCCACTACGTGACCGAGATCATGCCGGTCGCCGATGCCGGCGGGCGTGTGTTCATGCTGTATGGCACGGTGCAGGACATCACCGAGCGCAAGGCGCTGGAAGCGGAGCGCCTGCGCCAGCTCGCCCGCGTCGCAGAACTGTCGCGCCGCCTGCTCGACGTCGGCGAACGCGAGCGCCGGCAGCTCGCCGCAGCCCTGCACGACCGCGCCAGCCCCAACCTCGCGGCCCTGAAGCTCATCTTCACCAGCCTGCGCAACGCCCTGCCAGCCACGATACGCGGCGAGCTGGAACCTTTGCTCGATGACGCAGCCGCGCTGCTCGCCGACACCGACGCGGGCATCCGCGACATCTGCGCGACGCTGCGTCCGGCCACGCTCGACTATGCCGGCCTGGCCGCCGCCATCCGCGAGTACGCCGATCTGGTGGCGCGCCACAGCGACACCCGCGTCCAGCTTCACGTGGACGAGGACATGAACGGCCTCCCGGCCGAATTGCAGACCTTGCTGTTCCGCATCGCGCAGGAGGCGCTCGCCAACTGCGCCAAGCACGCCTCCGCGGACAGGATCCGGATCGAACTGCGCCGCAGCGGCAAGTACGTCACGCTGCGCATCGCCGACGACGGGCGCGGCTTCGATCCCGAACGCCTCGGCCAGGCCGGCGTCACGCCCGGCCTGGGGCTGATCACGATGCGGGAACGGGCCGAACTGGCCGGCGGCCGCTTCACGCTGCGCACCGCACCCGGCGCCGGCACCGAGATCGAGGTCGAGCTGGCGCCGAATTCGCACCGCTTCCGGGGGAATCCACAATGAACTTGAACATCGTGCTCGCGGACGACCACCAGATGTTCCGCCATGCGCTGCGCGCGCTGCTCGAAAAGGAAGACGGCCTGACCGTGGTCGGTGAAGCCGCCGACGGCGAAGCCTTGCTGCGCCTGGTCGACGAACGCCAGGTGGATATCGTCTGCATCGACATCGGCATGCCGGGCATGAACGGCATCGAAGCCACGCGCCGCCTGCTCGCGCAGCATCCGGCGATCCGCGTGATCGGACTGTCGGCATATTCCGACCGCCAGTTCGTCATCGACCTGCTCAATGCCGGCGCCCACGGCTACGTGACGAAGGCCGCTGCCGGAGAGGATCTGCTGCGCGCCATCCACAACGTCCGCCATGGACGCACCTACCTGTGCCCCGAGGTCGCCGGCGCAGTGGCCAGCGCACTGCGCTTCGGCACCGAACTGCGCACCGGCTCGACGCCCCTGACGGCGCGCGAACGCCAGGTGCTGCAACTGATCTCCGAAGGCCACACCTCGGCGCGCATCGCCGAGCGGCTGCACGTGGCGGCATCGACGATCGAGGTCCACCGGCGCAACATCATGCGCAAGCTCGATCTCCACAGCGTCGCCGACCTCACCCGCTATGCCATCCGCAACGGCATCAGCCAGGCCACCGAATGATGATTCCGGCATTCTCCGGACATTTACCTCGCGTTACACGGCATACCTGTATACCGGTAAGGGCAAACACCCTGAACGGGGTATATCCTCAGCCGGAATTTGACATTAGCATCGCGGTTTTCAAGCACTCCAACGCCACCCGAAAGGAAGCCAAGATGACTAGCCATCCGTCCATGCAGAAGCTCGCAGCAACCGCCAACTCCAGCCTGCAGACCTTCCAGTCGCTGGCCGACATCGTGCTCAACGCATCGGAACAGCTGCTCTCGCTCAACGTCGAGGCCGCCCGTTCGCTGTGCGCCTACGCTTCGGCGCAGTCCCTGCCGGCCAGCGGCGAAGAGTTCCGCAGCCAGTTCGCCAGCCGCATCGCGGCGCAGAACGAAGGCTTCGAACAGGCCAGCGAATACCTGCGCAACGTCAACGAAATCTGCCTGCGCACGCAGTCGGAAGTCGCCGAGATCAGCACTCGCCACATCAACGAAGTCAGCAGCTCGGTGCAATCCCTGTTCAACGAGGTCGCCAGGCTGGCACCGGTCGCCGCGCTGGAAGCAGCCTCGGCGCCGGCAACGGGCTCGCGCACCACCCGCAAGGCCGCCTGACGCACACTGCCACGGGGCATGAACGGCGAAGGCCCCGAAGCTTTTCGGGGCCTTCGCCGTTTACCGCCCCATGCGGGGCACGGGATGCTCAGAGATGGCGGTCGAGCCGCATCAGCACCCGCTCGCGCCCGAGCACTTCCAGCACTGCATCGATCGACGGCGTCTGCGGCACACCCAGCACGACGACACGCAACGGAATCGCCACCTGCGGCATCTTCAGGCCATGCTCGGCCATGGTGTCCTTGATCGCCTGCGACAGCGCCGTCTTGTTCCACTCCGCGCCGGCCAGACGCCCGCGCAGGCTGGCCAACGCGGCTTTCGCGGCATCGTTCATGTGCTGGCCGATCACCTCCGGCGCAGGATGCACGTCGGCGACGAACAGCTCGGCGGCATCGGCCAGCTCATTCAGGTTGGCAACGCGGTCCTTGTACAGCGCGACGACCGCCTCCAGCGAAACACCGGTCTCCGGATTCACGCCGCGCCGCGCCAGCCGGTTGGCGGCCTGCGCGGCCAGGAAGCCGTCGTCCGCCTTCTTGATGTACTGGGCGTTGAGCCAGTTGAGCTTTTCGGTGTTGAACTGCGCCGCCGACGGCGTGATGTGGTCAAGGTCGAACCACTCGACGAACTGCTGACGACTGAAGACTTCATCGTCGCCGTGGCTCCAGCCCAGGCGAGCGAGATAGTTGATGACCGCGTCGGGCAGGTAGCCGTCGTCGTCGTACTGCATCACGCTGACCGCACCGTGGCGCTTGGACAACTTGGTGCCGTCGTCGCCGAGGATCATCGACAGGTGGGCGTACAGCGGCACCTCGGCGCCCAACGCCCGCAGCACGTTGATCTGGCGCGGCGTGTTGTTCACATGGTCGTCGCCACGGATGACGTGGGTGATGCCCATGTCCCAGTCGTCCACCACCACGCAGAAATTGTAGGTCGGTGTGCCGTCGGCGCGGGCGATGATGAAGTCGTCGAGCTCGGCGTTGGCGATCTCGATGCGGCCCTTCACCAGGTCGTCCCAGGCCACGGCGCCATCCACCGGGTTGCGGAAGCGCACCACCGGCTGCACGCCTGCGGGCGGCTGCGGCAAGGCCTTGCCGGCCTCGGGGCGCCAGCGCCCGTCGTAGCGCGGCTTCTCGCCGCGGGCGCGCTGCTCCTCGCGGATGCGGTCGAGTTCTTCCGGCGACATGTAGCAGTGGTAGGCGGTGCCAGCGGCCAGCATCTGCTGGATGACTTCCTTGTACCGCGCCATGCGCTGCATCTGGTAGAACGGGCCTTCGTCATGCGCCAGGCCCAACCAGTTCATGCCGTCGAGGATGGCCTGCACCGCCTCGGGCGTGGAGCGGGCGACGTCGGTATCCTCGATGCGCAGGATGAAGCTGCCGCCGTGGCGGCGGGCGAAGGCCCACGAGAACAGCGCCGTGCGTGCGCCGCCGATGTGAAGGTAGCCAGTGGGGCTGGGCGCGAAACGGGTGCGGACGGGGCGGGACGGAGAAGGCTGGGACATGTCTGAAAGGCGCCGGATGGGCAAAAAAGCGAAGTGCGGATTCTAAGCCAGATCACCCCGGCAAGCAGGCCGAAGCCGCTCCCGAGCGTCTACGGCCTGCCCCTCGTTCGCATGATGCCGCGTTTCGGCAAGGGCGTTCCAGGCTCGACGACCATGAAACCCTCGACGCACACGCGGCGGCAGCGATGCCCCCAGGGCGTTCAGCTCAGCAGCAGCTTGTCGTCGTCCAGCGCCTCGCCGCGCACCTTCTCGAACATCTCCAGAAGATGGTGCACGTCGAGCCCTTCGCGCTCCTTGCCCGACACGTCGAGCACGACGCGCCCCTGGTGCAGCATCACGGTGCGTTCGCCGACGTCGAGCGCCTGGCGCATGCTATGGGTCACCATCATCGTCGTCAGCTTGTGCTCGGCGACGATGCGCACCGTCAGCTCCAGCACGAAGGCGGCGGTGCGCGGGTCCAGCGCCGCGGTGTGTTCGTCGAGCAGCAGCAGGCGCGAAGGCTGCAGTGCCGCCATCAGCAGGCTGACGGCCTGGCGCTGGCCGCCGGACAGCAGGCCGATGCGGTCGCCGAGGCGGTTTTCCAGGCCGAGGCCGAGCGTCGCGAGTTGGGCGCGGAATTCGTCGCGCAGCACCGGCTTGACGGCGAAGGACAGGCCACGGCGGCGGCCGCGCATCTTGGCCAGCGCCATGTTCTCTTCGATGGTGAGGTCTTCACAGGTGCCCGCCAGCGGGTCCTGGAACACGCGCGCCACATGGCGCGCCCGCGCCCATACCGGCTGGCGCGTCATGTCGATGCCGTCGATCTCGATGCTGCCGCTGTCGACCTTCTGCTCGCCGGACACGGCATTCAGGAAGGTCGACTTGCCGGCACCGTTCGAGCCGATCACGGTGACGAACTGCCCGGACGGAATCTCGAGCGACATGCCGCGCAGGGCCTGGGTCTCGATCGGTGTGCCGGGGTTGAAGGTCAGATGCAGATCCTGGGCTTTCAACATGTCAGTTCGCCTTCTTTCCGGACCAGTGCTGGCGCAGTTTGGGAACCACCAGCGCCACCGTCACCAGCAGCGCGGTGACCAGGTTGAGATCCTGCGCCTGCAGGCCGATAAAGTCGGAATTGAGCGCCAGCGCGATGAAGAAGCGATAGACGATGGCACCGACGATCACCGCGATGGTCGCCAGGTAGAGCTTGCGCGACGGCAGCAGGCTTTCGCCGACGATCACCGCCGCCAGGCCGATGACGATGGTGCCCACGCCCATCGAGATGTCCGCCCCGCCCTGCGTCTGCGCGAACAGCGCGCCCGCGAGGCCGACCAGCGCATTGGACAGCGCCATGCCCGCCAGCACCGCCAGCCCGGTATTGACGCCCTGCGCCCGCGCCATGCGCGCATTGGAGCCGGTGGCGCGGATCGCCAGGCCGCTCTGGGTGGCGAAGAAGCCGTCCAGCAGGAACTTCATCGCCAGCACCACGAAGACCAGCAGCAGCGGCCGGAACACGTAGTCCGCCAGCGCCTCGGGCTGCAGGATGCTGAAGATGGTCGGCTCCATGATCAACGGCACGTTGGGCTTGCCCATGATGCGCAGGTTGATCGAGTACAGCGCGATCATCATCAGGATGCTGGCAAGCAGATCCATGATCTTCAGGCGCACGTTGAGCCAGCCGGTGACCAGGCCGGCCACGGCGCCGGCGGCCATCGCCGCGAGGGTGGCGGTGAAGGGGTCGGTGCCCGCCGCGATCAGCGTGGCGGCCACGGCGCCGCCGAGCGGGAAGCTGCCGTCGACGGTCAGGTCGGGAAAGCGCAGGAGGCGGAAGGAGATATACACGCCGAGGGCGACGAGGCTGAAGATCAGCCCGATCTCCAGCGCCCCGAGCAGGGTGTAGAGGGACATGGGGAGCTACCGTTGTTTGGGAAGCGGCGGAGCGCAGGCCCCGCCGGCGGTGCCCGGCCCGGAACGGCCGCGCACGATTCCTCGGGGCTTACTGGATGACCTTGGCGGCGGACTTCACCAATTCGTCGGACAGGGTGATGCCCTGCTTGCCGGCTGCGCCCGGATTGACATGGAGTTCGAGCTTGGCGGTCGTCTCGGAGGCGATGTCGCCCGGCTTCTCGCCATTGAGGATGCGCGCCACGATCCTGCCGGTCTGTGCGCCCAGCGCGCGATAGTCGATGCCGTAGGCGGCCACCGCGCCGCGCGCGACGCTGTCGGTGTCGGCCGCCACCAGCGGGATCTTGGCATCCATGCCGACCTTGACCAGGGCCTCGTAGGCCGAGACCACGTTGTTGTCGGTGTTAGTGTAGAAGACGTCAACCTTGCCGATCAGGCTGCGCGCTGCCGAACCGACGTCGACCGAGCGCGGCGCAGCGGCCTCGACCAGGCTCATGCCATGCTTGGGCAGCAGTTCGCGCAACTGCTCGACCACCACGACCGAATTGGCCTCGCCCGGATTGAAGACCATGCCGACCCGCTTGGCGGCGGGGGCGACGCGCTTGATCAGGTCGATCTGCTTGTCCAGTTCGAGCGCGTCGGAGGCGCCGGTGACGTTGGTGCCCGACGGCGCCATCGACGGCACCAGCCTGGCCGCGACCGGATCGGTCACCGCCGAATACACCAGCGGGACGTCCTTGGTCGCCGCGGCCACGGCCTGCGCCGAAGGCGTGGCGATGGCGACGATGGCATCGACGCGGTCGCCGACGAACTTGCGCGCGATCTGCGCCGCGGTGCCGGTGTTGCCCTGGGCGCTCTGGTACTGCCACTTCAGGTTCTTGCCTTCCTCGAAGCCGGCCGCGGCCAGGCCTTCCTTGACGCCATCGCGCACCGCATCCAGCGCCGGGTGCTCGACGATCGCGGTGATCGCGACCGATTTCTGCTGGGCGTGGACCGGGGCTGCCATCGCGAAAGCCAGCGCCAGCGCACCGAACAGGATATTGCGGGACTTGATGAAAGGCATTCAGGACTCCTCTGCGGCCATCTCGGCCAAGAACGTTGGGCAGGATTCGCCCCGCCACGGCAGAACGAAGCCCCGGAGTCTACCGGGCATCGATGATTTAGGCGACTGTCGCAGACCCGAAGTTGAAACGCCCGCGTGCTAGGCGGCGCAGGACGCGGCCCCCGGCATTGCATCGACAACTGTAATTTTATACAGTTAACTCATGTTTCCCGAGCATGCCGAACTCCACTGCCTCAGCAATTTCAGCTTCCAGCGCGGCGCCTCGCATCCCGAGGAACTCGTCGCCCAGGCGGCGGCATTCGGCTACGCCGCCATCGCGATCACCGATGAATGCTCGCTGGCCGGCGTCGTGCGTGCCCACCGTGCGCTGCAGGCCCTGCCCGCGCAAGGCCGGCCCAGGCTGATCATCGGCAGCGAACTGCATCTGGCCGACGGCCCCCGCATCGTGCTGCTGGCGGCGAACCGCGCCGGCTACGGCCAGTTGTCGCGGCTCATCAGCCACGCCCGGCGCGGCGCCGGCAAGGGCGAATACCGCCTCACGCGGGCCATGCTCGACGATGCCTGCGCCGATTGCCTGGCCCTGCTCGTTCCACCGCCGGATTTCCCGCCGCCCGACGCCGGCGCCTCTCCGGCCCCCGGCCTGGAAGCCGATGCCGCCTGGCTGGCGCAATGCTTTCCCGGCCGCGCCTGGCTGGCGGTGGCGGTACGGCTCGACGGCCGCGACCGGGCCCGCATCACCCGCCTGCGCCGCATCGCCCGCGATACGGGAATGGCAGCCGTGGCCGCCAGCGGCGCGCTGATGCACGACCCCGCGCGCCGCGCGCTGGCCGACGTCATGACGGCGCTGCGCCTGCACTGCAGCGTGGCCGAAGCCGGCCTGGCGCTCGCCCCCAATGCCGAGCGCCGGCTGCACGACCGCGAAACCCTCGCCCGCCGCTATCCCCCCGCCCTGCTGGCCGAAACCCTGGCCGTGGCCGCGCGCTGCCGCTTCAGCCTCGACGAACTGCGCTACGCGTACCCGGCCGAGCTCGTCCCCGACGGCGAGATCCCCACCACCTGGCTGCGCCGCCTGGTCGAAGGCGGGCTCGCATGGCGCTATCGCGGGCAAAACCCCGGGCACGCCACGCCAGCCGCGCTTGCGGCCGCCGGCGACCCCGCGCCGCCGCCGGTGCGCGCGCAGATCGAACACGAGCTGGCACTGATCGCCGAACTCGGCTACGAACCCTACTTTCTCACCGTGCACGACATCGTCCGCTTCGCCCGCGGCGCCGGCATCCTGTGCCAGGGCCGCGGCTCGGCGGCCAATTCGGCGGTGTGCTGGGCGCTGGGCATCACCGAAGTCGATCCGGGGCTGGGCATCATGCTGGTCGAGCGCTTCATCTCGCGTGAGCGCAACGAGCCGCCCGACATCGACGTCGACTTCGAACACGAGCGGCGCGAAGAAGTCATCCAGTACGTCTATCGCAAGTACGGCCGCGAACGCGCCGCCCTCGCCGCCACCGTCATCAGCTACCGCGCCCGCAGCGCGCTGCGCGACGTCGGCCGCGCGCTCGGGCTGGGCGAGGCGCAGATCGAACGCCTGACGCGCGAGCACCACTGGTTCGACGGGCGCCGCATCCGGCCCGAGCGCCTCGCCGAAGCCGGGCTCGACCCCGACAGCCCGGTCAGCCGGCGGCTCGCCGCGCTCACCGAGGAACTGATCGGCTTTCCGCGCCACCTGTCGCAACACGTCGGCGGTTTCGTCATCGCCCGCGGCCGGCTCGACGAACTGGTGCCGGTGGAAAACGCCGCCATGCCCGAACGCACCGTCATCCAGTGGGACAAGGACGATCTCGATGCGGTCGGACTGATGAAGATCGACGTGCTCGCGCTCGGCATGCTGTCGGCGCTGCGCCGCGGGCTGGCGCTGGCCTCGGCCTGGCGGGGGCGGCCGCTGAGCCTGGCCAGCATCGAGCGCGAGCGGCCCGAAGTCTATGCCATGCTGTCACGCGCCGACTCGATCGGCGTGTTCCAGGTCGAATCGCGCGCGCAGATGAGCATGCTGCCGCGCCTCAGGCCGCAATGCTTCTACGACCTGGTGGTGGAAGTCGCCATCGTGCGCCCCGGCCCGATCCAAGGCGGCATGGTCCATCCCTACCTGCGCGCGCGCGAACGCGCGGCACGCGGCGAAGACCCGATGGACGGCGTACGCAAGGAAATCCACGCCGCGCTGGCGCGCACGCTGGGCGTGCCGATCTTCCAGGAACAGGTCATGCAGCTTGCAGTGGTCGCGGCCGGCTTCAGCGGCGGTGAAGCCGACCAGCTACGGCGCGCGATGGGCACCTGGCGGCGCAAGGGCGAGCTCGAACGCTACCGCGAAAAGCTGCTGCGGGGCCTGGCGGACAACGGCTACGACGCCGGCTTCGCCCGGCGCCTGAGTCAGCAGATCGAAGGTTTCGGCGAATACGGCTTTCCCGAATCCCATGCCGCCAGCTTCGCCCTGCTGGTCTACGCCTCGGCCTGGCTGAAGCGCTTCGAGCCCGCCGCCTTCCTCGCCGCGTTGCTCAACAGCCAGCCGATGGGCTTCTATTCGCCCTCGCAACTGATCCAGGATGCGCACCGCCACGGCGTCGAAACCCGTCCGCCCGACGTCACGGCCAGCGACTGGGACTGCACGCTCGAAGCGCCGCCGCCCGCTGCCACGGCCAGGGCATGCGCCGCACGCCAGCCCGCCGTGCGCCTCGGCCTGCGCATGATCCACGGCCTGGGGCGCGACACCGCCGCCCGCATCGCCGCCGCCCGGTGCCAACGCGCCTTTGCCGGCGTGCCCGACCTCGCCGCCCGCGCGTGGCTGGATGCCGGCGAGCTGCGC
>NZ_AMXE01000065.1 GCF_000310205.1 Thauera linaloolentis 47Lol = DSM 12138 | reverse complement strand
CAAGGTCATCACGGTGCGCACGACGGCGTTCGACGCCGCCGCCGAAGGCGGTGCGGCTGCGCTCGAGACGGTGGCGGCCGCGGCCGACCTGGGGGTGGCCTCGCTCGTGAGCCGCGAGATCATCAAGAGCGCGCGTCCCGAGCTGGGGGCGGCGAAGGTCATCGTCTCGGGCGGGCGTGGCGTGGGCAGCGGCGAGAACTACCAGCAGCTGCTCGAGCCGCTGGCCGACAAGCTTGGCGCGGCGCTGGGTGCCTCGCGCGCCGCGGTCGATGCGGGCTACGTGCCCAACGACTACCAGGTGGGCCAGACGGGCAAGATCGTCGCGCCGCAGCTCTACATCGCGATCGGCATCTCGGGGGCGATCCAGCACCTTGCGGGGATGAAGGACTCGAAGGTGATCGTGGCGATCAACAAGGATCCGGAAGCGCCGATCTTCCAGGTGGCCGACTACGGGCTGGTGGGGGATCTGTTCGAGGTGGTGCCCCAACTGACTGCGGCGGTCTGATCGGCCGACGACGGACGGCGCCAGCATGAATCTTGCAAGCTCGCTGTTTTCGGCGACCTGGCATGGGTTGATGCTGGCGCTGTCCGTGCTCATCCTGCTGCTGCTCGTTCGCCGGGCGCCGTGGCGGCGCCTGCTGGACAGCTCGCAGCTCAATCTGCTGCTTGGCTTCGTGGTCGGACTCACGCTGCTGTGGAGCCTGCGTGCAGGCGTGAAGCCCGGCTTGAGCCTGCATATGCTCGGAGCGATGGCGGCGACGCTGACCCTGGGGCCCTGGCTGGGGCTCCTGGCACTGGCGGGGGCCTTGACCGGCATCACGCTGAACGGAGCTGTGGAATGGAGCGCCTGGCCGGTCAATTTCGTGTTGATGGCCGCGGTTCCGATGGCGCTTGCCCATGCGATCCAGCGTGGCATCGAACGCTGGCTTCCGGCCCATTTCTTCGTCTTCATCTTCGTGACGAGCTTTGCCGGCGCAGCGCTGACGGTGATGCTGCAAGGCGTGATCGCGTCCTCCGCGATGGTCGCGGCGGGTGCTTACCCGGCGGACTTCCTGCTTACCGACTACCTGCCTTACTTCCTTCTCCTCGGTTTCTCCGAGGCCTGGATCAGCGGCGCGATCGTCACGCTGCTGGTGGTGTACCGACCGGACTGGGTGGCAGGTTTCGACGACAGCCGCTACCTGCTGAACAAGTAATTCCTAAAATCTGAGGGAGATATCGAATCCATGAGCAACTACAACGCCCCGATTCGTGACATGCAATTCGTGATGCGCGAACTGGCCGGCCTCGACGAGGTCGCGCAATTGCCTGGCAACGAGGAAGTGTCGGCCGATCTGGTCGATGCCATTCTCGAGGAAGCCGACAAGTTCGCGAGCGGCGTGCTGGCGCCGTTGAACCGCATCGGCGACCAGGAAGGCGCCAAGTGGAAGGACGGCGAAGTCGCCACGGCGCCGGGCTGGAAGGATGCCTACACCCAGTTCAGGGAGTCGGGCTGGACCGCGGTCGCCGGCGACCCCAACTACGGCGGCCAGGGCCTGCCCAAGCTGCTGTCGACGGCGGTGATGGAGATGTGGAAGTCCGCCAACATGGCCTTCTCGCTGTGTCCGATGCTGACCACCGGCGCCATCGAGGCCCTGATGCTGCGCGGCACCGACGAACAGAAGGACATGTACCTGCCGAAGATGGTCTCGGGCGAATGGACCGGCACCATGAACCTGACCGAGCCGCAGGCCGGTTCGGACCTCGCCGCCGTGCGCACCAAGGCGGAACCCCAGGGTGATGGCACCTACAAGATCTTCGGGCAGAAGATCTTCATCACCTACGGCGAGCACGACATGACCGACAACATCATCCATCTCGTGCTCGCCCGTCTGCCGGACGCGCCCGAAGGGGTGAAGGGCATTTCGCTGTTCGTGGTGCCCAAGTTCCTGGTCAATGCCGATGGCAGCCTGGGCGCGCGTAACGACGTTCATTGCGTGTCGATCGAACACAAGCTCGGCATCCATGCCAGCCCGACGGCGGTACTGGCCTTCGGCGACAATGGCGGCGCGATCGGCACCCTGGTGGGTGAGCCGAACCGTGGTCTCGAATACATGTTCATCATGATGAACGAAGCCCGCTTCGCCGTCGGCATGGAAGGCCTGGCCCTGTCCGAGCGCGCTTACCAGCACGCCCTGCAGTATGCCAAGGACCGCATCCAGGGCACCGAGGCGGGTGTTCGCGGCGGGCCGAAGGTCAGCATCATTCATCACGCCGACGTCCGCCGCCTGCTGATGAACATGAAGAGCAAGACCGAGGCGATGCGGGCGCTGGCCTATGTCGTCGGCGCGGCCAGCGACAAGGCGCACAACCACCCGGATGAAGCTGTCCGTGCCCAGAACCAGGCTTTCGTCGACCTGATGATTCCGGTCGTCAAGGGCTGGTGCACCGAGAACTCGATCGATGTCGCCTCGGACGGCGTGCAGGTTCATGGCGGCATGGGTTTCATCGAGGAAACCGGTGCCGCACAGCACCTGCGCGATGCGCGCATCACGACGATCTACGAAGGCACGACCGCCATTCAGGCGAATGACCTGATCGGGCGCAAGATCGCGCGCGAGAACGGCGTCACCATCGCCGGCGTGGCCCAGGCGATGCGCTCGGTCGAGGCGGAACTGGCCGCAGTGGGCGGAGAGGCTTTCACCGCGATCGCCAGGCCGCTCGGTGCCGGCATCGCCGCGGTGGAAGAGGCCGTCGCCTACATCCTTGCCACCTATGGCAAGGATGTGAAGGCCGCCTCGGTCGGCTCGGTACCTTTCCTGAAGCTGCTGGGCATCGTTGCCGGCGGTTGGCAGATGGGCCGTGCCGCGCTGATCGCAAAGCACAAGCTCGACGCGGGCGAAGGCGAGGCGAGTTTCTACCAGAGCAAGATCGTTACCGCGCGCTACTACGCCGACCATGTGCTGGCGCAGGCTCCGGGCCTGGCCTACACCGTCGTCAATGGTGCAGCGGGTGCCCTCGAACTGGCTGAAGAGCAGTTCTGATCGGCTCGGGGCGGCCCTTCGCAACGAAGGGTCGCCCCAACAAGAGACCGGGCCATTGCGGCTGCGGTCTCTTTTTTTGTCGCCGGGCCGCGGCAAGCCGTAGCCCGGCACGCGCATGATTATTCCACCTTGGCCTTGGCACGCAGGTCGAGCACGTGCTTTTCGACCTTCTGCTGCTGCAGGCGCTGCTGCAACTGCGGCTTGACCTCGTCGAGCGGGGGAGCCTGGGTCGTGCGCACATCGTCGAGCTGGATGACGTGATAGCCGAAGTCGCTCTTAACCGGCGTGGTGGTGAATTTGCCCTTTTCGAGCTTGACCATGGCTTCGGAGAAAGGCTGGACGAACATGCCCGGATTGCTCCAGCCCAGGTCGCCGCCGCGCTCCTTGGAGCCCGGATCGCGCGATTCCTTCGCCACTTCCTCGAACGCGGTGCCCGACTGCAGTCTGGCGATGATCGCCTTGGCCTGGTCTTCGGTTTCGACCAGCACGTGGCGCGGCTTGTACTCCTTGTCACCCATGCGGCTCTTGATGGCGTCGTATTCCTTCTGCACGTCGGCGTCGGTCACCGGGTTGTTCTGGATGAAATCCTGCAGGTAGGCGCGGATCAGGATGGCCTGCTTGGCCAGTTCCATCTGCGTCAGCACCTCGGCCTTCTTGGCAAGCCCCTGGCTGCTTGCCTGCTGGCTGAGGATTTCACGGCGGACCAGTTCCTCGCGCACGGCATCCTGCAGCTGGGGGCTGTCCGGGGCGCCTTGGGCGCGTTGTTCGGCGAGCATCGCTTCAGCGCGCTCGGCCGGGATGGCCACGCCGTTAACCTTGGCGACAGGGCTGGCGGCGGCGGCCGGGAAAGCGAGAAAACCAGCCAACATGGCGATGGCGAGGCGGCTCGGGAAGCGTTTCATCGATATTCCTTCAGGGGTGGGTTGCTTGGGTGGCCTCTTCGGCCGTAGTTGCCTTGATGGCGAGCGCGTGGATTTCCTTTCTCATCATATCGCCCAAGGCCTGGTAAATCATGCGGTGGCGTGCGACCGTGCCATGCCCCGCGAATGCGCCGGCAACGATGCGCAAGGCGTAGTGGCCGCCGCCGTCGCGCGCGCCCGCATGCCCCGTGTGCAGGGCGCTGTCGTCGCGGACTTCGATCTCGTCCGGCGAAAACGCTTGGGACAGGCTGCTTCGAATCCGATCGGCGACTTCCGCGCTCACGGCAAGACCTTCTTGAAGGGGCGCACGCTGGTGCGTGCGAACACGCCTTCGCGCACGTAGGCGTCCTCGGCCAGCCATTTCTCGGCGCTGGCCAGGGAGTCGAACTCGGCCACGACGAGGCTGCCGGCGAAACCGGCCGGGCCGGGGTCGGGCGAGTCGATGGCGGGCATGGGACCGGCGATCAGCAGGCGCCCTTCGTCCTTCAGGGCCTGCAGGCGGGCGAGGTGTTCGGGGCGGACGGCCATGCGGCGTTCCAGCGTGCTTGGTGCGTCTTCGCCGATCATTGCATAGAACATCAGTTTTTTTCCTCTTCGATATGGCGCGAAAGGTAGAAGCCCTGGCCCAGCACGAAGACGAGCATCAGGCCCATTCCTCCGAAGAGCTTGAAGTTGACCCAGGCTTCCTCGCTGAAACTGTAGGCGATGTAGATGTTGAGCAGGCCCATCGAGACGAAGAAGGCCGCCCACGCCATGTTCAGGCGTTCCCATACCGCGTCGGGCAACTGGATCTGCGCTTCGAGCATCTTGCGGATCAGGTTGCGCCGGAAGAGCAGGGCGGAGCCGAGCAGCACGGCGCCGAACAGCCAGTAGAGCGCAGTCGGCTTCCACTTGATGAAGGTCGGATTGTGGAAGAAAAGCGTGGCGCCGCCGAACACGACGATGATCGCCAGGCTCACCCAGAGCATGGTGTCCACCTTGCGGTGCTTGCCCCAGACGATGGCGATCTGCGCGAACGTGGCGATGATGGCGACCGCCGTCGCGATCAGGATCGGCGCCTGGGTTGGTCCGATGCCGTCCCCCAGCCATTGAGTGGCAAGTTGATGGGACGCATCGGGCTGCGCTCCGGCGAGCTTGTAGGCGACAAAGAAAAGGATGACCGGGAGGAGGTCGAACAGGAATTTCATGCGGAAGGATTATAGCGATTGTGATTGGAACTGCCCGGTTGCCGCCGTGGGCGACTCGGCACGATTGCGCATGTGGTTCGCGAGCGAGGAGAACGCGCTCAGAAGACTGGCGCGCAGCGCCGCGTCGGCGACGAGTTCTTCGAGCGCGGTGCGCATGCACAGCATCCACTCGTCGCGTTCCTGCAGCCCGATCGAAAACGGCATGTGCCGAGCCCGAAGGAAGGGATGGCCATAGCGTTCGACGTAGAGATTCGGCCCGCCGAGCCAGCCCGACAGGAACAGGAAGAGCTTTTCTTCCGAGCCCGAGAGATCTTCCGCGTGCATCCTGCGCACGGCCCAGGCTTCGGGAAGCGCGTCCATCAGTGCATAGAAGCGCTTGACCAGCGCGCGTACCGCGGCTTCGCCGCCGATGCGTTCGTAAGGGGTGGCGTTCGGGGGCAGGGCGGTTTCAGAAGGCATGGAGGTCGATGATGTCCTGTGCATCAGGCAAGGAAGCGGGAAGCTCTCGCGAGCTTTCCCTGGCCGCCGGATGGTTGAATGCGACACTCACTTCTCATGACCATCCTGGCGGGCGGTCTGCATTCTAGCGCGTGCGGAGGCGTTTCCGCCGGCGGGCAGGCACAGGATCGCCCGCAGGCCGCCGCCTTCGCGGGGCAGCAGATCCAGCCTGCCGCCATGCGAGCGCATCACCCGCTCCACGATGGCCAGCCCCAGGCCGGCGCCCTTGGTGTTGGTGCGCGCCTTCTCGAGCCGCGTGAAGGGGTGCCGCATGCGCTCGACCTCGTTCTCCGGGATGCCCGGGCCGCGGTCGGCGACCTCGATGCAGACCTCGCCGTCGACCACCCCGACGCTGACGTCGAGCCGCTTATCCTCGCCCGCGTAGCGCAGGGCGTTGTCGATCAGGTTCGCGACCGCCCTGCGCAGCGACAGGGCGCGTACGGCATTCACCAGCGTTTGAGGGGCGTCGAGATGGAGGTCGATTCCCCTCAACCTGTAGGGCTCGGTGATCTCGCGCACCAATTGGGCGACATCCTCCGGTTGCGCCGGTTCCTGGGGCACGCCGCGCCCGAAATCCAGGAACTGGCCGATGATGCGGTCCATTTCCTCGATGTCTGACACCATCGCGGTCACTTCGCCTTCCGGCGCCCCCGACATCTCGACACCGAGACGCAGACGCGCCAGCGGCGTGCGCAGATCGTGCGAGACGCCGGCGAGGATCAGCGCCCGGTCCGCATCCGTGCGGGCGAGATCCCCGGTCATCTGGTTGAAGGCATGGGCGACCACGGCGATTTCCTGTGGGCCGGATTCATCCAGCGGCGGAGGGGTCTGGCCACTGCCGACCAGCCTGGCCGCGCGCGCGACCTGGCGCAGCGGCTTGCCCATCCACGACGCGATCAGATAGGCGCCGAGCATGGCGGCGACGAGGGCGCCAAGCCCCCAGATAAGCCAGTCGAGACTATCCGGGTTCTCGATGCGCTCGCCGGGGAGCATGACCCAGTATTCATCATGCTGATCCTCCGGATCGAGCCGGAAACTCACCCAGAAACCCTCGAGCGACTTCCAGCGCGATGCCAGGCGTGTGTGATCGCCCAGTTGCCTGCGGACGTCGGCCGCGAGCAGGCGGTTCGGCCGCGTGTCGCGCAGCGGCTCAAGTTCGTCGGATGCCTCGGCTGGATAGATGCGGATCCCTTCCAGCGCGGCGAGTTCGATCAGCAGGTCCGTCCTACGCTCGGCGTCGGCATTGGTCAGCGCGGTACGGGTCAGGTTGACCACCGAAACCACCATCTGGGCCACATCGCGCGAGCGGGCGGGCTCCTGGAAATAGCGAAAGATCTGCGACCAGGAGCCAAGCGCCAGGATCAGCAGCAGAGCGACGAGCAGGAAGGTCTTCCACAGCAGGGTCCGGGGCAGGCAGGCCTGCAAGAGACCCGCAGCGCCGCGACGGGGAGCGGGGCTCGTCTTGGCGGACATGCCGCGTTCACTCGCTGCTTTCGGCCTTGCCTTCGTCGGGCGCCGCGCCCTTGGCATCGTCGGGCACGAACACGTAGCCGAAGCCCCAGACCGTCTGGATGAAGCGCGGCTTGGCCGGATCGTCCTCGACAAGCTTGCGCAGGCGCGAAATCTGCACGTCGATCGCACGATCGAAGACGCCATACTCGCGGCCGCGCGCAAGTTCCATCAGCTTGTCCCGCGACAGCGGCTGGCGCGGGTGCTGCAGCAACACCTTGAGCAGCGAGAACTCGCCCGTCGTCAGCTGGATCTCTTCGCCGTTGCGTTCGAGCAGGCGGGTGCCCAGATTGACGCGCACGCTGCCGAACACGACGATCTCGTCCTCGGCCGTGGGCGCGCCGGGCAGGGTCTGCGGCTGGCGCCGCATCACCGCCTGGATGCGGGCGACGAGTTCGCGCGGGTTGAAAGGCTTGCCGATATAGTCGTCCGCCCCCATTTCCAGCCCGACGATGCGGTCGACATCATCGCCCTTGGCCGTGAGCATGATGATCGGCAGGTTGTTTTCCGCGGCCCGCAGCCGCCTGCAGATGGCGAGTCCATCCTCTCCGGGCAGCATCAGGTCGAGCACCATCAGGTCGAAGTGCTCGCGATGCAATGCGCGATCCATCATGGGTGCATCGCTCACGGCCTTCACCGCGAAGCCCTGTTCCTGTAGATAGCGGGACAATAGATCACGCAGACGAGCATCATCGTCCACCAGCAGTACGCGATAGCGAGTTTTTAGGTTCATGGTGCAAATCGTATCCTTCAAAACGGCGCCTTGCCAGTGGCAGCGAAAGCCCGTCGACAAAGGGCGGGTAACGCTTCGTAAGCGCCCGGTTCGCAAGCAACACAGGCTTACAAAACATCATCGGACTTGATCTGCAAGACTGTCGCGAAGTGTCGGTTTGCCGTATGTTTCGGCTCATGTTCGACGCACAGTGCGGGCGGCCCTTGCTTTGATGGACATCCGATGACACCGAAGTTCGCCTCTCCGAAGCCGGTTTTCCGGTTTCCCGCTTTATTGCATCCCGGCCGGTGCATGCTGGCGTGTACGCTGTCGTTCTGTCTAGTGGCGGTGTCTGGTGTTGCCGAAGCGCGGGCGCGCGGCGATGGAACGGGGGTGGCGGGGCAGGCAGGCGACGGAAAGCGCCACGAGCTTCGCAGCGTTCTTGCCACCAGCCACGAAGTCGGTGAAAGGTCGGTCGAGCGTCGCCGCTTGAATGCCGAAGAACGCAACGCGCTGCATCGCGATCTGCGCGATGCCATGCGCGGCGCCTATCCAGAGCAGCCCGGGGCTTCCAAGAAGAAGTCGCACTGAATCCGGCGGCCCGAGCCGGTAGAATACCGGCACCATGAAAATCCTCGCTATCGAAGCTTCGTCCGAACAGGGCAGCGTCGCGCTTCTGGTCGGCGACGCCGTTTCCAGCCGCCGTATCGAAGGCGCGGCGAAACACTCCGAATCGGTGCTGCGCGACACGCGCGAACTTCTGGCCGAAGCCGAACTTTCCGTTTCTTCTCTCGATGCCGTGGCCTTTGGCGCGGGGCCTGGTGCGTTCACCGGGCTGCGGCTGGCCTGTGGCGTCGCGCAAGGCCTCGCGCTGGGTGCGGACCTGGGGCTCGCCGTCATCGGCAGCCTCGATGCGCTCGCGTTGCAGGCCGGGTCGAAGCGGGTCTTCGCCGCTACCGACGCACGCATGGGCGAAGTCTATTGCGCGGCATTCGAACGCGACGAAGGTGGAAGCCTGCGGGCCGTTTCCGCTGTCCGCTGCCTGGCGCCTGAGGACGTCGCGCTGCCTCCCGGGCACTGGACCGGCGTGGGGTCGGCGTTCCGTGTCTGGCCAGACGCCTTGCACACGCGTTTCCTCGACCGGCTCGATGCCTGCCACGACAGTCTGGTGGCGCGTGCCGACGAAGTCGCCTTGCTGGGCGCGCAACTGGCTGCGAACGGCGGGCTCGTTCCGCCCGAACTTGCCGCGCCGATCTACGTCCGTGACAAGGTCGCGCTGACGACCGCCGAGCGGCTCGCCCGCGGAGGCCGGGCGTGAGCGGACCAGGGCGTCACAGCTTCATCCCGATGCAGGCCGCGCATCTGGACTGGATCGCGCCGCAGGAGGTCGAACTCCAAGCCTTTCCATGGACTCGCGGCAATTTTCTGGACTCTCTCTCCGCCGGGCACAGCGCCTGGGTCATGAAGGAAGGCGCGGGAATGGTCGGCTATGCAGTGGTGCTCGGCGTACTGGACGAAGCACACCTGCTCACCATCGGCATCGTTCGCGGGGCCCAGCGCCGGGGCCTCGGCCGCACCTTTCTGAACTGGCTGCACGAAGATGCGCGCAGCAAGGGCGCCATGCAGTTCTTTCTGGAGGTTCGCCCATCCAACCACGCCGGATTGGCGTTGTACCGCACGATGGGCTACGAGCAGATCGGTTGCCGGAAAGGCTATTACCCGGCGGAAAATGGGCGAGAAGACGCCATCGTGATGCGGCGGGAGCTCTGATCGGATGGTGAAACCCATGCGCAAGCCGACCTCGTACCGCGATGCCATGCTGCGCGAGATGGGGCTCGGCCCGATCTGGCGTTTGCGTTCGGCCAGTGCGGGCGATGACGAGACGTCCATGGAGGAGGTGCCAGCGGCAGTCGAACAGGTGGGCCGATCTGTTTCCGGGGCCGTTGCCGCGGTGGCTGAATACCTGACTGGAGCGGACGTCGGCACCGCGCCGGTGCGTCCACGGCCGGCGGCACAGGCCGGCGTACCTGCTGCCCCGGTGCGCGAGCGCAGGCCGGTGTACGAAACGTTCCCCGCCCAGCCTGTCGTCGTCCGCGAGAATAGCCGGGTTGCGGCCGCCCCAGATCCGGAACGTACTGCGCGCATCTCGACGCTCGATTGGGATGCGCTGGAGGCCGATATCCGCGGATGCCGGGCCTGTGTGCTGTGCGAGCAGCGCAAGCAGGCCGTACCCGGCGTCGGCGACCGTCAGGCAGACTGGATGTTCGTCGGCGAAGGGCCGGGGCGCGAAGAAGACCAGCGTGGCGAGCCTTTCGTCGGACAGGCCGGCCGCCTGCTGGACAACATGCTCGCTGCACTCGACCTCGAACGTGGCAAGAACGTCTATATCGCCAACGCGGTCAAATGCCGCCCGCCGCACAACCGCACCCCCGAGCCAGCGGAAATCGGCGACTGCCTGCCGTATCTCGAACGCCAGGTCGAGCTGGTCAAGCCCCGCCTGCTGGTCGCGCTCGGGCGGCCCGCTGCCCAGGCGTTGCTCAATACAGAAATCAGTATTTCGAAGGCGCGCGGCCGCACTTTCGGCTTCAAGGGCATCCCCGTCATCGTGAGCTACCACCCCGCCTATCTGCTGCGCAACCCGCAGGACAAGGGCAAGGCCTGGGCCGATCTGTGTTTTGCGCGCAGGCTGATGGCGGAGCAGGCGCAGAAGGGCTGACGCGGGCCGAGCGCCGGCAGGCTCAGTGGCTGCGGTCTTCCAGTAGCGCGACGTTGTCGAATTCGCGCTGGTTGGCCTCGTGACGGAGCTTCACCATCATCATCGCGCCTGCGACGAACAGTCCGAACAGCACGATCACGACATCGATCGAGAGGCCTAGCATGATCAGCACGGCGTAGGTGCCGGTCATCACCAGAATCGACAGATTCTCGTTGAAGTTCTGCACCGCGATCGAGTGGCCAGCCCCCATCAGGATGTGGCCCCGGTGCTGCAGCAACGCGTTCATCGGCACCACGAAGAAGCCGGCCAGCGCTCCGACGGTCACCATCAGCACCATTGCCGCGGTGGTGCTGGTGATGAAGATCATCGAGATCACGCCGACCCCCATCGCGATGCCGAGCGGAATGACGCGTACCGACTTTCTCAGCGTCACGTAGCGTGCGGCGACGATGGAGCCCGCAGCGATACCGAGGGCCACCACGCCCTGCATCATCGACGCCTGCGACAGGCTCATGCCGAGGTTGTGTTCCGCCCACTTGATGACGATGAACTGCAGCGTCGCCCCTGCGCCCCAGAACAGCGTGGTCACCGCCAGCGAGATCTGTCCCAGCTTGTCGCGCCACAGCAGGCGCAGGCAATGGTTGAAATCGTGAAGTAGGTACAGCGGATTGTTCTTGAGCGGTTTGTGATCGACGCCCGTGTCCGGAATGTACAGGTTGAAGGTTGCCGCGATCAGGTAGAGAGAACCGATGATCAGCACGGCGGCCTCGAAGGGCGTATCAGCGAAGGGCAGGTTCAGTGCCATCAGGCCCTGCGCCACGTCGCTGCGGATCATGAAGCCCCCCATCACGGTGCCGACGATGATGGCGCCGACGGTCAGCCCCTCGATCCAGCCATTGGCCACGACCAGCAGACGGTGGGGCAGGTACTCCGTGAGAATGCCGTACTTGGCCGGGGAGTAGGCCGCCGCGCCGAGTCCGATCACCGCGTACGCGAACAGCGGATGGGCGCCGAGGAAAAGCATCAGACAGCCGCCGATCTTGATCGTGTTGCTGACCAGCATCACGCGCCATTTCGGCATGGAATCGGCGAAGGCGCCGACGAAGGCGGCCAGTACGACGTAGGATACCGTGAAGAAGAGCTTGAGCAGCGGCTCGTACTCGGATGGTGCGGCCATGTCCCGCAGCAAGGCAATGGCGACGATGAGCAGGGCATTGTCGGCAAGCGCGGAAAAGAACTGCGCTGCCATGATGGTGTAGAAGCCGAGCGGCATCGTTGGGTACCGGGCACCTGTGGTCGGGAGCGCGGTTTATAACATGGATGGCCGTATGCTTGGGCTGACGGAGATCACAATGGCAGGGCGTCGATCCATCGGATATCTGCCAATGCTGACTTGTTTGTGATCTAATTCCAACAATAAATCATACTTATCTACACCATGGCTGACCGCAGACTCCAGGTATTCCATGCCGTGGCCAAGCACGGCTCCTTCACCCGTGCCGCCGAGCATCTCTACATGACTCAGCCGGCCGTCACGTTCCAGATCAAGCAGCTCGAAGAGCACTTCGACACCCGCCTGCTCGACCGCGGCCACGGCAAGATCACGCTCACGCCCGCCGGTGAACTCGTGCTGGCCTACGCCGAGCGCATCCTGGGGCTGTCGGCCGAGCTCGACTCGCGCGTGTCGGAGCTCACCGACGAGCTTGCCGGGCAGATCAAGGTCGGCACCAGCACCACGATCGCGGCCTATTGGCTGCCGGCGATACTCGAAGGCTTCAAGCGCAAGTATCCGCGCGTACTGCCGCGTGTCGTGGTTGGAAACTCCAAGCTCACCGAAGACAGCGTCGCCGCGCGCGACCTCGACATCGGCCTCATCGAAATCGTCACCGAGCAGCATGCCATCGAGCGCCGCAGTGCCGCGCGTGACGAACTGATGGTGATCTGCAGCCCCGACCATCCGCTGGCCAAATTCGACAAACTGACGGCCAAGGATCTCATCGGCCACCCGTTCATCGACCGTGATCCAGGCAACGGCATCCGCCAGATCGCCGACGAGTTCTTCGAGGCCGCCGGCATCGCGGGCAGCGAGATCAACCTGTGCGCCGAGCTCGGCAGCCTGGCGACGATCAAGCAGCTTGCCGCTGCAGGCCTGGGCTTCGCGATCGCATCCGATCGTGCCATCCGGCGCGACGTGGCCGAAGGGCGCCTGGCGGCCATCCGTCTCGAACCGCGCATCTATACGCCGCTGGAAGTCATTCTGCCGCGCGACAAGTTCCGCTCGCGGCTGATCACCGCGTTTGCCGACTATGTTTGCGAAGAGTTCGCGCGCATGGCGCGGGACAAGGATGCCGTGAGCTGATGGCGAAGGCGAAGTCTGCCTTCGTCTGCAGCGAATGCGGTGCGCAGGTGCCGCGCTGGCAGGGGCAGTGCCCCCAGTGCCAGGCATGGAACACCCTGACGGAAACCCTCATCGAGCCAGGGGCCGCCAAAGGTAGCCGGTTCGCCGCACTCGCTGGAGAAAGCAGCCGTCTCAAGCCACTGTCCTCGCTGCAACCACGCGAGGAGCCACGCCAACCGACGGGGCTCGACGAGTTCGATCGTGTGCTGGGCGGTGGGCTTGTCGCCGGCGGTGTCGTTCTGATCGGCGGCGACCCCGGCATCGGCAAATCGACGCTGCTGTTGCAGGCCCTGTCCAACCTGTCCGCTGCGCACAAGGTCGTATACGTCAGTGGCGAAGAATCGGGCGAACAGGTCGCGCTGCGCGCCCACCGCCTGCAACTGCCGCCGTCCGAACTGCAGATGCTGGCCGAGATCAATCTCGAGCGCATCCTCCACACCCTGCATGAATCCAGGCCGCGCGTCGCGGTCATCGATTCGATCCAGACCGTCTATTCCGAGGCGCTGCAATCGGCTCCCGGCTCGGTCGCACAAGTGCGCGAATGCGCGGCGCAACTCACCCGTTTCGCTAAGCAGAGCGGCACCAGCCTCATCCTGGTCGGCCACGTCACCAAGGACGGCACACTGGCCGGTCCGCGCGTGCTCGAACACATCGTCGATACCGTGCTGTATTTCGAAGGCGACACCCACTCCAGCTTCCGCCTGATCCGCGCCTTCAAGAACCGTTTCGGCGCGGTCAACGAACTCGGCGTGTTTGCCATGACCGAACGCGGCTTGCGCGGCGTCTCCAATCCATCGGCGATCTTCCTGTCCCAGCATGCCCAGCAGGTAGCCGGAAGCTGCGTGCTGATCACCCAGGAAGGCACGCGGCCGCTGCTGGTCGAGGTACAGGCGCTGGTCGATGCCGCGCAAAGCCCCAATCCCCGACGCCTGTCGGTCGGCCTCGAGCCGACGCGCCTGGCCATGTTGCTGGCGGTCATGCACCGCCACGCGGGCGTGGTGTGCTTCGATCAGGATGTTTTCGTCAATGCAGTCGGCGGGGTCAAGATCACCGAGCCGGCAGCGGATCTCGCCATCCTGTTCGCCATCGTCTCATCGCTGCGCGACCGTCCTTTGCGGCGGGGGCTCGTGGTATTCGGCGAGGTCGGGCTTGCGGGCGAGATCCGTCCCGCACCCCGCGGCCAGGAGCGCCTCAGGGAAGCCGCCAAGCTTGGCTTCGATACCGCCATCATCCCCAAGGCCAATGCCCCCCGGCAGTCCATCGGCGGACTCGAGGTAATCGCCGTCGACCGCGTGGAAGAAGCGCTGGAGCGGATGCGGGAGCTGGAGTAGTCAGCTGGCACCGGAAACGCCCTGGGCATGGTCTGCCCACGATCCTCCGTTAACATGCGGACGCAATAATGTCCGTGTAAAAAGTCTCTATGCGTGTATTATTGTGCGCTGCAAGGCGTGCTCCAAGGCGCTGATTAATAAGAATTCAGCAATGCTTTGCAGTCTTTGTGGATACTGTCAATTTTGTTTTTTCGTGATCGTGGCCTGATGTTTTTCGAATTCCTCGTATCTGTGGCGGATTCTGCAGATACGTGGTTTCACGATCGTCGTAGGTTCGGATAGGGCGGGTTAATGAAAGGCGAATCGTTGTCGTTATCGTTTTCTTCGCTGCGGCAGGTAGCCGCAGGTAGTGGGCAGCTTGCAAGGGCAGGGGTGGTCGCGGGATTGCTGAGCGCCCTTTCGGCATGCTCGCTGGTGCCGGGGACTTCGGGATGGAACATGCGCACCGAATCCTCGGTGGCACTTCCGGTCACCGCTGCAGATACTCCTCAGGCGGAGCAGACGCCGGGCAACGTCACCGTCACGCCGATCACAGCCGAACTCGTCATCGCCCACGTCCGCGACAGCGAATCCAGTTTCCGCAACACTCAGGCAGGTGGCCGTACGGCCTCGCGCCAATCCACGGTGCCTGATTTCGGTCTTGCCCACCAGGATTACGAACTTGGCCCCGGCGACATCATCAACGTCATCGTCTGGGACCACCCCGAGATCACCATCCCTGCCGGCTCATACCGCTCGGCAGAGCAGTCCGGGACCCTGGTTGCCGATGACGGCACCATTTTCTTCCCCTATGCAGGCACTCTGAAGGTGGCTGGCAAGACCCCTCGGCAGGTTCGCGACATTCTTGCCCAGCGCCTGTCGAAGGTCATCGAAAACGTCCAGCTCGACGTACGTGTCGTCGCCTTCCGCAGCAAGCGGGTCTATGTCGTCGGCGAAGTCAAGGAACCCGGCCTGCAGCCGATCAACGACATCAAGATGACCCTGGTCGAGGCGATCAACCGCGCGGGTGGCATCACCAGCGAGGCCGATCACGGCAACGTGCTGCTGACCCGTGACGGGCAAACCTGGCGGGTCGACCTGCAAGCGCTGTACGAAGACGGCGACACCTCGCAAAACGTCGAGATTTTGCCTGGCGACATCGTCAACGTACCCGACCGTCAGCTCAACAAGGTCTTTGTCTTGGGTGAAGTCAGGGAGCCCGGCTCCTACGTCATGAACAAGCGCCGCACCACGCTGGCAGAGGCACTGAGCGACGCGGGCTTCGTCAACCAGATCACCTCGAATCCGAGCTGGATCTACGTGATGCGCAGCGACAACGGCACTTCCGAGCTGTTCCATCTCAACGCCAGCTCCGCCGATGCATTGCTGTTGGCCGAGGGCTTTCCGCTGCGCCCGCGCGACATCGTCTATGTCGACGTTGCCGCCATTGCGCGCTGGAACCGTGTGGTCAGCAACATCCTGCCCACCTCGCAGATGCTCAACCTCATCAGCGACACCCGTTTCCCGCTTTTCAACGGCCGCCAATAACACGACTGCGGGCACAGCACATTCCGACCGTATCCGCACCGAACATCATTCAGGAAGCTCCACCGTTGGCTCGACAAACCACGCACACCGCCACGTCCGCCGAAGCCCATCGTAGCTATGCACCCGGCCAGGACGACAAGGGCGACGATTTCATCAATCTGGGCGAGATCGTCGCCACGCTGTTCGAATACAAATGGCTCATCCTCGCCGTCACGACCGCCGCCGTGGCAGTGGGCGTGTTTGTCGCGCTGGTATCGACGCCCATCTACCGCGCCGACGCCTTGCTGCAGGTCGAAGACAAGAGTGCTGCAAAGGGCGGCATCGCCGCGCTGCGTGACGTCGAGGCCGTTCTCGGCGACAGCACCTCGGTCGCGGCAGAACTCGAAATCCTGCGTTCACGCATGATCCTCGGCCGCGTCGTCGAGCGGCTCAACCTCACCGTCGTTGCCGAACCAAAGCATGCCCTGATCATCGGCAGCACGCTGGCCCGGCGCCATGGCGATGCCGATGAACTTGCCGCGCCGCTGCTCGGCATGAACAGCTATGCCTGGGGCGGTGAACGCATCACCCTGCAAAGCCTCGAAGTGGCGCCGGATCTCGTCGGCCTGCCGCTTACGCTTGTGGCACAGGACGGGGGGCATTTCCAACTCTTCGACGAAGACGACCAACTGTTGGCCGAGGGTGCGATCGGAGCGCCGGTCAACGGCGAGCGCGTCAGTCTCTTCGTCGCCGAACTCCTTGCCCGCCCCGGCACCCGCTTCGACGTCATGCGCCGCAGCCAGGCCGAAGCCATCGCCACCCTGCGCGATGCGCTGGAAGTGCGCGAACGCGCCCGCCAGTCCAACGTCATCGAGGCCGCCTTTACCGGACCCGACCGTGCCCAGGCGGCCGCCATTCTCAACGAAGTACTCAACGCCTATGTGCGGCAGAACGTCGAGTATCGTTCGGCCGAAGCCGAATCCACGCTCAAGTTTCTCGAAGCCCAGTTGCCGGAACTCAAAAGCGAACTCGACACTGCCGAAGCCGCCTACAACAACTACCGTCAAAACCGTGGTTCCATCGATCTGACCATGGAAACCCAATCCATGCTCAGTTCCATCGTCAAGGTCGACAACGACATCGTCGTGCTTCAGCAAAAACGCGACGAACTGCGCCAGCGCTTCACGGCCGAGCACCCGCAAGTACAGTCGGTGGATTCGCAGATAGCCCGCCTGCGTGCGCTGCGCGGCACCCTGGACAAGGACGTCTCGCGTTTGCCCGACACACAGCAGACCGCGCTGCGACTGCATCGCGACGTCGAAGTCTCCACTGCGCTTTACACCAACCTGCTCAACAGCGCCCAGCAACTGCGGGTGGCACGGGCCGGCACCGTGGGTGATGTGCGTATCATCGACAGCGCAGTCACCGCGCGCCTCCCCATCGCCCCACGCAAGGCGCTCATCGTATTGCTGTCCGGCGTGCTCGGCGGCCTGGCCAGCTTAGGCATCGTATGGGCCATCCGAGCATTGCGCGTCGTGGTCGAAGACCCCGAGACCATCGAGCGAGAGCTTGCCCTTCCGGTATACGCCACCGTGCCGGAAAGCAAAGCCGAAGAAGAAATCGATCGCCGCATCAAACGCGGAAAGGGTACCGGTGAGCTGCTCGCCGTAACCCACCCGGACGACAGCGCGGTGGAAAGCCTGCGCAGTCTGCGCACCACGCTCCACTTTGCACTGCTGGGGGCCGACCGCGGTTCCGTGCTCATCACCGGCCCCGCGCCGGGCGTGGGCAAGAGCTTCATCTCCAAGAACCTCGCCGCCGTTCTGGCTCAGGGCGGAAAGCGCGTCATCATCATCGATGCCGACATGCGCAAGGGGCACATCCACAAAGAATTCGATCTTCCGCGCAATGGCGGCGTGTCCGACTTCATCACCGGCGGCACCACGCTCGAATCCATCGTGCGCCAGACCTCCGTGCCCGGGCTGTCCGTCGTCACGACCGGCCAGATTCCGCCGAACCCTTCCGAACTGCTGATGCACGAGCGATTCGCCGCGCTACTGCAAAGCCTTGAGGCGCAATGCGACGTGCTCATCGTCGATGCGCCGCCCGTGCTTGCCGTATCCGATGCCGCCATCATCGGCCGCCTCACCGGAGCTGCACTCATGGTTGCCCGAGCCGGCCGGCACCCCATCGGCGAGCTGGAACAAGCCGTCAAACGCCTGGGGCAAGGGGGAGTTAGCGTCAAGGGCTTCGTCTTCAACGGGCTCGATCTTCAACGACAACGCCATCGCTTCGGTTACCAGGGCTACCACTACCAGTACAAGTACTCCGCATGAGTACCTGATAGGCACTGAACGTGGGTGTGCCGCAATCGAAGGCGCCCACCGTACGGCATTGCAGATGTGAGGGGCCGCGTTCCGCGGGGCCTCTCCGGGTAGGTTTGACCTAAAAAACAGGAGGGTCCCATGATGCAAGGGCTCATTGTTCTACTGTTGGCAGCCTTGGCGTCCGCCATCGTGATACGGGTCATGATCGATCTCGCTCCACGTGTCGGGCTCATCGATCACCCTGGCGAGCACAAACAGCACGAGCACGTCACGCCATTCGTCGGTGGCTTCGGCGTGCTGGTGGCGCTGTTCGTCGCCGTGTCGGCGCTGTCTACCCAATACCCCGGGCAGCGCGTGGCATGGGCCTCGCTACTGGTATGCGGCGGTGTCATGTTCCTGGTCGGACTGGCGGACGACCGCTGGAAGCTCGGCTTCAGGATCCGTCTCGTAGTGCAGGCCCTGCTGGCACTGCTGATGGTGTATGGCGGAGGAGTAGCGCTAACCGACCTGGGCAACATGCTGTTCACCGGCAATGTCTCGCTGGGGATGCTGGCCGTGCCCTTCACCGTGTTTGCCACCATTGGCGGCATCAACGCGCTCAACATGGTCGACGGCATCGACGGGCTGGTCGGCACCATCGCCGGCGGTACCCTGCTGCTGGTGGCCCTGATGACAGGACTGGCCGGCAGCGGCTCGACCCACCTGCTGGCCATGGCGCTGCTAGGTGGAGCAGGGGGCTTCTTGTGGTTCAACATGCGCCATGGAAGGCAACATCGCGCACGCACCTTTATGGGCGACAACGGCAGCATGACGCTGGGCCTGCTCATCGTCTGGCTGCTCGCCAGCATCACTCAGGGCGAGAGCGCCCTGGTCAGCCCCATCGCCGCGCTGTGGCTGTTCGCCATTCCGCTCATCGATACCCTCAGCGTCATGGGGCGTCGCATGTGGATGGGGCAGTCTCCCTTTACGCCGGACCGCAACCATCTGCATCACCTGCTGCAGCGCGCGGGGTTCCGCGTCGAAGACGTAGTCACCACCATTGGCATGCTGCATTTCATGCTCGGCGGCATCGGGGTCATGGGGCTCCTTTGGGGGATTCCCGAAGGGGTGATGTTCATCGCCTTTCTCGTTGTTTTTGCCAGTTATCTCGCCATTACCGCGCGGCCGTGGCGCCTGGTGCCGACCTTGCGGGGCATCCATCGCTATCTGCGCCTGACCCCCGCTGCCAACTGCGGCGTATTCTTCGGCAATTGCACACTTGAGCACGTCGAGCAGATCAACGCCCTGGTGGCACCGCAACTGCGCGAAAACACCGCCTTCCGTACCCGCTTGTATCAGCAGAACGAACCCGATGGCAAGCCAGGTTTACGCTATGCCGTGGTCGAAATCATGCTGAAGGACGAAACCGCGCCGCTCACCCACCAAGTGGAGTATCTGAGACTGATCCGCAAGGCGCTTCATCCGCACAGCGGCGTCTATGTTCGCGGTTACGTCCACCGGGACCCCTTTAATGACCGCCGCATCAACCCGGGTGAACCCGCCGTCGAGATGCGCACCCGCGATCGCCGCCAGCGCAAGCGTGTACTGTTGGAGGAATCCTTCACCTATGTCGACCGTGGCCGCATTCTCGATCAGGACGTCCACCACCAGGACGCCGCCAGCGAAGGCCCCCAACGCGCACCCGATACACTCATCGCCGAACCCTGAGCTTTCCATATCCATTCCCATACCCCACCAAGCCTTACCCATCATGACCATGCACTCCCTCGATCAGATCAAACTCGCCATCATCGGCCTGGGCTACGTCGGCCTGCCGCTCGCGGTGGAATTCGCCAAGCAGCGCGACGTGCTCGGCTTCGACATCAACCAGACCCGCATCGACGCGCTGAAGGCGGGCCACGACGCCACGCTCGAAGTCTCGGACGAAGAACTGCGCGCGGCCGCCGGCCTGCGCTATAGCGCGAATACGCAAGACCTTGCGGCCTGCAATGTGTTCATCGTCACCGTGCCCACGCCCATCGACGAATTCAAGCAGCCCGACCTGACCCCCCTGGTCAAGGCCAGCGAGACCATCGGCAGGGCGCTCAAGAAGGGCGACATCGTCATCTACGAATCGACCGTCTACCCCGGCGCCACCGAGGAAGACTGCGTGCCCGTGCTCGAGAAGCACTCCGGCCTGCGCTTCAACGTTGATTTCTATGCGGGCTACAGCCCCGAACGCATCAATCCGGGCGACAAGGAACATCGCGTCTCCACCATCAAGAAGGTCACCTCCGGCTCGACCCCCGAAGTGGCCGACCTGGTCGATGCCCTCTACCGCCAGATCATCGTCGCTGGTACCCACAAGGCCGAGAGCATCAAGGTGGCCGAAGCGGCCAAGGTCATCGAGAACACCCAGCGCGACGTCAACATCGCGCTGATCAACGAACTGGCCATCATCTTCAACCGCATGGGCATCGACACCGAGGCGGTGCTGAAAGCAGCCGGCAGCAAGTGGAACTTCCTGCCCTTCCGCCCGGGCCTGGTGGGGGGCCACTGCATCGGCGTGGACCCGTACTACCTCACCCACAAGGCGCAGGCCATCGGCTACCACCCCGAGATCATCCTGGCAGGCCGGCGGCTCAACGACGGCATGGGCGCCTATGTGGTATCGCAACTGGTCAAGGCCATGCTCAAGCGGCGCATCCAGGTCGAAGGCGCAAAGATCCTGATCATGGGTCTGACCTTCAAGGAGAACTGCCCCGATCTGCGCAACACGCGCGTCGTGGACATCGTCAAGGAGTTGGGCGACTACGGCATGGCGGCGGACGTGTACGACCCGTGGGTCGATGCGGCCGAGGCACAGCACGAGTACGGCATCGTGCCCATCCAGATTCCGGTGCCGGGCAGTTACGACGCCATCGTCGTGGCGGTGGCCCACGACCAGTTCAAGGTGCTCAGTGACCAGGGTATCCGTGCGCTGGGCAAACGCGAGCACGTGCTGTACGACCTGAAATATGTACTGCCGCGTGATGCGGCGGATTTGCGGCTGTAAACGTGTTGAAGTGGCACTTTAAGGAAGCTCTGATCTATTCAGAGCCGGTAAAATACTGAAGTCATGATCTGCGCTGCGCCCATGAAACAAACG
>NZ_AMXE01000064.1 GCF_000310205.1 Thauera linaloolentis 47Lol = DSM 12138 | reverse complement strand
GGCGCGCGTGGCGGGCGGCAGGCATGCGCGTGCGGCCGGTGGCGGGCCGTGGCGAGAGGCTGGCGGGGGGCGGGGCGGACGGCCCGTAGCTGCGGAGGCAGCGGGGCCGGAAGGGCTGGGCTTCGGTTCATGGGCGCGCGGCAACACCGTGAGGCGGCCCGACCATCACGAAAACCTGCCCGGCCGCGAGCATGCGGCACGGACACCCGGACGCAAGCTTACACAAGGCGCAGGAAACTTAACAAGTAAAAGCCCCCTGGGGACGCGTGTCCGCAGGGGGCTTGCCGGGAAGGGGGCGTGCCCGGGTCCTGCTCAGGTCTTGCCCAGCGCCTGGTCGATGTCCCACAGGATGTCGTCCAGGGTTTCCAGGCCGACCGACAGGCGGATCAGGTCGGGTGGCACGCCGGCCGCCACCTGCTGCTCTTCGGAGAGCTGGCGGTGGGTGGTGGAGGCGGGGTGGATGACCAGGGTCTTGGCGTCGCCGATGTTGGCGAGGTGGGACAGGAACTCGACCGAATCGATGAACTTCTGCCCGGCGGCGGCACCGCCCTTGATGCCGAAGCTCAGCACCGCGCCGGCGCCGCGCGGCAGGTATTTCTTCGCCAGCGCGTGGTAGCGGCTGCTTTCCAGGCCGGGGTAGTTGACCCAGGCGACCTTGGGGTGGGATTCCAGGTGGCGGGCCACCGCCAGCGCGCTGGCGCAGTGGCGGTCCATGCGCAGCGGCAGGGTCTCGACGCCCTGCAGGAGCTGGAAGGCGGCGAAGGGCGAGAGCACCGGGCCGAAGGTGCGCATGCCTTCCATGCGGCATTTCATCGTGAAGCCGAAGTCGCCGAAGGTCTCGAAGAAGCGCACGCCGTGGTAGCCGGGCGAAGGGTCCGTCATGGCCGGGAACTTGCCGTTGTCCCACGGGAACTTGCCGGATTCGACGATCACGCCCCCCATCGTGGTGCCGTGGCCGCCGAGGAACTTGGTCGCCGAATGGACGCTGATCGCCGCGCCCCACTCGAACGGACGGCACAGGTAGGGGCTGGCGAAGGTGTTGTCGATGAACAGCGGCAGGCCGGCGCCGTTGGCGATCTTCGCCACCGCCTCGATGTCGAGCACGTTGAGCGAGGGGTTGCCCAGGGTCTCAGCGTAGATGGCCTTGGTCCTGGGCGTGATCGCGTGGGCGAAGTTTTCCGGGTCGTCCGGATCGACGAATACGGTGTCGATGCCGAGCTTGCGGAAATTGACGTCGAGCTGGGTGTGGGTGCCGCCGTACAGCGTGCGCGCGGCCACGATCTGGTCGCCGGCCTCGCAGATGTTGAGCAGCGCGATCATCTGCGCGGCCATGCCGCTGCCGGTGGCCACCGCGGCGCGGCCCGCTTCCAGCGCGGCGACGCGCTCCTCGAACACCGCGACGGTGGGGTTGGAGATGCGGGAGTAGACGTTGCCGAAGGTCTGCAGGTTGAAGAGGCTGGCGGCCTCTTCGGGGCTGTCGAAGACGTAGGAGGTGGTCTGGTAGATGGGGACGGCGCGGCTGCCGGTGGCCGCGTCGGGGATCTGGCCCGCGTGCAGGCACAGGGTGTCGAAGCCGTATTGGTGGTCTGCCATGTTCGGAGTCCTGCTCAGGGAAGCCAGCGGGGGCGGCGGGAGGAGATGACCTTGGTGTTGACGCCGAACCAGTTGAGGCCGCCGAACAGGCGGGCGTACTCGATCTTGACGCAGCGGTCCATGATGACGGTGAGGCCGGCTTCCTCGGCTTTCTTCTTCGCTTCCTCGTTGATGACGCCGATCTGCAGCCACAGCGTGCGGGCACCGATGGCGATGGCCTGCTCGGCGACCGGCAGCGCATCGGCGGGCTTGCGGAACACGTCCACGATGTCAACCTTGTCCGGGATGGAAGCCAGGTCGGGATAGCTCTTCTCACCCAGGATCTCGGGGTACTTGGGGTTGACCGGAATGATCCGGTAGCCGTGCTGCTGCATGTACTTGGCCGCGAAGTAGGACGGCCGGAACCAGTCGGCCGACAGGCCGACCACGGCGATGGTGCGGGATTCGTGGAGAACCCGGCGCAGGGTCTGGATGTCGCTCATGCCCGTGCCGTCCGGATCAGCGGCCGCACCAGGCGGGCGTGCGCTTGTCGATGAAGGCGTCGATGCCCTCGCGCGCGTCCAGGGCCTGCAGGTTGCCCACCATCACGCCGCGGGTGTAGGCATAGGCCTCGTCCAGGGGCAGGGCGGCCTGGCGGTAGAAGGCTTCCTTGCCGATGGCCAGCGTGAGGGGCGACTTGGAGGCGATCTTGCGGGCCAGCTCCAGCGTGCGGGCTTCGAGTTCGGCGGCGGGCACCAGTTCGTTGACCAGGCCGAAGCGCAGCGCCGCAGCGGCGTCGATCAGGTCGCCGGTGAGCAGCATCTGCATGGCGTGCTTGGGTGCCACGTTGCGCGACAGGGCCACCATCGGGGTGGAGCAGAACAGGCCGATGTTCACGCCCGGGGTGGCAAAGCGCGCGTCGTCGGCGGAGACCGCCAGGTCGCAGCTCGCCACCAGCTGGCAGCCGGCGGCGGTGGCGATGCCATGGACGCGGGCAATGACCGGCTTGGGCAGGTTGACGATGGACTGCATCAGCTCGGCGCAATCGGCGAACAGGCCCTCGGCGTAGTCCGGCGCATAGCCGGCGGCGCGCATTTCCTTCAGGTCGTGGCCGGCGCAGAAGGCCGGGCCGGCCCCGGCCAGGATCACGACGCGCACGCCGTCGTCGGCGGCGATGGCCTCGAAGGTGTCGATCAGTTCGCGGATCACCGGCTGGGACAGGCTGTTGCGGGCCTGCGGCCGGTTCAGGATCAGCGTGCGGACGCCGGTTCCGGCGTCGTCGACGCTGAGCAGGGTGGGTTCGGTCATGGCTGTTCTCGGCGTGTGTCGGTTCTCATTTCTTGCGCAGCATGCCCGTCTCGTCCACCCGGCGCAGGGCGGCGAGCTCCTTGGCTGTCGGTTCGGGCACCACATGGGCATCGGGCGAAACCTTCAGGTCCCAGCCCGTGCTGGCGCGGATTTCCTCGACGCTGGAGAAGGGATACCAGGCGTCCAGGAAGAACTCCTTGGTTTCGGGGTCCGGACGCATGATACCGAGTGTGGTGACGATTGCCGATGGTCCGCCGCCGATGAAGCCGTGGCGCGCGCGCGCGTCGCCGCCGTCGAGGTAGCCGGGCGAGCTGATGTAGCTGACCTTGTCGGCGAAGCGCTTGGCCTCGTGGGTGACCATGATGATGACCCGGCCCGCGCCGCAGGCGATGTCGTTGGCGCCGCCGGCGCCGGTGAGGCGGGTCTTGGGCAGGCGGTAGCTGTCGCCGATGATGCCGTCGCCGTCCCAGATGCCGGTGGTGTTGACGTTGCCGAACTTGTCCACCTGGGCCGCGCCGATGATGCCCACGTCGCAGCGCCCGGAGGCGACGAGAAAGCCCAGCGCGTCGAGCGCGTTGGTGAAGCTGGTGGCGTTGGACGAGATGCGGTTGCACTCGATGCCCCACGGCAGGCCGCCGACGGGCGTGGCGCCATACACGCCGCCTTCGGTCATGGTGCGGATGTTGGGCGCATGGCAGGCCTGGGCGAAGTAGCCGGCGAGCATCGACAGGCCGACGCCGAAGATGGCGAGGTCGCCGTCGTGCAGTTCGCGGCCGGTGGCGATCGCCATCATCTCCTGGCGGGTGTAGGGCAGGTCGGCGTCGGCGGCCTGGGCGAGATCGGTGCTCATCGGGCGTCTCCGGATGCGAGGGCGCGGACTTCCTCCGGCGTCTTGATCCATTGGCGGAAGGGGTCGAGAAGGAAGGCGGTGCCGGTGCGGGACAACTGCTCGATGGTGTCGCGGCCGATCATGTCCAGGTAGCCGTCGAGGTCGGTGTAGCCGTCCACGTACCGGCCGATGTAGGCCTCGGTGCCTTCCGGCGTGGCCAGGGCCTTGTTCATGGCCTTCATGTGGGCCTCGTCCACGTCGTAGAAGCCCGGCGAGGACTGCGGCCAGGCGGCGAAGGGCCAGTACACCACCGCCTCGACGATGATGTCCGGGATGCGCACCAGGTTCGGGAACTGGCGCATGCAGGCGGTATCGACGATGGCGTCGGCGATCAGCACCACCTTCTTCGCCGCCCGCGACAGTTCGAAGCGGCTCCATTCGGTGCCGAGCATGATGGCGTTGCCGAGCGGGTCGGCCAGCGATACGTGGATGGCCGCCACGTCGGGCTTGAGCGGGCTGAGGGCGCCCACCTCGCGGCCGCTGAAGGGGTCGGTCACCGTCGGGATCTTGTGGCGGGCGGGGGTTTCGTCCGGCGCGAAGGCGCTGCGCCACTGGATGTCGGAGCCGATGTTGACCGTCGACGGGGCGAAGGGCCAGTTCAGCGCGCCGGCCAGCAGGCGGAGGCCGAACGACAGGTTGGAGTAGTCCTCCAGCGCGAGCTGGCCGGTTTCCACGGCCCGGCGCAGGCCGTTGGCGAAACCGAACACCTCCAGCCCGGAGAAGCCGCATTCGGCCTTGCTCACGGCGCCGGCGGCGGCCAGCAGGTTGAGCTGCTGGGTGTTGCAGTGGAACAGGGCGTGCAGGTCGCGGCGCTGGCGGCGCACCAGTTCGCGGCCGAACACGATGGTGTCGGAGCCCACCGGAAGCGAGGCGCCGCTGGCGTACTGCATGCCGTCCCAGCTATGGCGCTCGACGGCCTCGGCCAGGGAAATCAGTTTGTTGCGTGACATGGAGGATCGGATTCGGTCAATGGGCGTGGTGATCGTGATGTGAATGCCCCGGCTGCGCCTGGGCGGGCTGGAACGGGCGGTTCTCGTATTCCTCGGTGGCGACGTAGTCGCTCAACTGGCGGAAGCCCTCGGTGTCCAGCACCCCGGTGTGGCGGTACAGGACCTGGCCCTGCCCGTCGAGGAACACGAAGGACGGCGTGCCCAGCGCGCGCAGGCGCCGCGCCCAGTCCGGCGCGGTGGTGGTTTCGCCCGTCGGGGAGATCAGGGGCGATGCGCCGGCGATATCCACGCGCGCGGTGGCGAAGCGGGCGCCGAAGGCCTTTTCGGTGGTCGCATCCTGGAAGACGTGCTGCTCCATGTCGCGGCAGCCGGGGCAGTCGGGCATGGTCAGGAACACCGCCAGCTTGCGGCCGGAATCTGCCGCGCTGCGGACTTCCGCCCGGATGTCGCGGGTTTCGCGCTCGAACAGGGCGGCGCCGGCGGGGCCGGCGGCCACGCACAGCAGCGAGCCCAGCAGCACGGCGGCGAGGGATGAACGGGAACGGACGAGCATGGGGAGGTCTCCTTCAGCGATGCCAGAACAGGACGCGGCGCTTGATGGCTTCCAGGCCGCTCATCGCCAGGTAGGTGACGGCGCCGGTGTACAGGATGCCGGCGACCATCTTCGGGTAGTCGGCGAAGTCGGCGTAGTACTGCACGAAGCGGCCCAGGCCCGCATTGGCGCCGAAAAGCTCGGCCACCGTGAGCAGGATGAAGGAAAAGCCCAGGCCCACCGCGATGCCGGAAAAGATGTGCGGCATCGCCGCCGGCAGCACCACCTTCCAGTGGAACTCGCGCCGCGTCAGGCCGAGGATCTGCGCGTTGTCGCGGTAGCGCCCTTCGAGCGCGTGGGCGCCGGCGGCGGCGTTCTGGAAGATCGGCCAGAAGGCGCCGATGAAGACCACGAAGATGGCCGACAGCTTGAACGTGGGCAGGATGGCGATGGCGTAGGGCACGTACACCGTCGGCGGCACCGGCGCCGCGACCCGCGCGAAGGGGAAGAAGATCCGCTGCAGGCGTGGCGACGAGCCCACCTGGATGCCGGCGAGGATGCCCAGCACGATGGCCAGCAGCAGGCCGGGAATCAGGATCGAGAACGAGGCCAGGGTGCTCTTCCACAGCTCGGGTAGGGATTCCCACAGCGCCAGCACGGTGGCCTGCGGGCTGGGGATCAGCGGGTTCTCGCCCAGCGGGAACCACGCCGCGGCGGCGAACCAGGCGCCCAGCAGCACGAGCCAGATGATGGAGCCGTCCGCCAGCACCCGCAGGGCGGAGGGCTTGGCCGGGTCCTTCCTGGCGGGCGCGGGGCGCCTGGACTGAGGTTCGGAAACGCCGGAAACGGGACGGCCCCGCTCCGCGGCGGCAAGGGTTTCGGACATGGTGATCTTCCTTCAGGCGGCGACGAGCTGGCGCAGCGTGTCGGCGGCCAGGGTTTCGGCGATGGATTCGCGCAGGGCGTGGAAGCCGGAACTGTCGAACAGGCTGCGGCGGTCCCGGTGGCGGGCGAAGGGCACGGGCAGGTCGGCGATCAGGCGTCCCGGCGTGGAGCCGAGCACGACGACGCGGTCGCCCAGGTACAGGGCCTCGTCGATGTCGTGGGTGACGAAGACGATGGTCTTCTTCGTGGCCTCGGTTTCCCAGGCCTCGGTCAGCAGGTCCTGCAGGCGGGCGCGGTTGGTGGGGTCGAGCGCGCCGAAGGGCTCGTCCATCAGCAGCACCGGCGAGCGCAGCGCCAGGGCGCGCGCGATGGCGGCGCGCTGGCGCATGCCGCCCGACAGCTCGAACGGGTACTGGCCGACCGCGGATTCCAGCCCCACCTTGCCCAGGTAGTCCACCGCCTGCGCCCGGCAGTCGGCCTTGCGGGTTCCCGGTTGGGCCTTGCCGATGGCGATGGCGATGTTGTCCACCACCGTCATCCACGGGAACAGGGCATAGTCCTGGAACACCACGCCCCGGTCGAAGCCGGGGCCGGTGATCGGCTTGCCATTCTGTAGCAGCCGCCCCTGGTCGGGAAACTGCAGGCCGGCCAGCAGGCGCAGCAGCGTGGACTTGCCCGACCCGCTGGCGCCCAGCAGGCAGACGAACTGCCCGGCCGGGATTTCGAGGTCGATCTTCTCCAGGATGGGCGCCGCGTCCTCGTACGAGAAACCGACGCCCTCCAGGCTCAGCTCTGCCGCCATGTCAGCCGTTCTTCCGCTTGAAATCCTGCTGCAGCTTCTGCCAGTAGACATCGCCCGGGTTCTCGGCGGCGAGCTGGTTCAGTACCTTCTCGTAGAAGCGGGCATCGATCGACGCCGACAGGTCCGGCGCCTTGGTGATGAACTCGCTGCTGGCCATCACGTCGGCGAAGTGTTTGACGCCCTTGGCATCCGGGTCGGAAGACTGGTCGATGTACTCGGAGTAGTAGCCGCGCCACAGCAGTTGCTTGTCGAGCTTCACGTACTTGGCGATCGAGTCGATGGTTGCTTCCTTGTTCTCGGCGGCGAAGCGCTCGGCCTGCAGGATGGCGCGCAGGAACTTCTCCCACGTGGCCTGGTTCTTGGCGTTCGATTCGGTGATGACGATGCGGCAGCAGGGGTGGCCGGGCTGCAGGTCGCTGGAATGGATGACGATCTTCAGGCCCTGGTCCTCGGCGCGCAGATCGTGCGGGCCCCACACCAGGCCGACATCCACCTGCTTGGACTTGACCGCCTCGATGACGGCGGACGGGTTCTTCAGCTCGAAGATCTCGAGGTCGGTCTTCCAGTTCAGGCCCGAGTCCTTCAGCGCGCCGCGCAGCACGGCGTCGCCGGAAGCCATGCGCACGGTGGCGACCTTCTTGCCCTTCAGGTCGGCGATGGTCTTGACCTGCTCGGCGCCGGCCTGGGTGGTCACGAGGGCCGCGTCGCCGCCCATGATGCCGCCGATGATCTTGAGCTTGGTGCCCTTGGACAGGTGGGCGATGGGGCCGGTGGTGCCGAACGCGCCGGTGTCGAGCTTGCCGGCGATGATGGCGTTGAGGCCGTCGGCGGAGTTGTGGAACTCGACCAGTTCGACGTCCAGGCCTTCCTTGGCGAACAGGCCCTGTTCCTTGGCGATGAAGAACTTGGCGTGGCCGGTGGCCGGCAGGTAGCCGACCTTGAGCTGTTCGGCGAACGCGCTGCCCAGGGTGCCGGCCAGGGCGATGGCGGCGACGAAGGACTTGAGGGCGAGACGGTGTTTCATGGAGGCTCCTGTGCAATTTGTTTGCGCGGAGTCTGCCAAAGGGCCGTCTATAACCAAACGAATTATTTGTTGTTTGCTTATATTTAAAACGTTATATCGCAGCCGGTTCGGCCTCAGGCATCCGGCCGGTACGGCTTGCCCAGCGACATCGGCGAGTTGAGCCGGATGGCGCCGGCGTTGCGTGAAATCGCCACCAGCACGACGATGGTTGCCCAGTAGGGCAGCGACGACAGCAACTGCGACGGGAAGTCGATCTGCAGGCCCGAGCCCTGGATGAAGAGCTGGGTGATCATCACGCCGCCGAACAGATAGGCGCCGACCACCACGCGCAGCGGCCGCCAGGTGGCGAACACGACCAGTGCCAGGGCGATCCAGCCGCGTCCGGCGACCATGCCTTCGGCCCACATCGGCGTATAGAACACCGACAGGAAAGCGCCGCCGATGCCGGCCATGGCGCCGCCGAACAGCACCGCCAGGTAGCGGATGCGGATCACCGGATAGCCGATCGCATGCGCCGACGCCGGCGACTCGCCCACCGCGCGCAGCACCAGCCCGGCGCGGCTGCGATGCAGGAACCACAGCACGGCCCAGAACAGCGCCCACGAGAAATACACCAGCGCCTGCTGGTTGTAGAGCGCCTCGCCGACCAGCGGCAGGTCGGCGATGAACGGAATGCGGATCGGCGGCACGGCCTGCAGCGCGATCGCTTCGTAGGGCTTGCCGACGAAGGCCGCCAGGCCGACGCCGAAGATCGCCAGTGCAAGGCCAGCGGCCACCTGATTGGCCATCAGGGTCAGCGTCAGCACGCCGAACAGCAAGGCCATCGCCATGCCCGCGCCCATGCCGGCGAGCACGCCCAGCAAGGGGGCGCCGCTGTGGTGGGTGGCGGCGAAGGCGGCGACCGCGCCCATGGCCATCATGCCTTCGGCGCCGAGGTTGAGCACGCCGGCCTTCTCGCTCACCAGCAGGCCGAGCGCGGTGATGATCAGCGGCGTGCCCGCCACCACGGTGGCGAACAGCATCGAGGTGAAAAGGTCCGCGTCCATGCCTTCGCGTCCTCAGCCGGCCCGGCGGCGCAGCCGCAGGCGATAGTTGATGAGCACGTCCGCGCCGAGCAGGAAGAACAGCAGCATGCCCTGGAACACCATCGAGATCGAGCTGGGCAGGTTCAGGTACTGCTGCGCCTGCTCGCCGCCGATGTAGAGCAGCGCCATCAGCAGGCTGGCGAGGAAGATGCCGAAAGCGTTCAGGCGCCCGACGAAGGCGACGATGATGGCGGCGAAGCCGTAGCCGCTGCCGACCTTGTCGGTGAGCTGCCCCATCGGCCCGGCCACTTCGGCCATGCCCGCCAGCCCGGCCGCGGCGCCGCCCAGCAGCAGCCCCGTCCATACCGTGCGTGCCGCCGAGAAGCCGGCGTAGCGCGCGGCGTCGGGCGCCTGGCCGGCGACGCGCATGCGAAAGCCCGCATGGCTGCGGTTCATGAAGGCATGGCCCGCCACCAGCACGGTGATCGCCAGGGCGAAGCCCAGATGCAGGCGGGTGCCGTCGAGCAGCGCCGGCAGCAGCGCGGCGTCGCCGAACATCCGCGTCTGCGGGAAGTTGAAGCCGTCCGGGTCCATCCACGGCCCGAACACCAGCCAGGAGACGAACAACTGCGCCACATACACCAGCATCAGCGACACCAGGATCTCGTTGGCGTTGAAGCGCGTGCGCAGCAGCGCCGGAATCGCTGCCCAGGCCGCGCCGCCGAGCGCGCCGGCGACGACCATCGCGGGCAGCAGCAGGGCGCCGTCCGAAGCGTCGAAATGCAGCGCGATGCCGGTGGCCGCCACCGCGCCGAGCATGAACTGGCCTTCGGCGCCGATGTTCCAGATGTTGGCGCGAAAGCCGATGGCCAGGCCGATCGCGCACAGCATCAGCGGCGTGGCCTTCAGCAGCAGTTCGGAGATACCGTAGAGGTCCTTGATCGGGTTCAGGAAGAAGACGCGGAAACCTTCGCCCGGATCCTTGCCGAGCGCGGAAAAAACCAGCAGGCCGCCGGCGAGCATCAGCGCCACCGCGAGCAGCGGCGACAGGCAGGACATCAGCCGCGAAGGCTCGGCGCGGGCTTCGAGCTCAAGCATTCGCCGCCTCCACGTGCGTGGCCGGTTCGGCGCCCGGCCACATGCCGCTCATCCAGACGCCGATCTCCTCCACCGTGGCGCCGGCGGCGGGGCGGGCGGGCGACAGGCGGCCCTTGGCGATCACGGCGATGCGGTCGCAGATCTCGAACAGCTCGTCCACTTCCTCGGACACCACCAGCACCGCGCAGCCCCGGTCGCGCAGGTCGATGATGGACTGGCGGATGAATGCGGCCGCGCCCACGTCCACGCCCCAGGTCGGCTGGGCGCAGACGAACACCTTCGGCGCCTGCAGGATCTCGCGGCCGATGATGAACTTCTGCAGGTTGCCGCCCGACAGCGATCCGGCGAGCGCGCCGCTGCCGCCGCACTTGACGCCGAAGGCCTCGATGCAGCGCCGGGCGAAGCGGTGCGCCCGGCCGGCGCGCAGGAAGCCGGCCGCCACCATGGCCTGGCTGTACGCGGCGGTGAGCAGCGCATTGTCGGCGAGCGACAGGTCGGGCACCACGCCGCGGCCAAGGCGCTCCTCGGGGACGAAGCACAGCCCCAGCCTGCGCCGCTGCGCCGGGCCGAGGCGGCCGGCCTCGACGCCGCAGATCTGCACCGGGAATTTTTCCGCCAGCGTGTCCTCGCCCGAGATCGCGCGCAGCAGCGCCTGCTGGCCGTTGCCGGAAACGCCGGCGATGCCGACGACCTCGCCGGCGTGGAGGTCGAGGTGGATGTCCTGCAGGTCGGTGCCGAACGGGTCGTCCGACGCATGCGACAGGCCCGCCAGGCGCAGGCGCAGCTCGCCGTCGGCGCGTGCCGCGGTGTGTTCGCAGTGCGGCAGCGCCCTGCCGATCATCAGGCTCGCCATCGACTGCGCGGTCTCCCGCGCCGGAATGCACTCGCCGCTCACCCTGCCGCCGCGCAGCACGGTGGCGGTGTGGCACAGCGCCTGGATCTCGTCGAGCTTGTGGCTGATGTACAGGATGGAACAGCCTTCCGCCGACAACTGGCGCAGCGTGCCGAACAGCTTGCGCACCGCCTGTGGCGTCAGCACCGAGGTCGGCTCGTCCAGGATCAGCAGGCGCGGGTGCTGCAGCAGGCAGCGGATGATCTCGACGCGCTGGCGCTCGCCCACCGACAGCGCATGGATGCGGCGGCGCGGATCGACGGGCAGACCGTAGCGCTCCGAGACCTCGGCGATGCGCCGCGAGAGTTCGTCCAGCGCCGGCCGGCCGGGCAGGGCGAGTGCCACGTTCTCGGCCACGCTCAGGGTCTCGAACAGGGAGAAGTGCTGGAACACCATGCCGATGCCCAGGCTGCGGGCGTGGGCGGGATTCTCGACCTGGACGGCTTGCCCCTCCCACAGGATGCGGCCCGCGCTCGGGCGGGTGACGCCGTAGATGATCTTCATCAGCGTCGATTTGCCGGCGCCGTTCTCGCCCAGGATGGCGCGGATCTCGCCGGGCCGCACGGCGAGGTCGATGCCCTCGTTGGCGACGACGCCCGGATAGACCTTGCCGATGCCCTCGAGCTGCAGGCGCGGCGGCGCGCCGCTGGCGGCGGGTGGGGGTGTCCTGTCGCTCATGGCCGGCGCATCCGCGGAATCGTCAGGTGCGCCTCAGTCCTGCGCGATCTTGTCCGGTGCCGGGTCGGCGTGGTTCTCGTCGGCCGCCAGCGATTCCGCCTGGGCGGCCTTCAGTTCCGCCGCGCTCAGCTTCAGCGCGATGCTGTCGCGTTCGTGCACGCCGTCCATGTTCATGGCGGCGGCGGCGCGGTTGAACCAGACATAGGCCTGCACCGAGTCCGCCTTGACGCCGAGCCCGCTACGGTAGAGGCGGCCGAGCTCGACCATGGCTTCGCTGTTGCCGGCGTCGGCCGCGGTGCGTATCCATTTTTCCGCATACTCGTAGTTCTGCGGCATGCCCACGCCGCTGCGGTAGAGCTTGCCCAACTGCAGCATGGCGCCCGCGTGTCCGCCGGTGGCGGCCCGCTTCAGCCAGGAGACGGCTTCGGCCGCGCCTTCCTTGCCGCGCGAGGTGTCGAGCAGGGCCGCACGGCCCAGGCGGAACTGCGCTTCCAGGTCGCCATTGCGCGCGGCTTCTTCCATCGTCGGACTGGTGGCATTCGCTTGCGGGGCGGTGGGCGCCGCTTCCTCCTCGGGCGAGCCGCCCGGCCACAGCAAGCCGATGCCGCTGACCACGATGATGGTGATGACGGCCGCGGCAGCCACGGTCAGCAGCGGATGGCGGCCGCCGAGGCCTTGCCGGGCGGTACCGAAGGGGGCGATGAAGCGATGCGAGCAGGACAGGCAGCGGAAGGGGTGCTTGTCCGGGTTGTCGACCTTTTCCTTGTGCGAACTCCAGCGGGACTCCCGGCAGCGCGTCGATGCACATTTGGGGCAGGGGGTATTGGCGCGTACGCCCATGGCGAAAACCTTTCGGAATGATCGGCGGCGCGGGTACGGACCGTCCGCCCGGGCGCTGGAAACGAGGCGTGATGTGAAACACGCGCATGCACGCGTGAAACACAGGCTTCGGCCGCGATTCTCGGGCAAGCCCGGGCGGATTTCAAGGACGTCGGAACTGCGGGGCCGCTCGCGGGGTGGGGCGCAGCAAGAAAAAGCCCGCATCCGGGGATGCGGGCATTCGACGGGAGCGCGTGGACTCAGCCGCAGGTGCCGACCGCGCCGCAGGCGGTGCAGAAGTCGCAGCCGTCCTTGCGGATCACGGTGTGGTTGCCGCACTCGGTGCACAGCGCGCCCTGCATCAGCTTGGGTTCGCTGTCGTCGCGCGGCGATTCGAGGATGCCCATCTCGCGCGTCGGGTAGCCGCGCTCGTCGAGCACGCCGAGCATCGCGTAGCGGTGGATGATGAGCTGGGCGAGGTAGGCCACCGTGCTGGGGTAGTTCTGCTGGCGCCGGGTGCCGGGGATGAAGGCCATGAAGTCGCCCAGCGGCTCGGGGTAGTCGAGCAGCTTGCGCAGCTTCATGCCGATCCAGGCCGGGTCCATGACGCGCATGTCGAGCGACAGGATGCGCGTCAGGCCGTCCAGCGCGCGCGGATAGTTGCCCGACAGCCACACCGAGTACGGGCGGGTGACGCCCGCCGCGTAGCCGTCCTGCGCCGGCAGGGTGATTTCCTTCAGGCCGAGCACGAAGTCCTCGCCGGTGGCCGGGTTGTAGATGTCCACCGTCCACGACAGCGTGCCGTCGGTACCCGTCTTGGGCTCTTCGAGGCTGAACAGGGTGTCGAGCACCGCGTTGGTGTCGTCTTCCTTGTCGAACACGCCGAGCTTCTCGCAGCGGTAGCGCACGACCTGGGCGAAGGCCGACACCGTGCCGGGGAAGAGCTTCTTCTCGCCGTGCGGCGGGAAGGGCATCTCGAAGGACTTCTCGCCCACGGTGCGGGCCAGGGTCTCGAGCTTGAGCTTGAGCCAGCCGCGGTCGTTGGCGCGCATGTCCATCGACAGGGTCTTGGCCACCGCGCCCAGGCCGCGCGGCTGGTCGGCGCCGTTGACCCACACCTCGAACGGGAAGGTGCCGCCATTGGTGCCGAACTGGCCGACGAACAGCGCGAAGTCGCCGGTCGGGGTGTTGAGCATGTAGGTCCAGGCCATGTTGCCGTCCGGCATCTCGGGGCGGCCGGGCCAGCGCAGGCTGGACAGCACCGGCGCCGGCAGGCTCTTGATCGACAGGCGGCGGTTGGCGTCGGACAGCTCGACGTCGTGCGGCTGCTTCTGCTCGGCGGTCGGGGTGACCGACAGCACGGAACCCAGCACGTTGTTGGGGCGGTAGGTGGCGAGCCCCTTCAGGCCGGCTTTCCAGGCGGTGAGGTAGAGGTCCTCGAATTCGGCATAGGGGTAGTCCTCGGGCACGTTCACCGTCTTGGAGATGGACGTGTCGACGTAGGGCGCGACCACCGCGACCATGTCCTTGTGCGCCTGCGCGGAAATTTCCAGCGCGGTGACGAAGGACGGCGGCAGCGCCTCGACGTTGCCGCCGAGGTGGCGGTACAGGCGCCAGGCGTAGTCCTCGACGGCGTACTCCTTGAAGGTGCCGTCGGCCATGCGCTTGCGCCGGGTGTAGGTGTAGGAGAACGGCGGCTCGATGCCGTTGGAGGCGTTGTCGGCGAAGGCCAGGCTGATGGTGCCGGTGGGTGCGATCGACAGCAGGTGCGAGTTGCGGATGCCGTGCTTGCGGATCTTGTCCTTGACCTCGGCCGGCAGGCGCGAGGCGAAGTTGCCGCCCGACAGGTAGAGGTCGGCGTTGAACAGCGGGAAGGCGCCGCGCTCGCGCGCCAGCTCGGACGAGGCCAGGTAGGCGCGGTTGCGCATGTACTCGGAGATCTTGCGCGCTTCCTCGCGCGCCTCGGGCGTGTCGTAGCGCTTGCCGAGCATGATCAGGGCGTCGCCCAGGCCGGTGAAGCCGAGGCCGACGCGGCGCTTGGAGTCGGCTTCGGCGCGCTGCTGCTCCAGCGGCCAGTGGGTGCTGTCGAGCACGTTGTCGAGCATGCGGATCGACACGTCGACGACCTTGCCGAAGGCGGCGTAATCGAACTCCGCCTTGTCGCCGAACGGATTCTTGACGAAGGGCGTCAGGTTGATCGAGCCCAGGCAGCAGCAGCCGTAGGGCGGCAGCGGCTGTTCGGCGCACGGGTTGGTGGCCTCGATGGTCTCGCAGTAGTACAGGTTGTTGTCCTGGTTCATGCGGTCCAGGAACAGGATGCCCGGCTCGGCGTGGTCATAGGTGGACCGCATGATCTGGTCCCACAGCGCGCGCGCGCGCACCTTGCGGTACACCCACTGGCCGTCGTCGCGCTGGTAGGCACCGGCTTCCTTGAGGTCGGCGGTGGGCTCGGCCTTGTGCGCCAGTTCGACGTCGCCATCGGCCTCGACCGCCTGCATGAAGGGGTCGGTGACGCCGACCGAGATGTTGAAGTTGGTGAGGTCGCCCTGGTCCTTGGCGTGGATGAATTCCTCGATGTCCGGGTGGTCGCAGCGCAGCACGCCCATCTGCGCGCCGCGCCGCGCGCCGGCCGATTCCACGGTTTCGCACGAGCGGTCGAACACGCGCATGTAGGATACCGGGCCCGAGGCGTTGGAGGCCGTGCCCTTGACCAGCGCGCCCTTCGGGCGGATCGACGAGAAGTCGTAGCCGACGCCGCCGCCGCGGCGCATGGTTTCGGCGGCCTGGGCCAGCGCGGTGTAGATGCCGGGGCGGCCGTCGACCGCTTCGGTGACCGAGTCGCCCACCGGCTGGACGAAGCAGTTGATCAGCGTGGCGGCCAGCGTGGTGCCGGCGGCGCTGTTGATGCGGCCGGCGGGGACGAAGCCCTTTTCCTGCGCTTCGAGGAACCTGGCTTCCCAATGGGCGCGCTTGTCCTCGGTTTCGACCGCGGCCAGCGCGCGGGCGACACGCTGGCGCACCTCGGCGATGGATTGCTCGTCGCCCTTGGCGTACTTCTCGACGAGCACTTCGCCGGAGATTTCCTGCATCGGCAGGTTGGCGGCGCTGGGAGGAAGGACGTTGGCCTTGGCTGCGCCGTGGGCCGATGCGCTGGTGGTCTCGCTCATGGTGTTTTTCTTCATCCGTGGGTGGTTCTGAATGCGGACTGAAGAATAGCGCGGAAAATGCTCAGGAGCAAAAAAATTTAATCTTTAAATATCAGTATGTTGTGTGTTTTGATTGTGTCGAATTGAAAATTCGAATACTAGATGTAGTAGCTATTCGGAACCGAATTTTCGCCCGGAAAGCCGCTAAAACAATGGCTTCCGGATGCTTGAGGCCGATGTGGCGCGTGCTTCCTACGGGTAATCGAGAAGCGCGCAGCTTTCCATGGCATGGCCCAAAGGCGGCCGCGGGAACAGGGCGGTCCGCCTGATGCTCGCAGAGCCTCGGCCGGATGCCCTGGAGCAGCGCCCGGCCGGGGCTCAGGCCTCCGCATCGGCGAGCAGGCCGTAGCTGCGCAGCTTGCGGTACAGCGTGGCGCGGGCGATGCCGAGGGTCCGCGCGGTGGCCGAGACGTTGCCGTCGTGGCGCAGGAAGGCGGCGCGCACGGCTTCGGCTTCGGCTTGCTGCAGCGTGGCCTTGCCGTCGGCGCACTGCGCTTGCCCGTCCCGGGGGGCTTCGGCCGGCAGGGAGAGGGGCGCGTCGGTGAGTTCCGGCGGCAGGTGGCCGACGTCGATGCAGCCGGCTTCGGCCAGCGCCGCGCCCAGGCGGAGGACCTGCTGCAGTTCGCGGATGTTGCCCGGCCAGTCGTGGCGGTGCAGGCAGTCGCGTGCGGCGGCGGTCAGCGCCGGCGTCGCGGGTGCGGCCTCACGCGCCAGGAGGTGGTCGATGAGCGCGTCCAGGTCGCTGCGCTCGCGCAGCGCGGGCAGGGTGACGCGCAGACCGTTGACACGGTAGTACAGGTCTTCGCGGAACTCGCCGCTGGCGACGCGCTGGGCGAGGTCGCGGTGGGTGGCGCAGATCACCGAGCAGTCCAGCGCGATGCTGCGGGTGCTGCCCAGCCGGGTCAGCGTGCGTTCCTGCAGCACGCGCAGCAGGCGGGCTTGGAGTTCGAGCGGCATGTCGCCGATTTCGTCGAGGAACAGGGTGCCGCCGTTGGCCTGCTCGAAGCGCCCGGCCATGCCGCCGCGCCGCGCGCCGGTGAAGGCGCCGTCGTCGTAGCCGAACAGTTCGGACTCGATCAGGCCGGACGGAATCGCCGAGCAGTTGATGGCGACGAAGGGGCCGGAGGCGCGCGGGCCGCCGTCGTGCAGGTGGCGCGCCAGTACTTCCTTGCCGGTGCCGGTTTCGCCGTTGATCAGCACCGGGATGTTGCGGGCGAAGGCGCGCTCGGCCTGGTGGATGCGCAGGCTCAGCTTGGAGTCGGCCAGCATCGATGGCGTGGAGGCGCGGGCCGCGTGCGGTGCGCCGGCCGCCACGGCCGGGCGCGGCACCGGGGCGGTGAAGGGGCGCGGGTGCGCGTCGTCGGCCAAGCACACGTGGAGGCGCACGCCGTTGTGGCAGTGCAGCGGGGTCGGCGTGCGGCCATGCTTGCGCAGCATGTCGAGCAGCGGACCCAGGCCGCACTGGAACACCGTCTGCGCGCACTGCGCGGTGCCCGGCAGCATGTCCAGCTCCAGCAACTGGCGCGCCAGGGGGTTGGCGCCGAGCAGGCGGCCGTCGCGGGAGATGGCGAGCAGGCCGCACATCGGCGTGCCGACCAGTTCCGCGCTGTAGTGCAGGCGCAGGTGCAGCGCATCCGGCAAGGCATTGACCATGCGGTTCTCGATCGCGCGCGCGGTGAGGGCGAGCGGCTCGAGAATGCCGATGGACGGGGCGTGATGGTGGCGCGAGGCGTTCAGGACGCCGGCCAGGTCGCCGGCGGGGTCGAAGATCGGCACCGCGACGCAGGCGCACATGTGTATCTCTTCGAGAAAGTGCTCGCTGCCGCGCACGATCACGGGCCGCCGCTCTTCCAGCGCGCAGCCGGGGGCGCTGGTGCCGGCCACGTTCTCGCTGAGGTTCAGCCCGGGGCGCAGCGCGGTGGCGATGTCGCGCAGGGCCGCGCTCTGCCCGCCCAGCGCCTTGACGACGGTGCCGCGGGCCTCCAGGCAGGCGATCACCCAATGGGCGTTGTCCAGCGCGGCGAACAGGCGCTGCAGTTCGGGGGCGGCATGGTCGAGCAGCACGCGGTGGGTATCGTCCAGGCGGCGCAGCTGGGCGGCCGAAACCGGGTTGAACAGGACGCGGTCGTGTTCCCTGAGGCCGTGCTTGAGCGAGCGCGACCAAGAGCGCTGGACCTCCTCCGCGACCAGGCTTGGGGGAATATCGCGGCCTTCGCGCAGCAACTGGCGCGCATGCAGCACCTTGCTATCGAAATCCGTACGGACAGGCTCCATGTCTCCTCCTGTGCCGGGGCTGGCGCGTATCGATCCAGTGGCCGGAGGCAAGCTGGCTTGAAACGATACAGTGTGCGCGCCCCATTGTTGTCCAGGGTTGCGGAAATTACTGCAACTGATTGTTCTGAATGATTTTTGTTTTTCTGGCACGGCTTCTGCATCATCTGCTTCGCCTGCCCGGAGCGGTGGGCGGGCCGGTTCCGCGATGCTGAAAGGCGGCCGCCGAATATTACTACTATCGGAGACAAGGGAATGAAGCCACTCAAGGAGGCGGCGCAAGCGCGTCGAAACGGCTGGTGTGGTCTTGGCGGCATGGCGGCGCTGTGTGCCGCACTGGCGGCGCCGCAGGCGCATGCGGTCGATGTGGATGCCGGCGACTACACTGCGCTGCCGGCCGGCACCAATCTGGCGATGGCGTATTACCAGTACGCGACACGCGACGCCGCCTATGTGCGGGGACGCAAGCAGGCCGGCGATCCGCGGCTGGATTCGCATGTGGGCATCCTGCGCGGCGTGCATTTCACCGAGATCGGCGGCTATATCGTCGATCCGCAGTTCCTGCTGCCCTTCGGCAAGCTGGAAGGCAAGGACGACCTGTCGGCGGCCGGCAGCGCCAGCGGTGTCGGCGACCTGATCCTCGCGGCGACCGTCTGGCTGGTGAACAAGCCGCAGACGGGTACCTACTTCGGCATCACCCCTTTCCTCTATGCGCCGACGGGCAACTACGACAACGACGATGCGCTCAACCTCGGTGAAAATCGGTGGAAATTCGCGCTGCAGGCCGGCTTCATCACCAAACTGTCGGAAAAGGTCTCGCTCGACCTGATTGGTGACTTCACGCTGTACGGCAAGAACGACAAGTTCGGCGCGGCCAAGGTGACGATGAAGCAGAAGCCGTCGATGCAGTTCCAGGGCTATCTGCGCTACCACCTGTCGGACGCCTGGGACCTGCGCGCCGGTGTGTCCCACACCGTCGGCGGCGAAACCGAGGTTGCCGGCGTGGACCAGGGCGACCGCCTGCGCACGACCAAGGTCAGCGTCGGCACCGGCTGGTTCATCGCGCCGGACCTGCAACTGCTGGCCAGCTACGGCCGCGACGTGTCGGTGCGCAACGGCCTGCGCGAGGACGACCGCTTGAACCTGCGTGTGCTGAAGGTGTTCTGAACCGCCGCATGCCGACAAGACGGGGGCGCTCGAACGTGGCGCCGCCCCACGAGAAAAAGAAGGAGACGATATGTTGACGACGGTATCCGCGCGCCCGCGGGATGGCGCCATTCCCGCGCGCAAGCGCATGCAGCAGGCGGTGTTCGGCCTGGGCTGCCTGGTGTTGGGTTCCACCGCTTTCGCGGCTGGCGGCGAGTGGCGCAGCCACGGCTATGACGATGCCGGCACGCGCTTCAGCCCGCTGACCCAGATCACGCCGAACAACGCCAAGGAGCTTGGCCTGGCGTGGTCCTACGACCTGCATTCCAGCCGCGGCGTGGAGGCCACGCCGCTGGTCGTGGATGGGGTGATGTATGTGACCGCGGCCTGGAGCATCGTGCACGCCATCGACGTGCGCACCGGCAAGAAGCGGTGGGAATACGATCCGAAGGTGCCGCCGGAAGCTGGCCGCAAGGCCTGCTGCGACGCGGTCAACCGCGGCGTGGCCTACCACGAGGGCATGGTTTACGTGGCCTCGCTCGACGGTCGCCTGATCGCCCTCGACGCCGGGACCGGCCAGAAGCGCTGGGAGCAGGACACGCTGGAGGCGGCGGCGAAGGATGCGGCCACGATCACCGGCGCGCCGCGCGTGTTCAAGGGCAAGGTCATCATCGGCAACGGCGGTTCGGAACTGGGCCTGCGCGGCTACATCACCGCCTATGATGCCAAGACGGGCAAGCAGGCCTGGCGCTTCTACACGGTGCCCGGCGACCCGTCCAAGCCGTTCGAGAACGCGGCGATGGAAATGGCCGCCAAGACCTGGGATCCGTCCGGCAAGTACTGGGAGGCCGGCGGCGGCGGCACGGTGTGGAACTCGATGGTGTACGACCCGGAACTGGACCTGATGTACATCGGCGTGGGCAACGGCGCGCCCTGGGCGCACCTGGCCCGCAGCCCAGGCGGTGGCGACAACCTGTTCCTCAGCTCTATCGTCGCGCTGCGCCCGGATACCGGCGAGTACGTCTGGCATTACCAGGAAACGCCGGGCGAGAACTGGGACTACACCGCGACGCAGGACATCATCCTGACCGACCTGGAGCTGGACGGCAAAAAGCGCAAGGTGCTGCTGCACGCGCCCAAGAACGGCTTCTTCTTCGTCGTGGACCGTACCAATGGCGAGTTCATCTCGGCCAAGAACTTCGTGGACGTGAATTGGGCCACCGGCTACGACAAGGCGGGCCGCCCGATCGAGAACCCCGAGGCGCGCCGCACCGACAAGCCGGTGGAGGTGATTCCCAGCGTGTTCGGTGCGCACAACTGGCATTCGATGTCCTACAGCCCGCAGACCGGGCTGGCCTACTTCCCCGCCCAGTACGTGCCGGTGACGCTGCAGGACGACAAGAACTGGAGCGGCCCGCGCGACAACAAGCCTGGCCAGCCGATGAGCGGCGTGGGCTGGAACACCGCCAAGCTGGTCAACGTCGAAGCGCCGAAGGCGCCCGCCTACGGCCGTCTCCTAGCCTGGGACCCGGTCGCGCAGAAAGAGGTCTGGCGCCAGGAGTACATCTCGCCGTGGAACGGCGGCACCCTGACCACCGCCGGCAACGTGGTGTTCCAGGGCACGGCCGATGCGCGCTTCATCGCCTACGATGCGCGCGACGGCAAGAAGCTGTGGGACACCGCCACCGGCAGCGGGGTGGTGGCGGCGCCGATCACCTATGAGGTGGATGGCGAGCAGTACGTCTCCGTCGCCGTGGGCTGGGGCGGTGTGTACGGCCAGTCGGCGCGCGCATCGGAGTTCAAGTCGCCCGGCACGGTGTACACCTTCAAGCTCGGCGGCACCGCGCCGATGCCCGAGCAGGTGGCCTACCAGCTCGGCAATCTCGTGACGGGCGTGCCCTACGATCCGGCCGACGTGGCCGAGGGCACATTGCTGTACGTGAGCAACTGCGTGTTCTGCCACGGCGTGCCCGGCGTGGACAAGGGCGGCAACTTGCCGAACCTGGGCTACCGCCCGGCGACGGTGATCGGCAATCTGGAGAACTACGTCTTCAATGGGCCGCTCGTCTCGCGCGGCATGCCGGACTTCACCGGCAAGCTCACGCCCGAGGAAGTGCGCAAGATCAAGGCCTTCATCCTCGGCACCGCCGACGCGATACGGCCGAAGCAGTAAGCGCACGGCCGGCGGTGGGCGGGGGCGTCCGCCGCCGGCATGAATTCATCACAGGAGACGAGACATGCAGGACTACATGGACACTCTGAAGGCGCCGGTGAGCGAGGCGACGCGGCGGTTTCTGTC
>NZ_AMXE01000063.1 GCF_000310205.1 Thauera linaloolentis 47Lol = DSM 12138 | reverse complement strand
CCGGCAGCCGCCGTTGGCGCGACGGCCGCCTCCGGCCGGGCACGCGCTCCGCCGGGGGCGGACAACCACCGCCGTGCGGCACGCGGCGCCCCGCCTGCGGGCATGTCAGAGATCGGCAATGCGTGCGCGTTCATCGGCAAGCTCCAGCACTTTGGTATGGAAAACCGCGAGGCTTTCGCGGTGGGCCACGCTGACCAGCGTCAGGCCGGGCAGGCGCTCGATCAGCAAGCGGTACAGCAGCGCCTCGTTGCGCGGGTCGAGCGAGGCCGTGGCCTCGTCGAGGAACAGCCACACCGGCTTGTGCAGCAGCACACGTGCAAAGGCCAGGCGCTGCTGCTCGCCGGGCGACAGGCGCTTGGCCCAGTTGTCGTACGCATCCAACTCGCCGGCCAGGGCTTCGAGCCGCACCGCGTGCAGCACCGCGATGCATTCGTCGACGCTGAACCGTTGCGCGTCGCCGGGGTAGCACAGACAGGCGCGCAGCGAGCCGACGGGCAAGTAGCTCTGCTGCGGCAGGAACATTTCCCGCCCCGCCGGCATGGCGATCTCGCCACTACCGTGCGGCCACAGCCCGGCCAGCGCGCGCAGCAGGGTGCTCTTGCCCACGCCCGAAGGGCCGCGGATCAGCCAGCGTTCGCCGGGCGCGATGCGCCAGTCCAGGGTGTCGCCCAGCGCACTGCCGTCGGGTAGCCGCAGGCGCAGGCCGCGCACCTCGATCGCGGTGGCATCCGGCGCGGGCTCGAGCAGCGTCCGCGCGTCGGACGGATGGGCCAGCACGCGCTCGAACTCCACCAGGCGCCGGTACACCGAACGCAGCAGGGCCAGTTCCTTGTACTTGTAGATGAACCACGACAGCGACACGCGCACCCGCATGAAGGCCTGCCCGAGCTGCATGTAGTCGCCGAAGGTCATCTGGTGGGCGAAGTAGCGCGGCCCGACCAGCAAGGTGGGCACGATGGCGCCGACCTCGGTATAGAAGCTGTCGGCGATGGTGATGCGCTTGGTGTAGGTCATGATCTCGCGCCAGTTGGCGCGGATGGCCTGGAAGGAATCGCGCAGGCGCGTTTCCTCTGCCTTTTCGCCGCGGTAGAAGGCGATCTGCTCGGCGTATTCGCGCACGCGCACCAGCAGCACGCGGAAGTCCGCCTCGCGCTGCTGCTGGGTGTAGTCGATCGTCACCATACGCCCGCCGATCTTCTCCATCGCCCACGAGCCCGCTACGGCGTACAGCACGGCCGCCCAGAAGATGTAGCCGGGCACTTCCAGCGTGGTGCCGCCCAGGGCCAGCGACAGCGTGCCGGACAGCCCCCAGACGATGACTGCGAAGGAGGCGAGCGTGACGATGTTGCTCAACAGGCCCAGGCCGAGCTCCAGAGTATTGCTGGCCATCAGGCGCAGGTCCTCGGCGATGCGCTGGTCGGGGTTGTCGGCACCGTGGCCGCGCTCGAAGCGGTAGTAGGCCCTGCCGTAAAACCAGCGGCCCAGGAAAACGTCGGTCATCCAGTTGCGCCAGCGTATTTCCAGGTATTGCGCGGTGTAGGTGCGGGCAGCGTCCAGCATGATGCCGGCCGTGGCGATGACCGCCAGCTCGAGCAGGCGCTGGTAGAAGGCATCGACGTCGTAATTGGTCAGCACGTCGTAGAAGTCCTTCTGCCAGTAGCTGAGGCGCGTATAGCGGTACACGATCAGCAGATCGAAGGCGATCACCAGCATGAGCAGCCCCCGTGCCGGCCAGCGGTCCTCCGACATCCAGTACGCGCGGGCCAGACGCCAGGCGGCGCCCAGGCGGGCGCGCCGCGAGGCTGGCGGGGTGTTTTCCCGTTGCCCGAGCGCCGGCGCGGCGGCGGCCCGGGCGTGGTCCGGCTCAGTACGCGGCACGGAGCGTCAGGAGGAAATTGCGCGGTTCGCCATAGAAGTTGTAGATGTTCGGCGTGCCGACGGAGGCGTAGTACTTGCGGTCGAGCACGTTGTTGACCAGCAGGCTCAGCGAGTAGGTCTTGTCGATCTGGTAGGCGATGCGCCCGTTGACCACGCCGTAGCCGCTGTTCAGCAACTGGTCGCGCCAGCCGCGCGAGCTTTGCGTGCTGCTCTGCGCCAGCAGGCCGAGCCCCACACTGAAGCCGGCCAGATCGCTGTCCTGGGCGAAACGGTAGTTGGCCCACAGCTTGAACTGGTGCTTGGGCGAGGCAATGGAGTAGCTCTTCCCCTGGCTGCTGCGGTCCTTCAGGTAGCGTGTGGTCAGGCGGGTATAGCCGGCGGTCAGGTCCAGGCCCGGCAGCGGCGAACCGCCGACTTCGGCCTCCCAGCCCTTGCTCTCGATCTCGCCGGCGTTGAGATAGAAGCTGGAGGTCGGATAGGCGGGATCGGCGTAGGCGCGGTCCTCGTCGCGGATGTTGAAGGCGGCCAGCGACGCGGCGAACTTGCCGTCGAAGAACTCGGCCTTGCCGCCCAGTTCGTACTGGTGGCCGGTGCGCGGGTCCAGCGTGCCGCCGTCGGCCTTCTCCTGCGTCTGCGGCGCGAAGATGCTGGTATAGCTGCCGTACAGCGTGAGGTTGCGGTTCAGGTCGAACAGCAGGGCGCCATAGGGCGTGATCTCGTTGTCGGCCTCGGCGCCGTCGCGCCACGCGGTGGGGTTCGACGGCGCCCGGTTGCGGGACTTGGCCTTGAACGTGGTGGTGCGCGCGCCCAGCACCAGGGTCAGCGGGTCGGCGAGGCTCAGGCGCACCTGGGAATAAAGGCCGTGCTGCTTGGTTTCGTTCTCGCTGCCGGAGGCGTAATCGATGTGCGGCTCGACCAGGCTGCTGGTGTCGCCGAATGGAACATCGAAGAAATCAGGACCCCAGGCGAATTTCCCCTTGCTGTTGTAGACCTCGGTGTTCCAGCCGACGAGAAAATTGTGGGTCCGCCCCAGGAGTTCGAACGGGCCGCTGGCATACAGGTCCAGGCCGTCGCGGGTGTAGTCGTAGTCGCCGCGCTGGCTCCAGTAATCGACCAGGTTGGTGACCGGGTGCACGCCCGTGCCGACGAAGGCGTACTTGTAGTACTGGTGCTGCTTGCGGTGATTGACCACCGCCTTGGCCACCCAGCCGTTGTCGAAGCGGTGCTCGGCGCTGGCCGTGGTTTCCTCGGTCTTGTAGCTCATCCTGCCCCAGTCCGGCGCATGGAAGGTGGAGCGCGACACGTCCAGCAGCGGATACACGCCGTTGTCCGGATCGGCCAGATTGCGGATGGCGGGCAGGCCGGACCACGGCGCATCCACGTCCTGGTCCTGCGCGGCGAAGGACAGCGACAGCGTGGTGCGCGGGCTGATGTCGTATTCGAAGGCGGCCAGGCCCAGCCATTTCTTGCTCTGCGTGTGGTCGTAGAAATAGCGGCGGTCCTCATTGGAAACCACCAGCCGCCCGCGCAGGCTGCCATCCTGGTTCAACGGCCCGGTGACGTCGCCCGCGGCGCGGTAGTTGTCCCACGACCCCGCACTTGCCTCCCAGGAAAAACCGAACGTGTCCCGCGGCCGCTTCTTGACGAAGTTGACCACGCCGCCGGGTTCGCCGGAGCCGCGCAGCACGCCCGCCGGCCCGCGCAGCACCTCGACGCGCTCATACGCGGCCAGGTCGAGTTGGTGCGAGGGCGTCATGCCGTTGTAGGAGGGCACGCCGTCGTACATGACGCCGAGCCCGTAGCCGCGGACGAAATACTGGTTGCTCACCGTGTCGTTGGCGATGACGTTGACGCCGGTCGCCTGGCGCATCGCCTCGGTGACGGTGGCCATGTCCTGGTCTTCGATCTGCTTGCGGGTGATCACGGAGACCGACTGGGGAATCTCCCGCGCAGTGAGGGGCTCCTTGCTGCCGACCGCGGCTCTCTCGACATAGCCCTCTTCGACGGCGCCGCTCTTGACCACCACCGGGGAAAGCAGCTTCGGCTCGTCCGCGCTCTTTTCGTCCGTTTGCTGCGCCAGTCCCGCCTGGGCCTGCGCCATCAGCAACAGTGACGCAACGAGGCGCAGGCGCGGCAAGGCGCGCGGCGATGGATGGGAGCGGGTTTTCTTGTTTGATGTTTTCGCGTGTAGCATGGGTGACTCCCTGGATGTGTTGCCGTACATGCGGCGCGGCCCCGCCGCGTGATGCTCGGGATGCGGCCTAGGCCACCACCGAGAAGCCGCTGTCCTCGATGCGCTGCCGGATCGCCTGCGGATCGGTGCGCCCTGCGTCGTAATCCACGGTGACGCGCCGGGTCTCGTGCGCCGCCTCGGCCGCGAGGACGCCGTCGCTGCCTTCCAGCACACGCTTCAGGCGCCCGGAGCAGCCGCCGCACTTCATGCCATCCACGGTCAGTTCGATCGAACTCATGAAAATCTCCTTGTCATATTTCGGGTTTGCAGTGATGAAACCGGTGTAAAACCGGACACGTCGGACCACAGGCCATCAGCCGGCGGCGCGATCTGCCCTGCTCACGTTCCTTTCGTATCGGTATGGCCTGCGGCGCTGCTGCCGCAGCATGACGGTGCGGCCGGGGCGGCATCCGGCACCTCGGCCCGGATGTCGGCCAGGATCGGACAACACGCCGGCGAGCCGCTGCCGGGGCAGGCGGCCACCAGCCGGGTCAGCCGCTGGCGGATGGCATCGAGGTGCGCGATCTGCCGTTCGATTTCCGCCAGGCGCGCGCTGGCCCTGTCCTTGACGCCTTCCACGCCATGCTCGGGATCGGACGAGAAGTTCAGCAGGTCGGCGATTTCGTCGAGGCTGAAGCCAAGCGCCTTGGCGCGCAGGATGAAGCGCACCCGCTTGACTGCCTCTTCGTCATATTCGCGATATCCGGACGCACGCCTGCGCGGCGCCGGCAGCAGGCCCTCGCGCTCGTAGTAGCGCAAGGTGTCGACCGGCAGGCCCGTCTCGCGGGACAGCGTGCCTATCGTGAAGTGGGAGGTATGGCTGCGGGTATTCATAAGCCGAGCTTACGAACGGACCGCACTCCAGAGTCAACGAACTATTATTGATAAGTAAATCAGCAACTTCCCGTTTTACGGTGCTGCTCCGGATGGCACCGGAATACGGCGAAGGCAGGACGGCGGCCGGGCCGCCGTCCTGCCGGGCGCAAATCAGCGCCGCTGCGCGGCCAACATTCGATTGACCGCTTCCAGATGCTCCGGCTCGTTGTGGCACATGCCCTGGAAGGCCGCGCACAGGTCGAGGAAATCCTTCAGCTCCATGCGCTGCGCCATCTTCATCAGGCGCTTGGTCAGGCGCAGGGCTTTCGGCGGTTGGGCGGCGAAGCGGGCGGCCAGCGCCTGCGCGCGCGGCAGCAGTTCGTCCGGCTCGACCACGTCCAGCACGATGCCCAGTTGCTTCGCTTCGGCGGCATCGACGATGCGGCCCGACAGCGTCAGTTCGAAAGCCTGCTGGTAGCCGATCAGGCGTTGCATGAACCAGGCCCCGCCATCGCCGGGGATGATGCCGAGCTTGAGGAAGGTCTCGCCGAACTTGGCCTTCGTCGATGCGATGCGGATGTCCGCCATGTTGGCGAGATCGAAGCCGGCGCCGATCGCCGGGCCGTTCACCGCGGCGACGACCGGCACTTCGACCGCCTGCAGCGCCAGCGGGATGCGCTGGATGCCGCGCCGGTAGCGGGTGGCGACCTCGGCCACACCGCCGGCGAAGTCGCCGCCGCGCTCGGCCATGTCCTTGACGTTGCCGCCGGACGAGAACGCCGCGCCGGCGCCCGTCATCACCAGCACTGAGATGTCGTCGCAGCGGTTCACCCATTCGGCCACGGCGCAGATGTCGTCGATCAGGGCCGAGCCGGTCAGGGCGTTGCGCAGGTCGTCGCGGTTGAAGGTCAGCGTGGCGACACGCGCATCGACGGCCAGCAGGGCATCGGTCAGTCGGGGCAGGTCCATCGGGTCGTCTCCTGGGCATTCATCATGGTCTGGAACCGTGATGATGCGCGGATCGTCGGTGCCGGGTCTACCGGGCCGGGGAGCGCGACTTCAGCGCACGCGCGGCGTGCGGAAGCGCCACCAGGGCAGCACCCGGGTCATCGACAGCACTTCGCCGCTGGTCATCGGCGCATAGCCGGGCAGGCCGGCGAGGCGGCGCTGCCATTCCGCCATGCGCAGCAGGGCCAGCAGCGCTTGCGTGGCGGGTTGTTCGAGGCTGCTCTTGAGGCAGGCGAGGAAGTAGTTCTCCTCGACCAGCGGGATGAAATCCAGGCCGCGCACGCGCGCGTTGGCCTCGATGCCGAAACCCGCGTCGGCGGTCCCCGTGGCGACGGCGTGCGCGACCGCGGCGTGGGACGGCTCGGCGCTGTCGTGGCCGCGCACCGCCTCGGGTGCAATGCCCGCCTCCGCCAGCAGTTCGTCCAGCAACACGCGAGAACCACTGCCGAGCGCCCGGTTGACGAAGCGCACGCGGGCGCGGGTGAGGTCGTGCGGCGTCCTCAGGCCAAGCGGATTGCCGCGCGCGACGATCAGCCCCTGCGTGCGGCGGGCGAAGCCGATCAGCTTGTTGCGCCCGGGCTGCAGCAAGGGCTTGTAGGTACGCTGCGACAGCGAGCCGTGCGCCGGCTGGATGCGGGTGTGGAAGCCCGCCATCTCGCAGCGGCCCTCGTTCAGGGCGCGGATGGCGTCCACGCTGCCGGTGAAGCGGATGTCCAGGTGCAGGCGCTGCGCGCGCGCCTGCTCGCCCAGTGCGATCAAGGCTTCGTCGTGGCTGGCGAAGAAGGTCAGCACGTGGGCAGATTCGTCGAATGCGACGGCGAAGGCGCGTTCGATGTTGGCGCGCAGCGCCTCGATCTGCGGCAGCAGCCGCGCCTGGGCCTGGCGTTCGGCCCACAGCAGCTTGGCGCCGAAGTCCGTCAGGCGGGCAGCATGCCCTTTTTCCCAGTGGATCAGCGCGCGGCCGAATTCGGCATCCCAGCGCTTGAGTTCGCCCCATACGTGGCGGTAGGACAGCCCCAGGCGGCGCGCCGCGGCTGAAATCGAACCTTCCTCGCTCACCGCCTGCAGCAGATCGAGCAGCGAATTACGCACCAGGGCGGGCGCGGCATCGGCGCCGAGAACGTAGTTGAGGCTGATCCTGTGCATGGCATTCACCTGGGCGGCATCGCCCGAGGGCCTGGTTTCGGTCCCGTCGCGCGCGGGTCTCGTGCCGACCGCTTCCATGGTCAGGCGACGACCGCCACGGACTTCACCTGCACCCACACCGGCAGCGCGGGCCGTATCCCCAGCTCGTCGACGGATTTGCGGGTGACGCGCGACACCAGCACCTGCGCCCCGCAGCGGACCCGGACCAATGCCTGCGACGGATGCGAATCAGCCAGCACCGCGTCGACGATGCCGGGCAGGTGATTCTGGATGCTGCTGCGCTGCGGCGCGTCCAGCACGAGGCTGACATCCTGCGCCAACACGCGCAGCCGGACCCGGCAGCCGGTTTCGAGGCCGCCGTCGCGCACGAAGAGGCTGCCGCCGTCGAAGCGGACGCTGGCCAGATGCCAGCGCGCATCGCGTTCGACGATGACGCCTTCGACCACCGCCGCCTCTTCGCCCGCCAGCACCGGCAGGTCGCCCTGCACCAGCACGGCGCCGACCGGCCCCGCGGCAAGCGCCCGCCCCTTGTCGAGCACGACCACTTCGTCGGCGAGGCGGCTCAGTTCGTCGATCGAATGGGTGACGTAGAGCATGGGAACGGCGAGCTGGTCGCGCAGGCGTTCGAGCCAGGGCATGATCTCGCGCCGGCGCGGCAGGTCGAGCGAGGCCAACGGCTCGTCGAGCAGCAGCAGTTGCGGACGCGTGGCCAGGGCGCGGGCGATGGCCACGCGCTGGCGCTCGCCGCCGGACAGCTGGGCGGGCCGGCGCGCCAGCAGCGCGCGAATCCCGAGCAGCTCGATCGCCTCGTCCAGCGCCGCCCGTCCGCCCTCCACCTTCGCGCGGCGCAGGCCGTATTCGAGGTTGCGCCGCACGTCCAGATGCTCGAACAGGCTGGACTCCTGGAACACGTAGCCCAGCGACCGGCGCCAGGTGGGCAGGAAGACGCCGCCGGCATCGTCCTGCCAGACCGCGCCGCCGATGCGGACGAAGCCCTCGCGCGCGCGTTCCAGCCCGGCCACGCAGCGCAGCACGCTGGTCTTGCCCGAGCCCGAAGCCCCGAACAGCACCGTGATGCCGCGCGCGGGCAGCGCCAGATCGACATCGAGATCGTATTCGGCCCGCGGCAGGCCGAGCCGCACCCGGTTCATGTCCGCGCTCACCGCACGAAACTCCCGCCGCCGCGCTTGAGCAGCGACAGGCACAGCAGGATCACGAACGAGAACGCCACCATGCCACCCGCGAGCCAGTGCGCCTGGGCGTACTCCATCGCCTCGACGTGGCCGTAGATCTGAGTGGACACGACGCGCGTCTGGCCTGGAATGTTGCCGCCGATCATCAGCACCACGCCGAACTCGCCGACCGTGTGCGCAAAGCTGAGGATGGCGGCGGTGAGCAGGCCGGGCCGCGCCAGCGGCAGCGCGACGGTGAAGAAGGCGTCGAGCGGGCTGGCGCGCAGCGTGGCGGCCGCTTCGAGCGGCCGCGGCCCGATCGCCTCGAAGGCATGCTGGATCGGCTGCACGGCGAACGGCAGCGAGAACACGATCGAGCCGATCAACAGGCCGGTGAAGGTGAAGGACAACGTGCCCCAGCCCAGCGCCAGGGTCAGTTGCCCGAGCGGGCCCTGCGGCCCCATGAGGACCAGCAGGTAGAAGCCCAGCACCGTAGGCGGCAGCACCAGCGGCAGGGTGACCAGGGCGCCGATCGGCGCCCGCCAGCGCGAACGCGTCTGCGACAGCCACCACGCCAGCGGCGTGGCGATGACGAGCAGCAGCACCGTCGTCAGGCCGGCCAGCTCGAGCGTCAGCCAGATCGCCTGCCAGGCGCCGTCGTCGAGCACCGCCATGCTCAGAGCGCGTAGCCGTAGGACCGGATGATGCCCTTCGCCGTATCGCCCCGCAGGTAGTCCAGCAGCTCGGCCGCGGCCGGATTGCCCTTGCCCTTGCCGAGGACGAGCGCATCCTGCCGGATCGGCTCGTACAGTTCGTCCGGCACGATCCAGGCCGAACCCTCGGTGATGCGCCCGTCGGCGAACACCTGCGACAGGGCGACGAAGCCCAGCGGTGCGTTCTGCGTGGCGACGAACTGGTAGGTCTGGCCGATGTTCTCGCCCTGCACGAACTTGCTGGCCAGGCTGTCGGCCAGGCCGAGCTTGTTCAGCGTCTGCATGGCCGCCGCGCCATAAGGCGCGAGCTTGGGATCGGCCAGCGCAATACGTTCGAACGTGGCCTGGCGCAGGACTTCTCCCTGCTCGTCGACCAAGCCGGGCTGCTTGCTCCACAGCACCAGCTTACCGATGGCGTAGGTGAAGCGCGTACCTTCGACGCCATCGCCCTCACGCTCCAGGCGGGCAGGCGTTTCATCATCGGCGGCGAACAGCACCTCGAAGGGCGCCCCGTTCTTGATCTGGGCGTAGAACTTGCCCGTCGAGCCGAAGGACAGCACGAGCTTGTGGCCGGTGTCCTTCTGGAAGGCTTCGGCGATCTTCTGCATCGGCGCGGTGAAGTTCGCCGCCACCGCGACACTGACATCGGCGGCATGCAGCGGCGCACCGAACAACAGACCGGCACAAAGAAGGGAAACGGCGGGGATGGAAGCGTGGGATTTCATCGTCGGGACTCGCTATTCCAAATTCGAATAACGAGTTTAGCAACTCTGTCGATACAGGGGAATCTGCGTGCAGCCCAACCGGAAGCGATCACTTTGGCGAGCTCTCACCCCCTCAATCGAACGAGAGGCCATTCTTTGCACCCTGAGCGGCAGCAGGGCGCGACCGTCGGATCGCAGCATGTGTCGATCGCGGCCGCGGCGTCGCGCACCTCGGGTGTCCATAAGCAGCACTTCGGCTACTACCGCAGCTTGGCGAAGCGCTTTCCCTTTGCCATCTACCACCGCTTGGACGGTGACGAAATTCAGGTCTGGCGGGTGCTCGTGCAGGACACCAGACAGGCATCGATCAGCCCGCCGCCACCGGCACCGCCGTGTTGTCGATCACCCGCCGCAGCACGAAGCTCGAATGCACGCCAGTCACGCCGGGAATGCGGGTAATGCGGTTGAGCAGCAGTTCCTGGTAGCCGTCCATGTCGGCGACGACCACCTTCAACTGGTAGTCGGCGTCCTGCCCGGTGATGAGCAGGCATTCCAGCACCTGCGGAATCTTTGCGACTTCGCCTTCGAAATGGGTGAAGCGCTCGGGCGTGTGGCGGTCCATCGAGATGTGGATCAGCGCCATCAGCGACAGGCCGAGTTTCTTGGCGTCGAGCAGCGCGCGGTAGCCGAGGATGAGGCCGGACTCTTCCAGCGCCCGCAGCCGCCGCAGGCAGGACGATGGCGACAGGCTGATGCGGTCGGCAAGATCCTGGTTGCTGATGCGGCCGTCGTGCTGCAGCACTTCGAGAATCTGCCGGTCGTAGCGGTCGAGTTGCATGATCGATCCCTGGTTTTAATCGTCTAGGCAGATCATTCCACCAAAACATCGTTTAGTGAATTTTTCTGCGCAAAAACACCCTCCCGCACTGCAACAACGCAATCGTCTGCCGCGGCCAGGCGCGTAGACTTTCGTCCATCGAATCACGCCATGCCCACGAGGATCGCACCATGATGTTGCAGAACCCCGCCGCCAAATACCGCCCCTTCCCCGCCGTCCGCCTCGCCGACCGCCAGTGGCCCGGCAAGGTCATCGACAAGGCGCCGATCTGGATGAGCACCGACTTGCGCGACGGCAACCAGGCGCTGTTCGAACCGATGAACGTCGAGCGCAAGATGCGCATGTTCCGCACCGTGTGCGACATCGGCTTCAAGGAAATCGAGGTCGGCTTCCCGTCCGCGTCGCAGACCGACTTCGACTTCGTGCGCCATCTCATCGAAGGCGGCCACGTGCCCGAGGACGTCGCCATCCAGGTGCTCACCCAGGCACGCGAGGATCTCATCCGCCGCACCATGGATTCGGTGCGCGGTGCCAAGCGCGCCATCGTCCACGTCTACAACGCCACGTCGCCGACATTCCGCGAGGTGGTGTTCGGCATGGACAAGCCGCAAGTCGTGGCGCTTGCCGTGTCGGCGGTGCGCCTCATCAAGCAGATCGCCGCCGAGATCAAGGCCGAGTGCGGCACCGAGATCGCGCTCGAATACAGCCCGGAGACTTTCTCCGCCACAGAACTCGATTTCGCCCGGGAAGTCTGCGACGCCGTCACCGCCGAGTGGGGCGCGACGCCCGACGACAAGGTCATCCTCAACCTCCCGGCCACGGTCGAGGTCTCCACGCCCAACGTCTATGCCGACCAGATCGAGTGGATGCACCGCAATCTCGCCCGCCGCGACAGCGTCGTGCTCAGCCTCCATCCGCACAACGACCGCGGCACCGGCGTCGCCGCCGCCGAACTCGGCATCATGGCCGGCGCCGACCGCGTCGAAGGCTGCCTGTTCGGCAACGGCGAACGCACCGGCAATGTCGACATCGTCACCCTCGCGCTCAACCTCTATACCCAGGGCGTGGCGCCGGGGCTCGACTTCTCCGACATCAACGCGGTCGCCCGCACGGTCGAATACTGCAACCAGTTGCCCATCCACCCACGCCACCCCTATGTGGGGGATCTCGTATTCACGGCCTTCTCCGGCTCCCACCAGGACGCCATCAAGAAGGGATTCGCCGCCCACAAGGCGGATGCGCCGTGGAACGTGCCCTACCTCCCGATCGACCCCGCCGACGTCGGCCGCAACTACGATTCGGTAATCCGCGTGAACAGCCAGTCGGGCAAGGGCGGCATCGCCTACCTGCTCGAAGCCGAATACGGCATCGTCATGCCGCGCCGGCTCCAGGTGGAGTTCTCGCGCGAAGTGCAGCAGGTCACCGACGCCACCGGCGGCGAGATGTCGGCCGGCGCGCTGTGGGATCTCTTCCGCGCCACCTACCTCGACGCCGCCGAACCCGTGCGCTACGTCGAGCACCACCTGTTCGAACATGGCGCGGCCCAGGGCATCCGCCTCATGGTCGAGGTCGGCGGCACGCAGCACCTGCTCGTCGGCGAAGGCAACGGCCCGATCGACGCCGCGGTGCACGCCTTGCGCGGCGCCGGCATCGACGTGCAGGTCCGCAGCTTCGAGGAGCGCTCGACCACCGCGAGCGAGGACGGCGGCAACGCCCAGGCCTGCGCCTTCGTCGAACTGACGCAGGCTGGCAGCGGCGGCGACCGCTACGGCGTGGGCATCGACGGCAACATCATCACCGCCTCGATCCGCGCCATCGTCAGCGGGGTGAACCGGCTGCAGCCGGCGCTCGTCACCGAGCCGGTGGCCCGCGCCGCCTGACGGCGCCCGCGGCCGCGGGCATGAAAGAAAGAACCGGCCTTCGCGGCCGGTTTTTCTTATCGCCGGGCCATCACGCGCGGCGCAGCCGCCTTGCGCCAAGTATCGGCGCTGTCTTTGGCCATAGCCAAGCAGCACGCGTGTCGCAGATAATGGGAACGATTCCCATCTTTTCGGCGCGCCGGGCCAGCCGCCCTGGCGCGCCGCCAGCCTGTTGGTGGGGACGCCCTTCCAATGGCCGTGGACGCCCGTGGTTGCCCGCTACTACCGAGAATTGCTGAATTTCTGCACCCGCATGGTCAAGGATCGCGATGCTGCGGCCGATGTCGTGCAGGAAAGCTATGCGCGCCTCCTGGCGATCCAGCAATCCAGCGCATCGATCGCCGAGCCACGCGCGCTGCTCTACCAGACCGCGCGCCGCATCATGGTGGACCTATATCGGAGCGACCGCGTGCGCGAACACGCCGACATCGACGCGCTGACCGAAGCCGAACAGCCGGAACTGCCCGCCCACCAGCAGCCCGACGCGATGGTGGCCTCCATGCGGGCCATCGAGGCCTACGCGGCTGCCATCGAAACACTGCCGCCTCGTTGCCGCGAGGCCTTCATCCTGCACACATTCGACGGCCTGCCCTACGCGCAGATTGCCGAGCACATGGGCACATCCGTCAGCATGGTCGAAAAGCACATCGCTCGTGGCCGCCTGGCCTGCCGCGACTGCGAGCGGCAACTCCTCGGGCACCCCGGTCCGCAGGACGGCCGGACAGGATGAACCGCCGATGAAGACACAGGCCCCTCCCCACGATCCGACGGCAAACGATGCGGACGCGCGCGAATTCGCGGAATACGCGCGCGCGCAGGGCGCGGCGGAGCTGGAAGCGGCGCTGTGGGCCACGCGCCGCTACGAAGGCCTCGATGCCGCCGCCGAAGCCGAGTTCCAGGCCTGGCTTACCGCCAGCCCGGCCCATGCCGTCTGTTACGACGGCCTGGAGCAGAGCTTCGGCCGCGTGCGCAAACTACCGGAAGGCACGGTGCGGGCGCTCAAGGCCGGCCTGCCGGACGCCACGCCGGCGGCCCGGGCGGTACCATCCCGCCCCGCCTCGCCCGGTCGTCGCGCCTGGCTGCTGGGCCTGGGCCGTTTCCTCCCGCAGGCGGCAAGCGCCGCCGCCATCGCCACCCTGGTGCTTGGCGGCTGGATCGGCTGGGATCACTGGCTCGGACAGCCCACCTTCGAACGCCTCTACGCCACCGAACGCGGACAGCGCCTGAACGTCACCCTGCCCGATGGCAGCACCCTGCAGCTCGACGCCGCCACGCAGGCCGAGGTGCGCCTGTACCGGCAGCGGCGCGAAGTCCGGCTGGCGGACGGCCAGGCCATGTTTACCGTACGCAGCGATCCGGCACAGCCTTTCGAGGTACTCACGGACGCCGTGCGCATCTCCGTCGTCGGAACACGCTTTTCGGTGCGGCACACGCAGTCGGGCCTGGACGCGGGCAAGACAGTCGTCGCCGTGGAGTCCGGCCGGGTCCGCGTATCCACGGCCGGGCACCAAGCGCCCGGCGGCGCGGCGTGGCACCTTGCGGAAGCGGTCGAACTGGCTGCCGGCCAAGGGGTTTCAGCCGACGAGGCCGGGCGTCTGGCGCCCGTCGTCAGCCTCCCGGCCGACGGCGTGGCCCCCTGGCGCGCAGGGCGCGTCAGCTTCGACGACACCACCCTCGCGCAGGCGCTGGCCGAATTCGAGCGCTACGGCGATACCGGCCTGGTCGTGCATGATCCGGCCGTGGCCGCACTGCGCCTGGGCGGCAGTTTCGACCTCGGGCAAATCGGCCTCTTCGCCCAGGCCCTGCCCGAGCTGCTGCCGGTGCGGCTGGAACGGCGGAGCGGCAGGACGGAAATCGTGCGTGCGCGCTGAACCTGCGGCCCCGCGAAAAAAACTGAAAAATCCGCATCCGGCACGTGAGGGTTTTGCGGTCTCGTACGACTCCACCAGTAGTGCTTCTCATTTCAACTACTGTTTCCGGAGATCCGATACATCATGCGGCAACCGCGCCTCATCCTCGCCCCCCTGGCCATCGCTACCGCCCTGGCAATGGGCCTCAACACCCCGGCCAGGGCGCAGCCCGCCGCACCTGCGGGCGTCTTCGATGTTTCGATCGCCCCCCAGCCGCTGGGACAAGCCCTCAATGAACTCGCCCGCCAGGCCGGCCTGCAGCTGCTCTTCCCGCCCGCGCTGGTCGCCGGCAGAATCGCCCCCGCCATATCGGGCACGCTGACGGCGCGCGAAGCGCTCGACCGCCTGCTGGCCGGCAGCGGCCTGGTGGCCACCATGGCCGGAAGAAAGGTCACCGTCCGCCAGGCGCCGTCGCCTTCCTCGTCCACCGGCCCGACGCTGGCGGCAGTGCGCGTGACCGCGGATGCGCTGCGGGACGGCCTCACCGAAAGCACCGGCGCCTACACCACCGGCACCACCAACGCGGCGACGGGGATGAATCTGTCGCTGCGCGAGACACCACAGTCGGTCACTGTAATCACGCGGCAGCGCATGGATGATCAGGGTTTGAAATCCCTGACGGATGCGGTCGAGCAAACCCCCGGTATCCACGTGCAACGGATGGGACCCGTCATCGGTGGATATCAACGAATTTATTCCCGCGGCTACGCCGTCGATAGCTATCAGATCGATGGCGTACCCACTTCCGCCAGGGCATTGACCAGCTATGACTACACAGGCACGGCATCGCTGGACGCTGCCATCTACGACTCGGTGGCGGTCGTACGGGGCGCAACCGGCCTGTTGACCGGTGCGGGGGATCCCAGCGCCAGCGCCAACGTGATGCGCAAACGTCCGACGAACGACTTCCAGGGATCCTTGGAGCTTGGACTTGGCCGTTGGGATCAACGTCGTGCCGTAGCCGACATCGGTGGTCCGTTGAACGTTGCCGGTTCGCTGCGTGGCCGCCTCGTCGCCGCCTACGATGAATCTGAATCCTGGTACGACCGCTACAAGGGAGATCGCCATCTGTTCTACGGTGTGCTGGATGCGGATCTGAGCGAGAAAACGACGCTGACGCTGGCCTTCGAATATGCCCGGGAAAAAAGCAACGCACTGGAAAACCAGGGGTTGAACGCCATTTACACCGATGGCACGCCGACACCGTTTTCCCGACACGACAGCGGCATTCCCGAATGGGGCCTGTGGGACCAGAAAAGGCAGGCGGCTTCCCTGAGTCTGGAACACCGGTTCAACGATGACTGGCAGGTCAGGCTGAATTACGGCCATTCCAAACGCGAAACACCCGTGGTCAAAAGGGCCTACGTCAATGGGATCGATCCGGGCAATACGACCTCATGGGGCGTCATGGCCCGCACAGGATACGAATCCGATGTGGACACCCTCGATGCCCGGCTGAGTGGACGCTACACATTGTTCGGCAAGCGGCATGATCTGGTCGCCGGGTTCAACGCGTCCTCTTATGAATATGAAAATCGCCCTGATTTCTTTGGCATCGAATTCCCGATCGGAATGCCCATCGTTAATGGCGTCCCGCAATACGTGGAACCGGACTGGGATGCCATCACGGCCAAGAACGGATCGTATACCCGAGAGCAGACGAAGGAGTCCGGCCTCTATCTCGCAACACGTCTGCAGGCAAGCGTGAACCTCTCGGTCATTCTCGGTGGACGCTGGAGCAATTGGCATTACAAAAGAACGAGCATGCCCGGTGGCAATGTGGGTGACGACAGAAAATACAGCAACGAGTTCACCCCCTACGCCGGGGTCGTTTATGACCTAACCAAGCAAATCTCGGTATATGGCAGCTACACCGAGATCTTCAAACCGCAATCCGTCAAAGATGCCAGTGGCGATCTGCTCGATCCGGAGCAGGGCACCAACCGGGAGCTCGGCTTGAAAGCGGAATGGTTCGGCGGTCGCTTGAATGCCAGCGTGGCGATGTTCAAGACCGGCAAGGATAATCTGGCCGTCGAGGACACGGGCAAGACCACTCCCGATGGCAATCAGGCTTATATCGCCAAGGACGATACCGGAACCAAGGGGTGGGAAGTGGAGATGGCGGGGGAACTGATGCCCGGCTGGAACCTGCAAGGCGGATACACCCGCGTCATCTCCCGCGACAGCGATGGCAAGCGCCTGAACACTATTCGCCCGATTCACCAGTTCAAGCTGTTCAGCACCTATGCCCTGCAAAAGATACCGGGTCTGACATTGGGCGGCGGTATCCATTGGCAAAGCAAGATTCACGACGACGGGTACGCTCGTGACATACGCCAGCACGTTACCCAAGAATCCTACATTGTCGTCAATCTGATGGCGCGCCATGCCTTCAACGAACGGTTGAGCCTGATCGTCAATCTGAACAACGCCTTCAACAAGACGTATCGGACGAATCCGGCTTTCCACGACTATGGCGCCCAGCGAAACCTGTACGCCACGCTGAAATACCAGTTCTGACGCATTCCGCCGCGATGACTGCCGCTCAGGCGACCGGATGGTTTCGGCCATCCGGCCGCTCCAACGGCTTCCCCGGCCAGCCCCGCGCTCGTGCCCCCTGCACCCACTCGGCCGCCGGGGTGGCCAGCCAGTCAGAACGCCTGCAGAAATGATTCCGTCATCTCGATGGTGCGGTCGCGCAAGACATACAGCCTGGCGAGACCGGCGCGCGCCTCGTCACCCCTGCCGCGCTGGTGCAACTCGATGAGCTCGGCGGCAAGCGCGTGCACCTGCTGGTGCAGGAGGTCGAGCGCTTGCAGGCGATCGCCGCCGAGAGCGTAGGGATCGGCGATCACGCCATCCAGCCAGCGGCCGAAAGCGCACTGGTGCGGATCCAGCACCGGCGGCACGTCGGATTCGCCCTCCAGGTACCTGCCGATGGAAATGATCCAGCCGCGATGCTCGACGCCGGCGTACAGCAGGTTCCTGGCCTCGGTGCCGACATGGCGCTGCCGGGTCCAGCGCTCGGGCGGCTCCCAGGCCGCGGCCCACGCGGGCAGTTCTTCGGGCGGCATCGGCCGCGCGATGGCGTAGCCCTGCGCGCATTCGCAGCCCAGGCGCAGCAGCAGTTCGCCATGGTCGACCGTCTCGACCCCCTCCGCGATCGCGCCGCGGCGGAAGGCCCGCGCCAGGCCGAGCACGCCATCGAGAATGGCGAGGTCGTCGGCGTCGTGCAGCATGTCGTACACGAAGCTGCGGTCGATCTTCAGCATCTGCGCCGGCAGGCGCTTGAGATAGGTCAGCGAGGAATAGCCGGTGCCGAAGTCGTCGAGCGCAAAACCCACGCCGAGGCGGACGCAGGCGCCCATGACCTCGGCGACGTGGCTCATGTCCGCCAGCGCGCTGCTCTCGAGCACTTCGAGCTGCAGCATCGCCGGCTCCACCCCGGGATGCAGGGTCAGCAGGGTCGCCAGCCGCTGGGCGAAATCGGGCCGCTGCAGGTGGTTGGCGGCGATGTTGACGCTGACCGGCACGTGCAGGCCCTGGTCCCGCCAGTTTTCGATCTGTGCCAGGGCGGTGTCGATCACCCATTCGCCGAGCGCGATGCCCAGGGGATGATGCTCGAGCGCCGGCAGGAAGCGGGCAGGCGGCAGCAGCCCCTGCTCGGGATGCTGCCAGCGGATCAGCGCCTCGGCGCCGATCACCTCGCCGCTGCGCATGTTCACCTTGGGCTGGTAATGGAGCACGAATTCCTGCCGGCTGAATCCGAGGCGGATGCGTTCGAGGCTTTCGTGGTGGCTGCGCAGGTCGTGGTCCTGCTCGGCATCGAACAGGTGGTAGCGGTTCTTGCCCGCCAGCTTGGCCTGGTACATGGCCTGGTCCGCCTGGCGCAGCAACTGGTCGGCCTCGATCTCGTCGCGCTGGGGGAAGGTCGTGACGCCGACGCTGCCCGACACCTGCAGCGACTGCTCGTCCACCACGACCGGCTCGGCGATCGTCGCCAGCAGGCGCGACACCAGGAAACGGCTGCTGTTCTGGTCCGGCAGGTCACAGAGTACCGCGACGAACTCGTCGCCCCCCAGGCGCGCCAGCGTGTCGCTTTCGCGCAGCCCCTTGCGCATGCGCGCGGCAATCACCGTCAGCAACTGGTCACCCGCATCGCGGCCGTACCGGTCATTGACCGTCTTGAAGCCGTCGAGGTCGATGTAGGCGACCGCCAGCGGCATGCCGCTGCGGTTGGCGCGCAGCATCGCCTGCTGCAGGCGGTCGGCGAACAGCGCACGATTCGGCAGTCCGGTCAGCACATCGTAGTGCACGATGTGTTCGAGCTGGCGCTCGTGCTCCTTCTGCTGCGTGATGTCCGACAGGAAGCCGACGTAGCGGTGCACGCGCCCGCCTCCGTCGCGCACCGCGCTGATGCTGAGCAGTTCGGCGAACAGCTCGCCGTCCTTGCGCCGGTTCCAGACCTCGCCATGCCAATGGCCATGCGCCAGCAGGCTGCGCCACATGGCCTGATAGAAGGCGCGCGAATGGCGATCGGAACGCAGCATGCGGGGATTGCGGCCGAGCACTTCCTCGCGCGTGTAGCCGGTAATGCGGGTGAAAGCCGGATTGACATCGATGATGATGCCCTGGGCATCGGTCACCAGAATGCCCTCGCGGGCATTCGAAAATACCGCCGTGGCCACACCGGGCTCGACATCGGGAGTCATCGTGGTCTGCAAAGCTCGAACGGCCACCAAAAGTTCATTGATGGCATCATTTCCCGCAACGCCGCGCGTGGCAAGCATGCAATACGCACGCAATGCGTGCGGCGTGAGCTAGGTCACGGGCCGGGGCGAAAAAATGCCCTCTGCGTTTGGTCCGCCGCCCGGCCGCAGCCAAGGCCGAACGGCGTCCGGACGATGGCTCAGTGCATGCGGCCGATCTTGCGATAGAGCGTGTTGCGGCTGATGCCGAGCCTGCGGGCGGCGGCCGAGACGTTGCCGCTGACTTCGCGCATCACCGCCGCGATCGCCTCGAGCTCGATCTCGTCGAGGCTGCGGGCCGGCATGGATGGCGAGGCAAGCGCCGCCGCCGCGGCCTCCGCCCCCCCGGCCGGAACCGCGGCCTGCTGCCGGCCGCTCTCGGCATCGTCCATCGGATCGGCGCCGAACAGTTCCTCTGGCAAATGGACCGGCAGGATCTCGGTCTCGTCGTCGTCGAGCAGCGCGGCGGCCACCCGGATCACGTTCTGCAGTTGCCGGACGTTGCCCGGCCAGGGGTAGTTCTCGACGAAGTCCAGCACCTGCTCGCTGATGCGCACCTGCCCGGCCCGCGGCGTATCGCCGAGCTCGACCTCCAGGATCTTGGCGACGATGGAGCGGATGTCGGAACGCTCGCGCAGGGGCGGCACGGTGACCGTCAGGCCATTGACCCGGTAATACAGATCCTCGCGGAAGATGCCGGCCTTCACCGCGTCCCGCAGCATGCGGTGGGTGGCGCAGACGAGCGAGATATCGACCGGGATCTGGCGCTGCCCGCCGATCGGCGTCACGCAGCGTTCCTGCAGCACCCGCAGCAGGCGCGCCTGCATGCCCAGCGGCATGTCGCCGATCTCGTCGAGGAACAGCGTCCCGCCGTGGGCCTGCTGGATCTTACCGATGGCGCCCTCGCGCCGGGCGCCGGTGAAGGCCCCGCCGACATAGCCGAACAGTTCCGACTCGATCAGGCTCTCGGGGATCGCGGCGCAGTTGAGCGCCACGAACGGCCCGTCGCTGCGCGGGCCGGAGAAATGGAAGGCGCGGGCGAACAACTCCTTGCCCACACCCGATTCGCCCTGGATGAGCAGGGGGATGTCCTTGCCGGTGATCCGCGCCGCGCGGTCGAGTGCGAGCTGCAGCCGCGGGTCGCCCGTGGCCAGGCAGTCCAGCGTGATCTCGCCGCTGTGCCTGTTGCAGCGCTTCGCAGGCTGCCCCGGCTGTGTGCGCGCGGCGGATTCGCCGGCGTCGGCCCGCGCACCGGCACGGGACATGCCGACCAGGGGCCCCGCGGCGCGCAGGCGCGAGAAGATGCGCTCGCCGGCGCGCAGATCCAGGGCCTGGAGCGCATGCGGGTCGCGCGCGCAGCGGTCCATGAAGGCACCGAAGGAGAGCCGGAACACGGCGGAGAAATCGAGCCCCTCCAGGCTCACGGGCAATTGCTTGAGCAGTGCCCGCGCGATGCCGTTCGCCCCCACCACCTGCCCGTCCTGCGCGACCGCCAGCAAGCCCTCCTGCAGTCCGCCGATACACTCCGGACGAGTATGGATCGCGACCAGGATCTCGCGCGCATGCTGAATTTCGAACAGGCGCTTTTCCAGCAGCTGGGCGGCGAGCCGGACGAGGCCGAGGGTATGGCGCTGGTTGCTGCGGCTGTCGCCGGAGATGTCCAGCACGCCCGCGACCCCGCCCTCCGGGCCGAACACCGGCGCGGCGCTGCAGGTCAGGATGCCGTTGCGGTCGAGGAAATGCTCCGCGCCGATGACCTCGACCGGCGCCGCCTCGACCAGCGCGGTTCCGATCGCGTTCGTGCCGCGCATGTCCTCGTTCCACAAGGCGCCGGGCTGCAGGGCGACGCGCTGCGCCCGGCCGACGAAATCCGGGTCGCCAAGGCTGTGCAGGATCATGCCCTGGCTGTCGGCCAGGATGACCATGCTGCCCGAGGAGCGAATCTGCTCGAACACGTGTTCCATGACGCCACTGGCGTTGTTGAGCAGCAGTTCGCTGCGTTCGCGGGCATCGGCAAGGCCACTGCGGCCTTCGGGGTCGCCACGGCCATTGGCCTGGTAGTCGACACCTGCATCGCGGCAGCGCAGCCAGGACCGCAAGACCTCGGTCGGCAACACACCGTCCGGGCAGGCGCCTTCCTCGAAGAACCGCCGTCGCGCCTCGGTCACGCGCAATTCGCGGCCGCCAGCGGGCAAAAGCTGACCCATTACTCCCTCCTCCTTGTCTCCCCGCTCAATCGTATTTTTTGTGATGCGGGGCTGTCTCAAAACTTAGCACCTGCCTCGAATCGCAGCAACCGCCATCCGGGACCTGTTGCGTTTCGTGAGCAAGTTCCTTGCCACACTGCGGTGCCGACCACGATGGCACACCGCTTGCAGAGTACCCCTCAACCGGATCCGCCGGTACATCGAAATCCAACGCGCTTCGATATCAGCCATGAGGAACTGCAAAGTGGAAAGCAAATACAAAAAGGAGACAAGCATCCAGGCCCTTCGCAAGGCGGCGCTCGCCCTGCTGCTCGCCGGGGGGACGTCGCTGGCTTGCGCACATGGAGACGTCGTGCCCCAGGCCGTCGATGTCTCCACCCTGAAGCCCCTCGGCGAAGCCTGGCTGGAACGCAACCCCTACAGCAAAGACACCGAGGCGATCCGCATCGGCGACTCCGCATTCAACCAGAACTGCGCACGCTGTCACGGCCTCGGCGCCGTCTCGGGCGGCATCGCACCCGACCTGCGCTACCTGCCCGTCGACGCCGAGGGCGACGAGATCTTCATGCAGCGCATCCGCCACGGTGCGAGCCGCGACGGGCGGGTCTACATGCCGCCGTTCGAAGGTATCCTGTCCCAGGAAGCAATGTGGGCCATCCGCGCCTGGCTGGAGACGGTCGTCGAACAGTGACCGCCGCCGCAAGCAGCGGCACCCGGCCCGCTCCGCCCCCGGCCGCGCGATCGGCGCGGCAGGGGGCGGTTTCACCAGGAGACGACCCCATGAGCCCCGCACGCTACGACCCGGGCGCGATCTCGCTGCACTGGGTCCATGCCGCGCTGATCGCGACGCTGTTCGTCATCGGCCTGTCGATCGACGACCTGCCGCGCGGCCCGGAACGCAGCGCCACGATCGCCCTGCACAAATCCCTCGGCATCATGGCCCTTCTGCTGCTCGCGCTCCGCCTGGCGTGGCGCAGGCTGCATCCGCCACCAGCCGACGGGCGCCTGAGCCCGGCGCAGCGGCGCCTGGCACGCAACGGCCATCGCGCCGTTTACCTGCTGTTGGCGCTCACCCCGCTGAGCGGCTATCTGTCGAGCAGCTTCACGCCCTATCCGATGCGTGTGTTCGGCTATCTCATCCCGAAGGCGGGCTGGCCGGACGAAGGCCTGAACGCCTTGTTCGGCACGGCCCACACCGTGTTCGCGTGGACGCTGCTGGCACTGATCCTGATGCACATCGCCGCCGTCATCCTGCACTGGCTGCAGGGCGTGCCGGTGTTGCACAGGATGCTGCCCGGACGGCGGCGCTGAACGACCCTGCTCCAAACCGGCACACCTGTTCCAATATGGAACAGGTGTGCCTGCACCGCCCACCCCCGCTCAGTCCGGCGCCCCGGCCAGAATCCATTCGATGGCCGCCTTCAGATTCTCGTCGCTGATCCTGGCCGCGTCGTTGGGCGTCATCGGAACCGCCCCCCACACCCCCGAACCGCCACTGCGGACCTTGTTCGCGAGCACGGCCGCGGCATCCGCCTGCCCCTCGTACTTTGCCGCCACGTCGCGGTAAGACGGCCCCACCATCTTCTTGTCCACCGCGTGGCATGCCACGCAGCGGGCCTTCTTGACGATGTCCAGCGACGCGGCCGCCGGCGCCGATGCCAGCACGCCGACCGCCACACAGAATACGACCCGTTTCTTCATTCTTCGTCTCCTCGATGATTCGGCGCCCGGCGGCGCCCGATGGTAAGAATCCCCCACGCTGCTCGCCAAGGGGATGCTTTTTGCTTTGGAACGGCCCGGCAGCAAAAAAAGGGGCGGCGCAAAGGCCGCCCGGAAGCTCACTTTCGTGAGATGGGGGAGAAAGCGTGGCCCGCGCGCCGCCGGCTGCGGCACGGAGGCGGGATGGTGCTCAGAAGAACCCGAGTTTGTTCTCGCTGTAGCTGACGAGGAGGTTCTTTGTCTGCTGGTAGTGGTCGAGCATC
>NZ_AMXE01000062.1 GCF_000310205.1 Thauera linaloolentis 47Lol = DSM 12138 | reverse complement strand
CGTTTGTTTCATGGGCGCAGCGCAGATCATGACTTCAGTATTTTACCGGCTCTGAATAGATCAGAGCTTCCTTAGAGTAGGGAGATTCGCATCACTACCAAACGCCGCGGAAAAATTATTACATCTTCCAGATACAATTTTTACAACAAAAGCACCTTCCGTAAATACCTATGACATATCTAAAACCGCTCTTCGCGAGTGCGAACTGCTTAAATCCATTCCAATCGGCGGCGAGCTAAAGGATTCGGTTACGGGCAATGGAAAGTTTTTTTATTGTAATGCCATTGGGGTTGTCAGTCTGGAGGAGTCATTATTATACTCGGACCGTCATGTGGACACAGCAAACACCCTCGCCGTAAATGCAAAAATAGTTATTGGTGGAATTAGAAGAGGTGCCATCGTTTCACGAATTCGAAATGAATCAGGCGATGATGGAGTCACTCGGATCCAATGGCGCAGTGGTGTAAAAAATATGGTACTTCGTGTCCAAGGATTCGACGATAAAGTAGCCCAGCATGTAGAGCATATAGTTGCCAATTTCCAAGATTGACCCAAGGTGCGGAACATATATTCTTACTGTGTCAAAAAAATCGTTAATAAATTTTCCGGCCTTGTCCGTGAGCAACAGGGATATCGTTGAAGACTATTGGTCAGAGCCTGAGCGATGGTCCACCGTAGTGTCAAGACCGAATTGGAAACGTGGCGCTGGGCGCGTCGAGCTGCCTCGCGGCACGTAACCTTCGGGTAAGGTAGATTGCGGGCTGAATAAGGTGTTTTTTTGGTGTCTTTGTGGCGCAGCCGTTCGGCGATCAGAAAGCCATAGGTGGTGGTACATTCACGCCTCACATCAAAAAACAACGATTTACTTATGAAGAAGAATCTGTGGCTGCTGGCCATCGCCCAGGGCTTGTTCCTGACCAACAACGTGGTGTTCATCGCCATCAACGGTCTGGTGGGGCTGGCGCTGGCGCCGGTGGCGTGGATGGCGACGCTGCCGGTGATGGGTTATGTGGTGGGTGGGGCGATGTCGACCGGGCTGGTGGCGCGCAGCCAGCGGCGCTGGGGGCGCAAGACCTCGTTCCAGCTTGGTCTGCTGGTCGCGCTGCTGACGGCCTTGCTGTGCGCGCTGGCGCTGTATCTACGCAGTTTCTGGCTGCTGGTGGCGGGGACGGTGATTGCCGGCTATTACAGCGCCAATGGCCAGCTCTACCGTTTTGCTGCCGCCGAGCTGGCGCCGCCGTCGTTCCGCGAGAAGGCGGTGTCGCTGGTGCTGGCGGGCGGCCTGATTGGCGCGGTGATCGGGCCGAACCTGGCGAACCACACGCGCGAGGCGATGGCCGCGCCTTTTCTCGGTTCCTACCTGGCGCTGTCGGTGGTGGCGCTGGTGTCGATGGCGGTGATGGCGGGCATCCGCTTTCCGCCCGAGCCGAAGCAGGCCGCGGGTGCGGCCGGCGGGCGGCCGCTGGGCGAGATCATGCGCCAGCCGGTGTTCATCGTGTCCACCTTGGGCGCGGCGCTCGGCTATGGGGTGATGAACCTGCTGATGGCGGCGACGCCGCTGGCGATGGATGTGTGCGGCATGCCGTTCTCGGATGCCGCGCTGGTGCTGGAGTGGCACGTCATCGGCATGTTCGCGCCGGGCTTCTTCACCGGTCACCTGATCAAGCGCTTCGGCGTGCTGCCGGTGATGGGGGCCGGCGTGGTGCTGAACCTGGCCTGCATCCTGATCGCGCTGTCGGGGCAGGACCTGCACCAGTTCCTCGTTTCGCTGTTCCTGCTGGGGGTGGGCTGGAATTTCCTTTTCACCGGCAGCACCACGCTGGCGATGCAGGCTTACCGCCCGGAAGAAAAGGACAAGGCCCAGGCGGCGATCAACTTCGCGGTGTTCGCGACGATGGCGCTGACGTCCTTTGCTTCGGGCGCGCTGGTGACGACGCAGGGCTGGGCGCTGCTTAACCTGGGCTCGCTGGTGCCGGTGGTGCTGACCGGCGCGGCGCTGCTGTGGCTGGGCCTGCGCCGCCGGCGCGAGGCGGCCGCAGGCGGCACCGGGCGGGTTTGAGCCAAGGCCGGGGTGCCCGGCCCGTATGGGGTGAGCCCATGACGGGCATGGGCGTTGGCCGCGCCAGGCAGGGCACTCAGCCGAGGCGCGTCTTCGGCACCTGCTGCAGCACACTGTCCCGCTCGGCCACCGGCTCGCCAGTGACGGTGTGCAGCGGGACCACGCCTGCCCATACCGGCCAGCTCAGGTCTTCCTCGTCGTCCTTGACGCCATGGGCGCGGATCTTGGCCGAGGCCTCGGACAGCGCGATGCGCAGCAGGCCGGTGGCGTTCAGTTCCTTGTTGGTGATGGGGCGCAGCGTGTCCCAACGGCCGGGGTAGAAGCCTTCGATGAAGGCGCGCAGGCTGTTCAGCTTGTAGCCGGGGTCGGTCACCGGCTCGAAGCGGCCATAGATGACGACCGAGCGATAGTTCATCGAGTGGTGCATCGCCGAACGTGCCAGCACCAGGCCGTTGGCCAGCGCGATCGTCACACAGGCTTCGCCCGCCGTCAGCGCCTTGAGCATGCGCGACGCCTTGGCGCCGTGAATGTAGAGATGCCCGCCTTCGCGCCAGTGGATGGTGGGGATGGCATGCACCGTGCCGTCGATCTGGAAGGCGACGGTGCATAGCATTGCGGCATCGACGATGGCGGCGACGGTGTCGGCGTCGTAGTGCGCGCGGTCCGGTAGGCGGCGGACGCGGGTACGGGAGGAGGGGGCGGAAACCGGGGGCATGGCGGCAGACCTTTGAATGGGCGAGATGGAAGAGGGCGCCTGGAGGCGGGAAGCCCGCAAGCATCGACAGGCTTCAGGTTATGGCGGTCGTGGTACCTTTTGTAGGGCCACGAATTGCCTTGTTCATGGAGCCACGATGGAGCTCGACTGGCTGCTCGCACCGCCGCTGCCCGATGCCGTGCCCCGCCAGCGCCTGCTGTACCGGCGCCTGCGCGAGGCCATCCTGTCCGGCCGCCTGCCGGCGGGAACGCGCCTGCCGGCCAGCCGCAGCCTGGCCGCATCGCTGGGCATCGCGCGAAATACCGTGCTCTTCGCCTACGAACAACTGGCGGCCGAAGGTTGCCTCGATGCCGGCCGCCAGGGCACCTGCGTCGCACGGCTGCCTGTTCGCACCGCCGTGCTGTTCGGCGATGCGGCGGCATTTGGGCCACGGCAGTTGTCCGCCCGTGCGGCGGACATGCTGGGGTCGCTGCCGGCGAGGGAGGCTGAGGCCCTGCCGTTTTCCCTTGGCGTGCATGATTACGGCGCCTTTCCCTTCCGTGCCTGGCGGGCCTGCCTGGAACGCGCCTGGCGCGAGGTGAACTGGCGGCAGCTCGGTTATGCCCGCGACGGCGGCGATCCGGCGCTGCGCGAGGCCCTGGCCGGCCACCTCACCAGCGTGCGCGGCCTGCCTGTCGATGCCGGGCAGGTCGTCGTCACCAGCGGCGCGCAGGCCGCGCTCGATCTTTGCGCCCGCCTTCTTGCCGACCAGGGCGAAACGGTGTGGGTGGAGAACCCCGGTTACATCGCCGCCCGCGCCGCCTTCGGCCTGGCCGGGCTGCGGGTGTACGACGTTGCCGTCGATGCCGAAGGGCTGGCGCCGACCGAGCGCGACTGGCACGAGCACCGCCCGCGCCTGGTCATGGCCACGCCTTCGCACCAGTACCCCACCGGCCGCGTCATGTCGCTGGCCCGGCGTCTGGACTTGATCGCGCGCGCGCAGCAGGCCGGCGCCTGGATCGTCGAGGACGACTACGACAGCGAATTCCGCCGCGGCGGGCCGGCGCCGCCCGCGCTGTTCGGCCTGCGGCCCGATGCGCCCGTGGTCTATCTCGGCACCTTCAGCAAGACGCTCTATCCGGGGCTGCGCCTGGGCTATGCCGTGCTGCCGCGGCACGTCGCCGCCGACTTCGCCCGCGCCGCCGCGATGGCGACGCGCGCCGGCCAGGGCGTCGAGCAGCGCGCGCTGGCCGATTTCATCCTGCGCGGCCACTACGCCGCCCACCTGCGGCGCATGCGCGCTCGCTATGCTGCGCGGCAGGAGGCGCTGCGCTCTGCGTTGGTCGCTGCCTTCGGCGAGCGGGTGGAACTGTCAGGCGGCGAGGCCGGCCTGCATCTGGTGCTGTGGCTGCCGGATGCGGTGCCGGATGTCGAAGCGGCCCGCCGCGCTGCTGCGCTGGGGCTGGGTGTGAGGGCGCTGTCCGGATTCTCCCGGCCGCCGCTGGCGTGCAATGGGTTGGTGCTCGGTTACGGCAACCTGGAGGAGCGTGCGGTTGCCGAAGCGGTTGGCCGTCTGGCCGTGGCAGTCAGGGCTGCATAGGCGACGTGTTCCGCCAGGCTGGCAAGCCGGGATGGCTGCGCATCAGGGGGCCGAGCACCGCCAGCGTGATCGCGCCGAGCCAGCCGGTGAGCAGCACGAACAACAGATCCAGCCCATGCGGCAGACGGCCGTGGCGTCGTAGGCACCACAGGATGCTGGCGCACAGCGCGCTGGCAATACCCGCCATCGTCACCCACCACGGCGCACCGAAGGTGCTGAAGTACAGGCTGTGCTGGGTGCGTTCGTCGATGTGGAATTCGAGCTTGAAAGGAAACAGGAATCCCATGGCCTTGGCGCGCATGGCCCGCTTGCCGGCATCGGTATCGCCTTCGTGCCAGGTATGGCGCAGCAAGGGGGCGAGCTGCCGGTCGGTCAGGACGAACTTCCGCGTGCCCGTCTCATTCCGGGTGTGGGAAAACTCCCAGCTCAAAGGGGTTTCTTCGACGGATAGGGACTCGACCGCAGGGAGGTGGCCGTCCAGCGGCAGGCGGTGTGGGGCGTGCTGTTCCCAATCCAGGAACAGCAGTTGATCCGGCAATGTGACGATGCCGTGGTATTCGCGGCCGGGGTGCTGCAGCACGCGGATGGCAAGCGCGGATGGCGGCAGGACGGTGTCGGTGCGCGCCACCCGTGGCTCGCCCCCGACTTGCCAGAGATGGAACACCCGCCATTCGGCATCCACCAGCAGAACGCCGTTGTCGTAGTTTTTTTGCGTGCTCGGATTGTCTCCGGCCAGTCTGGCGGGGTGGGTGAATCCAGCTTCGGCCAGGGCTCGGTTGTAGCGCTGGCTCTTGGCTTCGTCGATTCGGTTCGACGCCGCGTCGATGAACTCGATGCGCTCCGTCATGCGGAACATGTCGGGCGGGACCTGCAGCCCCGTGGCGCCCGGTTCGGATTCCATCAGCGTGTAGAGGGAAAAATCGGGCTTGTCCAGCTGACGCGGCGTCAGCCGCATGCGGGTTCCGTACCTGGCGACGGCTTCGGGATCGAACGGCCAGCCGGCAACTTCGCCGGGCAACCTGCCGAGCCTTTCCAGTTCGCGGAAATGGGCGAAGGGTAGCGCCGTGCGCACTTCATCCTCGGTGAGGGAATTGCCTCCGTCATCGCTGTAGGACCATTTGCCGCTGCGGTAGTGTTTGAATATCAGGCGCTGCGGGTCAGCGCCGTAGGCAATGAGGACGGTCTCGTAATCCTTGGGAAACACCTGCCCGACGTAGCCGGGCAGTATTCTCGCCAGGGCCAGCACGGACAGGACTGCCAGCGCCAGACGTGAAATCAGCATCATGATCCACCTCCTCTCTTGGCGCGCTCGAGCACGTTGCCGATGGCGGCGAACCACAGTGCAGCGATCAGGCCGAACCACGGCAGGCCGTCGACGTGGCTGCCATAGCCGCGGGCGTCGGTCAGCGCCAGCACGAATACCGCGCCGATGCCCGCATGCCACAGCCGCCGCACGGGCGAGGTTTCGATGAAGATCAGCGCCGTGACTGCATAGGCGACAAAACCCGCCAGGCACCAGGGGGTCAGGGCGAGGATCGATAGCCGGGCGGCTTCGACGGGCATGAACAGGCTGATGAGGGCGGCCTGGGCGAGGCACAGGCCGCCGGTCAGCGCCGACAACAGCCCCGCGCCCAGCCCGAGGATGAGGCACAGGGCCTTGTGCTCATCAACCGGCAGGTGGAAGAACAGCCGCAGCCGCCGGTTAAGGCATTCGGGTGCGAACTGGACGGCGGCCAGCCAGATGCCCGACGACAGCGGCAGGTATCGCATCGGCTCGAAAGGCATGTGCGAACGGAATATCACCGCATGCCACAGGGCCTGTCCGCCATTGGCCGACTTCAAGCCGTGCATGTCGTAGAACGAATCGCCCAGCGCGATCAGCAGCAGTGCAAACGGCAGCAGCCCGAGGTAGCGCAGCTTGATCCATTCCTTGTACAGCAAACCGCGTACGGCCATCGATGCATGCGTATTCTTCATGGCCTCGTTATTCAGTATTTGCCGGTCAGGCTAAGGAAGGCATCCTCGAAGCCGAGCGGGATTTCCTGCCAGTCCTCCAGGGCGACATCTTTCTGCCGCAAGGCTTGGCGCACCTGCGCCTCGTCGTGGAACGAGCAGACGATGCTGTGCCTGCCGATATGTTCGACGCTGGTCAGCAGATCCGTCTTTTCCAGCAGGTCGGCCTGCGGGGTGCGCCGGAAGCGCCATTGCCTGAGCGATTCGAAGAAGCGCCCCCGCTCGGCCGAATACAGCAGGCTGCCGTTCTGGATGATGAACATGTGGTCGATCAGGCGTTCGAGATCCTGCACGACATGCGAGGTCAGCAGGATCGTCGTGCCGTACTCCCGCGCATAGGCGTGCAGGTAGTCGAGGAGCAGCCGGCGGTAGCCGGCGTCCAGGCCCATCGAGTAGTCGTCCAGGATCATCAACTCGGGCCGTTGCGCCATGACCAGCGCCAGGCACACCTGCGAGCGCTGCCCGAATGACAGCTTCGACAGACGCCGGCTTGCCGGCACCTGCAGTTTCTGCACCAGTTGCGCGAATACCTGGGGCTGCCAGTGAGGGTAGAAATGGCGGTAGAACTTCTCCAGTTCTGCAATCGTCATGAAGTCGTGCTGGGTGAAGCCTTCATGCAGCAGCCCGATCTTGCGGCGCGTCTCCGGCCGCAGCCGGTGGCTGGGATCGCCCAGCACCCGGCAGCGGCCGCCGGACGGCTCCAGGAAACCCATCAGGATATTGATCGTGGTGGTTTTCCCGGCGCCGTTCTTCCCCAGCAAGCCGTAGATGCCGCCCTTGCGGACCTGGAAGGACAAACCGTTCAGCACTTGTTTTCCGGCGTAGCCGTGGCGCAGTTGGTCGCATTCGATCAACGGCGCCACGGACGCGGCCTGCGTCGCACTCGTCACGTTCAGAAGCTGTATTCCAGCTTGGCCGCAACCGAGCGGCCCGGCGCGTAATAGTCGAAAAACACCGGCTGGCCGCTGACGGTGTATGAGCCGATACCGTTCTGGAGCTTGCGGTTGAACACGTTATATACGTCCACCGTGGCCCGCAGATTCTGTTCCTTGCTGCGGTACAGGTCGATGCCCAGGGACATGTCGACGGTGAAGCGGGAAGGCAGTTTGCCCTTGGTGTAGGAATTGACCCGCCAGCCGTCATTGAGCGTAACCCGGGGGCCGTTGACCAGCACGTCGGTTTTCCGCGTCCAGATGCCGGTCGTCACCAGGTGGACGCGCTCCGACAGCGTGGCGCTCCACAGGCCGACGATCTGCTGTGGACGGTTGAAGTTGCTCATGTCCAATTCGTTGGCGTCGATCAGTTTGTCGTTGTAGATGACGCGGGAGCGATCGATCATGTTGGTCAGGTCTGACCAACTGGCGCTGTCCGCCGTGTAGTCGAGGTAGTTCGACTGGCTGTCGGCGAAGGTGGTGCTGAGGCGGAAGAAGTGGTTCTTGAAGTAGTTGTTGGAGATCGAGATGGTGTGGCCGGTATAGGTGTTCTCGCCATCGTTGGTGGCGGCGTAGGCGCCGTCCTGCTTGAACCGGCGCATGATGCCGTCCTTGCCCTTGCGGTAGACGTAGTCGTAGTTGACGAGGAAACCACCCTGGAGCTTCAGATCGAAGCCGAGGCTGGTTTCGTCCGAATACGGCGTTTTCAGGTCTTCGGCTTGGTATTCCGCGCCGACAGAGCCGCTCGATGTCTGTGTCCAGTGGGCCAAACCATCGGCGCCGATGGTGCCGGGAAGACCGCGCCTGTACATGGCAGCGCCGCCCGAGGCCTGGAACAGGGAGTAGTAGAGGTTGGGGCCGCCGTAGTAGCGGGCCTGCCCGGCGTGCAGCATGGCGACGTTCTTGCCGAGCACGTTCCAGCTACCGGCGAGTCGCGGCGCGATGTTGGTGTTCCGGAACTGGTCGTCATAATCGACGCGGATGCCGGGACGCAACATGAAGTCGGAGAAGGTGACGGTGTCCTGCAGCCACAACGACCAGGTCTGCACCTTGGCGTCGCGGTCGAAGCTGGCGTATACGCTCTTCTGGTAAAAATACTGGTCACGGAGCGCGCCGGCGGTACTGGCGTTGTTGTAGCTCACGCCATCCTGGCCGGAAGCGAGCGGACCGTTGAGGGCCGCCAGGCCGAGGTTGTACTGGACGGCCTCGCCGCCTATGGCTTCGCCCTTGACGATTTCGTTGTTCAGGCCGACCGCGAAACGGTGTGTGGTGGTGCCCAGTTGCAGTTCGTTGAACTCGAAATCCAGAGCCGTCTGGAAGGTGCGTTGCTTGAAATCCAGATCGTTCGCCAACGTGTTGCTGTCAGCGGAAAACGTGCAGCCCGAGAACATGCCATTGGAAAGGATGTTGGTGTTTGTGCAAGACGTGGCAGCGCCCCAGTTGGTTTCGCCATAGGTGTACCAGGGTTTGTAGACGTTGGATTCGACCTCGCGGTTGGAAACCATGTTGCCGTACTTGAACTTGGCGCTAGCCTTGCCGGCGGCCAGGTCTTTTGACAGGTTCAGGGCGAAATCGTAGGTGCGCTGTTCTTGCTCCCATTCCGAATTGATGGCGCGCGGGTTGAAGTAGTTGCCGTTGTACTTGTAATAGACACCGGTCAGGTCCACGTCCAGGCCGGATTCGGTGCGGCCACCGATCGAGGTGAAGAAGGTTTCGGCGGAACGGGTCTGCTCCTTGGTTTTCGCGGTTTCGGCAGAGAGCGTAGTGGCGGACAGGGCCGTATACTTGAGCGGGATCTTCGACAGTGTCTTGTCGTACGAGACGATGGCCGCGAAACGCTCGTTGAGCGGCACGTTGAGCATGAAGCCGCCGGTGTTGCGGGTGTATTCCGGCTGGCGCAGGGCGCTGAACGATTCGTCGAAGGCTTCGCCGCGCAGCCCCGATTCATCGTAGAAGCGTTTGTCCCAGCCGCTGCGGTTGTGGCCCCAACGGACCTTGCCGCCAAAGCGGGTGGGGTCGGGCTTGCGCGTTTCAGCGGAGACGACGCCGCCGGTAAAGCCGCCGTGATTGACCGGGATGCGTGAGTCGTGCAACTCGATGTTGTCGAGCAGGTCGGGGTCGAGGTTGTAGGACTGCGCCATGCCCATCGGCTGGCTGCCGACCTTGACGTCGTCGAGGTAGGCCGACTGTACGCTGCCGTTCGAGGCCAGGCCCGAACTGGAGGTGGGGGGCGCGACGTAGTTGTTGTTGCCCAGGCCGTTGATGACGTAACGGTTTTCGTAGGGCTTGCCGCCCGAGATGGAAATCTGCGGCGGCTTGATTTCACCGCCCTGCATCGAACGTTCCGCGCTGTTGCTGGTTTGTACCTGGGAGTGGAGGGCCAGCGCGCCTTCGATGGAACTGGACTTATTCGGCATCTTGTCCAGCAACTCGTGATCGATGACCCATTCGGGCCGATCGACCACCATCACCGGGGCGAGCGTGGTGTCCCGCGAGCTTGTTGCCGGCTTCAGGGTAAACACCCCTGGCCGCGACAGGTTTGCCGCGATGCCGCTTCCCGCCAGCAGGCGCGCTAGGGCTTCGTGTGCAGCGTAGTTGCCCTTGAGGGCGGGCGCTCGAAGTCCGGCGACGGTCGCCTCGTCGAACAGCACCTGGGTCTTGGCTTGCTGCGAGAAAGCACGCAAGCTGCCGTCCAGCGCCTGGGCCGGAATGTCGAATTCGATCCGCGCTTCCTGAGCGCTGGCCGGCGCGGCCATCACCGCCAGCGCCGATGCCACCATCAGCGAAACCGTCGCCGGCCTGAATGCCGCCGCGCAACCGCGCAGATGTGCGGCCAGCAGCCGCCCCTTGAATGTGTTTGCCTGCATTACGACTCCATCCGTCATCGAGATGAAGCGCGATCCCCGTCGCGCTTCGGAAGTACGCCATGTGGACATGGCGTGCAGCAAAAGCGGCCGGTGGCTAGAGTCTGGATTCTTCCGTGACGTGGCTGGCAGCCGTCGGGCCCGGAAAAACCGGGCTCTGATAGCTAGAACGGTATTTGCGGAAAAGTGGGAACCTTGCCGGCGAAAAAAACTGCAGCTGTTCAGCGGCTGACGATTACGTACGTCCCATCGTTCCGTTTCTGTACCCGCACCGGCAACAGATCGGGCAGGGATTCGAGGAAGGCTTGCGGGGCCTGGGTGGCCGCGTAGCCGGAGACGCGCAGGTCGGCGATGCCCTTGCCGCGCAGTTCGACCGGCTGACCGAGGTAGCGGCCGAGCTCTTCGGCGACCTCGGCGAGACGGCTGCGGCGGAAGATGAGTTGGCCGTCGCGCCAGTCGCCGACGGTTTCGGCGAGCAAGGCCGTGGTCTGGTAGCGCATGCCGACCGGATCGAAGAGGAGACCTTGCCGTGCGGCAAGCCGTACCGGCGCTTGCTTGGAGGACGTGTCGATGCGGACCTCGACCTGGCCTTCGAGTACCTTGACGCTCAGCCCGGGCGGTATGGCGCGGACGTTGAAGGCGGTGCCGATGACGCGCACCTCGCTGTTGCCGGTGCGCACGGTGAACGGGCGCTCCGGCCCCGCCTCGACGCGGAAGAAGGCCTCGCCGCGGCTGAGCTGAACCGTACGGCGGCCGGGGTAATAGCGGACCTGCACCTGGCTGTCCATGTTGAGGACGGCGCTGGAGCCGTCGGGCAGGTCGAACCGCTCGGTCTGGCCGTGTGCGGTGGCGAGTTCCACGCTGTAGCGGGGGATGTTGTTCCAGGCCAACCAGCCGCCGACCACCAATGTGAGGCAGGCGGTGGCGGCGGTCGGGATGGAGAGGCCGCCGAACAGGCCTTGGAACCAGCGCCTGCGCGGATTGGGCGCGGAGCGGGGCGTACTGGCGGCCTGGCCGGCCGAAATGTCGGATGTTTCAGCCGCGCTATCCGCGGCCAGTGCCGGGCGCTGGACGCTGGAAAAGTCGTCCCAAGTGCGGGCGAGGCTGGCGTAGACCTGCTGGTGCGCCGGATCGGCAGCCAGCCACTCGGCGAACGCCGTCTCGTCGGCCGGTGTCCATGGCGTCTCGCTGCGGCGCAGGAACCACTCGGCGGCGGCTTCGTGGAGTTGGACGTTCGGGGCGAGGGGGGTCATGAGTCGTCATCCACGCGCCTTGCCGCGGCGGGATGCAGGCGTTCCATTTGTTCCAGGCTGGAATAGTGAACGCGAATCTCGCAATAGGCAAAGGCGCGGGCGAGATGCTTGACGACCATTCGCCGGGAGATGCCCATGCGCTCGCCGACCTGCTCCTGGGACAGGCCGTCGAAACGGTGCAGCACGAAAGCTTCGCGCTGGCGTTCGGGAAGTTCATCGAGTGCCTGTTGCAGGCGTTCGAGGCGCTGGCGCTGTTCGGTGCGGGTGCAGGGGCAGGTGCCATCGGTGGTGGCGCCCTCGGCCATCATCTCGCAATCGTCGTAGGCGACGACCTCGATCTGTTGCCGGGCCGGGCTGTTTCGCCACTGGTCGTGCCACAGATTCTGGGCGATTCGCTGCAGGTAGGGGCCCTGTTCGTCGAGCGGCAGCGCCTTGCCGGCAGCCGCGAGGCGGAGGAAGGATTCCTGGGCGATGTCCTCGGCGTCGGCGCGATTGCCCAGCCGCCGGAAAAGCGTACGCAACAGCTTGGGTTGCCAGTGAGCAAAGGCGTCGGCGAGGTCGCTTGATGAGTCGGCGCGGTCGCTCATGGATATCATGAAATGAGAAGTAATCTCAATTATCCATGGTGTCGGCGGTGGTGGCAATTTCCATGCGTGGCAGCGCCGGCCGGTAGATCGCGGATGTGCCGGGCGCCGTTTCTGTAAGGTTCGGGGCGGCTGGCCGTGGAGCCGATGCCCCGGCTCCACGCACGCTTCACTCGGTGCGATACCGCTCCAGCCAGTGTGCATACGGCGCCGGCAGCACCCAGGTCGGGCGCTCGACCTTCAGCGCTTTTGCCGCGTGCATCGGCCAGTGCGGGTTGGCGAGGTGGGAGCGGCCGACCATGACGAGGTCGAGCTGGCCGTTGGCGACGGCGGCTTCGGCCAGTTCCGGCGTGCCGATGCCCCAGGCCGAGGCGACCGGGATGGCGGCTTCCTCGCGCACGCGGGCGGCGATGGGGGCGAGAAAGGCGGGGCCCCAGGGTATGTCGGCCTGCGGTGTGGAAAAGCCGACGCTGACGCTCAGCAGGTCGAGCCCGCCACGTTTGAAAGCGCGGGTCAGGTCGATGGCTTCGGCCAGCGTTTCCTCGTCGCGGCCGTCGTATTCGATGACGCCGAAGCGGGCGGTGAGCGGCAGGTTCTCCGGCCATTCCGCGCGCACGGCGGCGAGCGTCTCGAGCAGGAAACGGCCGCGGTTTTCGGCGCTGCCGCCATAGGCGTCGCCGCGCTGGTTGGCGTGCACCGAGAAGAAGCTCTGCCCCAGGTAGCCGTGGGCGAAATGAAGCTCCAGCCACTCGAAGCCTGCGTCGCGCGCGCGTCGGGCTGCGGCGGCGAAGTCCGCGCGCACGCGGGCGATGTCGTCCAGCGTCATGGCGCGCGGGATCTTCGGCAGGTTGGCGCCGAAGGCGGTGGCCGAGGGTGAGATCGTCGGCCAGGCGCCAGGGTTGCCGTCGGTGATGTGGTCGTCGCCTTCCCACGGCAGGTTGGCGCTGGCCTTGCGGCCGGCATGGCCGATCTGGATGCCGGGCACGGCGCCGGCGGCCTTGATGGACGCGGCGATGGGTGCGAGGGCCGTGGCCTGAGTGTCGTTCCACAGGCCCAGGCAGCCGTGGGTGATGCGCCCTTCCGGTGCGACGGCGGTGGCCTCGACGATGAGCAGGCCGGCGCCGCCGCGCGCCAGGGCCGGGTAATGCACCCGGTGCCAGTCGTTGGCGACGCCGTCGGCGGCCATGTACTGGCACATCGGTGGGATGGCGATGCGGTTGCGGAGCGTGGCGTCCTTGAATCTGAAGGGCTGGAAGAGTGCCGACATGGGTGAGTCCTCTGATTCGTGCGTGATGGGTTCGACCGGGGGTTCAGCTCTGCATCTTGCCGATGGTACTGCGCAGGCGGTGGTGGGCGAGGGCGAAGAAGGCGCCGCCGATCACGGCGACCATGATGAAGGTGGGCCACACCACGTCGATGCCGGCGCCGCGGAACAGGATTGACTGGGCGAGGCTGACGAAGTGGGTGGTGGGCGTCAGCGACATCAGCCAGCGGACGAATTCCGGCATGCTTTCGAGCGGCGTCAGCGCGCCAGACAGGATCTGCAGCGGCAGCAGCACGAGAATCGCCATCAGGCCGAACTGCGGCATGTTGCGCGCAACGGTGCCCATGAAGATGCCGATCGACGCGGCGGCGAACAGATAGAGCAGGGTGGCGAGGCCGAACAGCAGCGCCGAGCCCGGCACGACGACGCCGAGCAGGCCCTTGGCGATGAGCTGCAATGAGAAGGACGAGGCCACCAGCACCACCACGCCCATCGACCACACCTTGGACAGCATGATCTCGAAGGGCGTCACCGGCATCACCAGCAGGTGCTCGATGGTGCCGTGCTCGCGTTCGCGGATCAGTGCGGCGCCGGTGAGCATGATGCCGAGCATGGTGATGTTGTTGATGATCGCGGTGATCGCGCCGAACCAGCCGGCGTTGAGGTTGGGGTTGAACATCGCGCGCTCGACCAGTTGCACGGGCTGCGCCGCGGTGCTGCGGTAGCGCTGCACGAAGGCGCGGATCTCGTCGTTGACGATGCTCTGGATGTAGCCGGTGCCGGTCTGCGCCTGGCTCTGGCGCGTGGCGTCGACGTTGAGCTGCAGCGCGGGCGCGCGCCCGGCCAGCACGTCGCGCTGAAAGTTGGGCGGGATGTCGAGCACGAAGGTGTGCAGGCCGGCGTCCATGCTGCGGTCGATGTCGGACAGGCCGATGCGCTCGGGCACGATGAACTGCGGCGGCTGCAGCGCGGCGAGGATGCGTTCGGACAATTGCGACTGGTCTTCGTCGACGACGGCGATCGAGGCGCGGTGCAGGCTTTCGGGCTTGGCGCGGGCATCGGCGTAGACCGACACCGTGAACATGAACACGATCAGGAACAGCATCGTCCAGTCGCCCAGCAGGCTGTGGAATTCCTTGATGCCCAGGTGCCAAGTGTTGTGCAGGGTGCTGTTGCGCGTGGCCATGGCGTTTCCCTTCAGCGCGCCTGCTTCTTCAGCAGCAGCGTGGACAGCAGCGTCAGCACCGGAATGGCGACCAGCAGCGGGATGAAGGCGCCGCCCAGGTCGCCGAAGTCGAGTGCCTTGGCGAAGGTGCCGCGGCTGATGTCGAGGAAATGGGTGGTCGGATAGATCCTGCCCAGCACCGCCCCGCCGCCTTCGAGCGAGGAAACCGGGTCGAGCATGCCGGAAAACTGGATCGCCGGCAGCAGGGTGCCGATGGAGGTGCCGGCGATCGCCGCGACCTGGCTGTTGGTCAGCGTCGACATCAGCAGGCCGAGGCCGGTGGTCGCGGTCACGTAGAGCAGGGCGCCGATGAAGAAGGCCGGCAGGCTGCCCTTGAACGGCACGTCGAACAAGGTGAGCGCGAGCACGAACATCAGCACGCAGTTGAGCATCGACAGCGCGATGTAGGGCAGTTGCTTGCCGAGCAGGAATTCGAGCTTGGTCACCGGCGTGGTGTAGACGTTGAGGATGGAGCCCAACTCCTTCTCGCGCACCACGCCCAGCGCGGTCAGCATCGACGGGATGAAGACCAGCAGCATCGGGATGACGGCCGGCACCATGGCGATCAGGCTGCGCATTTCCGGGTTGTAGCGGTAGCGCACGGCGATGTCGGCGAGCGCGGCGGGGGCGCTGCCGGTGGCGGCCGTGACCGCTTCGGAGAGCGTCTGCGCGTGCACGCCCATGACGTAGCCGCGCGCGACTTCGGCCCGCATCGGCATCGCGCCGTCCAGCCAGACGCCGATTTCCGGCCGCGCGCCGCGCGCGAGGTCGCGCCCGAAGTTGGGTGGAATCTCCAGCGCCATGGCCAGTTCGCCGGTGCGCATGCGGCGGTCGATGTCGGCGTGGCTCTCGAGCGATGGGCGTTCCTGAAAGTAGCGCGAGCCGGCGATGTTGAGGGTGTAGCTCTCGCTGGTGGTGCTGCGGTCGAGGTCGAGCACGGCGTAGTTCAGGTTTTCCACGTCGGTGCTGATGCCGTAGCCCATCACCAGCATCAGGATCACGGTGCCGAGCAGCGCCAGCGTCAGGCGGAAGGGGTCGCGCCGCAGTTCGGTCGCTTCGCGCATGCTGAAGCTGAGCAGGCGGGCGAGGCTGAAGCGGGCCAGGTGCGGCTTTGTCTGGCCGGCCGGGAGCGGGGGCTCGGCCTCGGGGGCGGCGGTGGCGGCTGGCGCTTCGGCGTGGCGGCAGTCCTCGCCGGGGGAGGACAGCTTCACCCCGCTCGCCTCGGCCAGGTAGCCGACGAAGGCATCTTCCAGCGTGCTGGCGCCGCGCCGTGCGACCAGCGCGGCGGGGGCGTCGCTGGCCAGGATGCGGCCGGCGTGCATCAGCGAGATACGGTCGCAGCGCTGGGCCTCGTTCATGAAGTGGGTGGTGATGAAGATCGTCACGCCATCCTTGCGCGACAGGTCGATGATCAGCTCCCAGAAGTGGTCGCGGGCCACCGGGTCCACGCCCGAGGTCGGCTCGTCCAGGATCAGGACGTCGGGCCGGTGCAGGACCGCGACCGCCAGTTGCAGGCGCTGGCGGATGCCCAGCGGCAGCGCCTCCGGGATGTCGTCCATGATCGGCGCGAGGTCGAAGCGCCGGGCCAGTTCGGCGATGCGGGCGTCGGCTTCGGCCTGCGGCAGGTTGAACAGGTCGGCATGCAGTTGCAGGTTGCGGCGCACCGACAGTTCGCCATACAGCGAAAAGGCCTGCGACATGTAGCCCACCCGGCGCCGCGTGTCGATGTTGCGGGCGTCGAGGACTTCGCCCAGCAGGCGGGCTTCGCCCCGGGTCGGGGGCAGCAGGCCGGTGAGCATCTTCATCGTCGTCGATTTGCCGCAGCCGTTGGAGCCGAGGAAGCCGAAGATCTCGCCGCGCCGCACCTGCAGATTGACGTCGTCGACGGCGACGAAGTCGCCGAAGCGCATCTGCAGGTCGCGCGCTTCGATGACGATCTCGCCCGCGCTGAGCGGGGGAATCGCCAGCGGCGTGTGGTCGCCCAGCCGCTCGGGGGGGAGCAGGGCGAGGAAGGCGTCTTCCAGCGTGTCGGCGCCGCTCCTGGCGCGCAGTTCCGCCGGGCTGCCGGTGGCCAGCACGCGGCCGGCGTCGACCGCGACCAGCCAGTCGTACTGTTCGGCCTCTTCCATGTAGGCGGTGGCGACCAGCACGCTCATGCCCGGGCGCCGGCCGCGGATGCGGGCGATCAGTTCCCAGAACTGGCGGCGCGACAGCGGATCGACGCCGGTGGTAGGCTCGTCGAGGATCAGCAGATCGGGGTCGTGCACCAGCGCGCAGCACAGGCCGAGCTTCTGCTTCATGCCGCCGGACAGCTTGTTGGCCGGGCGGTCGGCGAAGCCGGCGAGGCCGGTCGAGGCGAGCAGGTCGGCGATGCGGCGCTCGCGCTCGGCGCGCGGCTGGCCGAACAGGCGGCCGAAGAAGTCGATGTTCTCGAACACCGACAGCGTTGGGTACAGATTCTTGCCCAGCCCCTGCGGCATGTAGGCGATGCGCGGGCAGACGGCGCCGCGGTGGCGGGCGCTGGCCATGTCGCCGCCGAGCACCTCGACCCTGCCTTTCTGGATCTGGCGCGCACCGGCGATCAGCCCGAGCCAGGTGGATTTGCCGACGCCGTCGGGGCCGATGAAGCCGACCATGCGGCCGGCCGGGATGTCGAGCGTGACATCGTCGGCGGCCAGCGTGCCGCCGTAGCGGTGCTCGACGCCGGCGAGACGGACGACCGGCGCCGGGCCTGCGCCGTGGCTCACGGCAGCCTCGTCTGCAGCGTATCGGGCCAGGGCTTGGTGTCGTCGAGGCGGACGTGGGCGACGCCGGGCAGGCCGGTCTTGACGTGTTCGGGGTATTTCGCCAGCAGTTCGGGGTCGATGCGCGCCTTGACGCGGAACACCATCTTCTGGCGTTCGCTCTGGGTTTCGACCGTCTTCGGCGTAAACTGCGCGACGCTGGCGACGTAGGAGATGTTGGCCGGGATCACGTAGTGCTGCGCGGCGTCGAGCACGATGCGCGCTTCGGTGCCGAGGGCGACGCGGCCGGCGGCCATTTCGGGCAGGAAGAAGGTCATGTACACGTCGCCGACGTCGACCAGGCTGACGACCTTGCCGCCGCTGCCGATGACTTCGCCCGGCTGCACCACGCGGTACTGGACGCGGCCGCTGCGCGGCGCCTTCAGCACGCCGTCCGCGAGTTCGGTCTCCAGCCGGGTGACGACGGCCGCGGCGGCCTCGATCGCCGCATCGGCCTGCTCGACCTGGGCGTCGGCCGCCTTGACCCCGGCCTGGGCGGCGGCGATCTGGGCATGGGCGACGTTGATGTTGGCCTCGGCGTTGCGCACGCGCGCGACGTTGTCGTCGGCGACCTGCTCGGAGATGGCGCGGTCGGCGCGCAGCGCCTGCGAGCGGGCGCTGGTCTTGCGCGCGATGTCGAGTTCGGAGCGGCGCTGGACCAGCACCGCCTCGGCCATCGCCACGTCGGCCTTGCGCTGGGCGACCTGGGCGAGCGCGGTCTCGCGGGCGCTGCGGGCGTTGGCGACCTCGGCCCGCGCCTGGGCGAGTTGGGCCTCGACCGATTTCATGTCCATGTGGGCGATGACCGCATCGGCGGTGACGAAGTCGCCTTCGTTGACCAGGATGTCCTGCACGCGCCCGGCGGCCTTGGCGGCGACGTCGACTTCGGTCGCCTCGATGCGGCCGTTGCCGGAAACGAAGCTGCCGTCGTCGTTCTCCCGTCCGAGGAACTGCCATGCGGCGGCGGCCGCGATGGCGAGGAGGGCGGCGATGATCCATGCCGTCTTGGTTCTGGTTTCGGTTTTCATGGCATTTCCCGGTCAGAGGGCCAGGTTCTCGGTTCGGACATGCTCCCGGATCATCCGCTGCGTCCGCTTCGTGCGGGCGGGGTGCGGCCGTCGCGGCCGGGCAAAAGAATGCTGCAGTGCACTTGCATTCCAACATCCGTCAAATATCATCGTCAAGCGCCATGCCTGCAGGCCGGCCGCTTCATGATGCCAGGTAAATGTTGCGTGATGTGAAATGGAAAACGTGGGAGGAAGGACATGGTGAAGGCTGGCCCCGAGGGGCGACATCGGGTTTCGGGATATCGGAGCAGGGGACATCTTGGCTGACTCGATGATGGGTTCCGCGGACTTGTCCCGCGCTGCGGATGCGAGCCGCCTCGTGCTGAGCGGTGACTGGACGCTGGCGCACTACCGTCCGCTCGCGGGGCGCGTGGCTGCGTTGCGGGGGCAGATCGAAGCCGGCACGCAGGTCGACGCCGCTGCGCTGGGCGCGCTCGACACCGCCGGCGTGGCCCTGCTGCACGAGCTGCTGGGGGCGGAGCGCCTGCAGCGGCTGGCGGGGGCCGGAAGCCCGCTGGGCGCGGAGCGCCGCGCGCTGCTGGCGACGGTGTCGGACGCGCTCGCCACCGAGCCGTCCCCGCCTGCCGGATCGGGGCATGCGCTGGGCGACGTGCTCGAGCACGTCGGCCAGACGATGACGACCTTCTGGAGCCACGTGGTGGGTATCGCGGGCTTCATCGGCATCACGCTCGAGACGGCGTTTGCCGTGCTGCTGCGTCCGCGGCGCTGGCGCGTCACCTCGCTGGTCGCCAACCTGGAACGCACCGCGCTCGACGCCGTGCCCATCGTCGCGCTGCTCACCTTTCTCGTCGGTGCCGTGGTGGCCTTCCTGGGGGCGACCGTGCTGGCGGCGTTCGGCGCCAGCATCTTCACGGTGGACCTGATCGCCTATTCCTTCCTGCGTGAATTCGGCGTGCTGCTGACCGCGATCATCGTCGCCGGCCGCACCGCGAGTTCCTTCACCGCGCAGATCGGCTCGATGCGCGCCAACGAGGAAGTGGACGCGATCCGCGTGCTGGGCCTCGATCCGGTCGAGCTGCTCGTGTTGCCGCGGGTGGCGGCGCTGCTGCTTGCGCTGCCGATGCTGACCTTCGTGGCGATGATCTCGGGCATCGTCGGCGGCATGCTGGTGTGCGCGACGAAGCTCGACATCTCGCCGGTGATGTTCCTGTCGGTGATCGAGAACAACGTCGGCCTCAACCACTTCCTCGTCGGTATGGCCAAGGCGCCGATCTTCGCCTTCCTGATCGGCGTGATCGGCTGCCTGGAAGGCTTCCGGGTCAGCGGCAGCGCGCAGTCGGTGGGCGAGCACACCACATCGGCCGTGGTGCAGTCGATCTTCACGGTGATCGTGGTCGATGCGGTCGCGGCGCTGTTCTGCATGGAGATGGGCTGGTGACAACGGGTCAGGTGATGAGCGCGGACGTGGAGAACATCATCGAGGTACGCGGCGTGCGCAACCAGTTCGGCGCCCAGGTGGTGCACGACCAGCTCGACCTCGATGTGCGCCGCGGCGAGATCCTGGGCGTGGTCGGCGGTTCGGGCACCGGCAAGTCGGTGCTGTTGCGGACCATCGTAGGGCTCAACCGTCCGGCGGCGGGCAAGGTGAGCGTGTTCGGCGAAGACCTGCTGACCCTGCCGGCGGCGCAGCGCGCGCGGATCGAGCGGCGCTTCGGCGTGCTGTTCCAGAAAGGCGCGCTGTTCTCCTCGCTGACGGTGACCGAGAACGTCGCCCTGCCGCTGATCGAGCATGCCCGGCTGCCGGCGACGGAGGCGGCGAAGCTGGCGCGGCTGAAGATCGCGCTGGCGGGCCTGCCGGCCGATGCCGGCGACAAGTATCCGTCGGACCTGTCGGGCGGCATGGTCAAGCGTGCCGCGCTGGCGCGCGCGCTGGCCCTCGACCCCGACATCCTGTTCCTCGACGAGCCGACCGCCGGTCTCGATCCGATCGGCGCGGCCGCCTTCGACCAGCTCATCCTCACGCTGCGCGACGCGCTCGGCCTGAGCGTGTTCATCGTCACCCACGATCTCGACACGCTCTATACGATCACCGACCGGGTCGCCGTGCTGGCGCAGAAGCGCGTGCTGGTCAACGACAGCCTCGCGGCCGTGGCGGCCACCGACGACGCTTGGATCCGCGAATACTTCCATGGACCGCGCGGCCGTGCCGCCGCGGATGCCGCGCAGGTGCTGCAGCGCGGTCCGAAAACCGAATCCCAACCGGAGCAAACCTGAAATGGAAACACGTGCCCATCACGTGCTGATCGGCCTCTTCACCCTGGTGGTGGTCGGGGCAGCGCTGCTGTTCGCGCTGTGGCTTGGCAAGAACCACAGCGACACCCAGTTCCAGGCCTACGACATCGTCTTCCAGGAAGCCGTCAGCGGCCTGTCCAAGGGCAGCACGGTGGAGTTCAACGGCATCAAGATCGGCGATGTCTCCAGCCTGCGGCTCGATCCTGACGATCCCCACCGGGTGATCGCCCGCGTCCGTGTCGACAGCGCCGCGCCGGTCCGCAGCGACACCCAGGCGCGGCTCATGCCGGCGGGCATCACCGGCATCTCGATCATCCGCCTGAGCAGCGGCAGCAACCCGAACAGCGTGCCCTTGCGGCCCGGAGACGAGGTGCCGGTGATCGTGGCCACGCCATCGCCCTTCACCAAGCTGATGTCCGAAGGCGAGGACGTGATGCTCAACGTCAACGACCTGCTGTTCCGGATGCGCGAACTGTTTTCGGCGGACAACATCGCCAGCATCGGCAACACGCTGAAGAGCCTGGAGCAGGCGACCGGCGCGGTCGCGGCCGAGCGCGAGGAGATCGCCTCGGCGCTGCGCCAGCTCTCGCAGGCCAGCGAACAGGCCACGCTGACGCTGGGCGAGGCCTCGAAGCTGGTCGGCACCGCCAACCGCCTGATCGATGTGCAGGGGGTGCAGACGCTGCAGAGCGCACAGCGCTCGATGGCGGCCTTCGAGCGTGCCATGGTCACCGTCGATACGCTGGTCAGCGACAACCGCGCCCCGCTCGACAGCAGCGTGCGCGGCCTGGCCGAGGTCGGCCCCGCGCTGTCGGAACTGCGCGACACGCTGGCTTCGCTGCGCCTCATCACCCGCCAGCTCGAGAGCCGGCCCGCTGACTATCTGCTCGGCCTCGAGCCGGTGAAGGAGTTCACACCATGAAGTTCCGCAAGTTCGACATGCGTCTCCCGCGCCTTGCCGCGGGCCGGGCCTGCGCCGCCGCATCGTTGCTGTTCCTGGCGGCATGTTCGGTGCTGCCGCGCCCGGAGCCGGTCGATACCTACATGCTGCCGCCGGCCGAGTGGCGCAAGGCGGAGCAGGCGGCGCTGCCGGTGGCGCTGCGCATCGCACGGCCGGTGACCGGCGCCAGCCTGTCCGGGCAGCGCATCGTGGTCGTGCCCGAGGCCAACCGCGTGAGCGTCTACAAGGGCGCGAGCTGGAGCGAGCCCACCCCGGTGCTGGTGCGCGAACGCATCATCGACGCTTTCCGCGCCGACGGCCGCATCGCGGCCCTGAGCAGCGACGAACTGCGCTTGCAGGCCGACTACGAGATCGCCAGCGACCTGCTGGCGTTCCAGAGCGAATACCGCGACGGCGCGCCTGAAGTGGTGGTCAGGCTGGATGTCCGCCTCGTGCAGCGCGACGACCGCCGCATCGTCGCGTCGCGCCAGTTCGAGGCGCGGCACCGCCCGACGGGTGCCGAGTTGCCCCGTGTGGTGGAGAGCTTCGGCCATGCGTCGGCCGCCGTGGCGGGTGAACTGGTCGAATGGACGATGGGCGAGCTTGGGCGCTGATACGGCGTGCCTGCCAGCGCTTGCAAGGCGACGTTCATGCGCATATGGTGCGCATGAACGTCGAAGGGGACTGCGATGAAAACCGTCTACGACATCAATGCGCCCAAGCGCCCGGTCAACCTGTCGCTGAACGAAGACCTGGTGGCACGGGCGCGCAGCCTGACCGGCAACCTGTCGGCAGAAGTGGAGTCGCTACTGGCCGATTTCGTGCTGCGGCAGCAGCAGTTGCGTCAGGCCGAGGCGGCCAGCCTCAGGCGTTCTGCCGCTGCGTGGAACGTTTTTGCCGAAAAGCATGGCTCGTTTGCCGATGAGTTCTCCACGCTCTGAAATGGCGCAGTTCGACATTCATCGCAATCCCGGGCGGAACCGCGACGGCATTCCTTATGTTGTGGTCGTGCAATCGGCCATATTCGACGGCTTCAAGCGCCGCGTGGTCGTACCTCTGGTGCGGAAATCGTATCTCCCCACGATCGATCATCCACGTTTCAACCCGACTTTCGTCATCGAAGGCGTATCCGTCGTGCTGCACCCGCTGGAGATCGTTTCGGTGCCGCAGGAAACGCTTGGCGAGCCCGTGGCCTCGCTCGTCGACCAGGGCGCCCGGATCATCGAGGCGCTGGATGAACTGACGACGCGCGCCTGGGGCTGATCGGGCATCGGGTGGGCGGCGGGCTGGCGTCCTGCCTTGGCGGCGTGTTTCGAGCGCTTCTCAGTGGAAATCCCGGCTCTTTGCCGCGAGCCCCCACAGCAACTTGGAATGATCCACCGCGCGGCCTGCCAGCAGATGCACCACGTCGCCCTGGCGGCTGATCTGGCCGTACACCCCGAGCAGGTGGGCGCCGAGCAGGATGCGGCGCTGCTGCTCGAAAAGCTCGGGGCGGACGATGACGTTGACCAGGCCGGTTTCGTCTTCCAGCGTGATGAACAGCGTGCCCTTGGCCGTGCCGGGGCGCTGGCGGCAGGTGACGAGGCCGGCGCCGCGGGCGAGCATGCGGTCGGGCGCGCCGGCGATGTCGGCGGCGGTGACGAAGCGCTGGCGTGCCAGTTCGTCCCGCACGAAGCACAGCGGGTGGCGGCCCAGCGTGAAGCCGAGGCGGGCGTAGTCCGCGAGCAGGTCTTCGGCTTCGCTCGGCGCGGCCAGGGCGGCGGCTGCGTCGCCGCCGGGCGCGGCGGCCAGCAGGCCGGGCAGGGCG
>NZ_AMXE01000061.1 GCF_000310205.1 Thauera linaloolentis 47Lol = DSM 12138 | reverse complement strand
GGCGGCATTGGCCGGCCTCGCGCTGGCCGGCGCCGCCGCCGCCGCGGACATCCCACCGGCGACGGACCTGCCCGACCTGGCCCCCCTCCGCGCGCAGATCTACGCCGGCGAATTCGCCGCCGCGGCCGCCGGGCTGCAGGCCCTGAGCGCGACCGTCCAGCACGCCGACCTCTACAACCTGCTCGGCTATAGCCTGCGCAAGCTCGGCCGGCACGAAGAGGCCGGGCGCTGGTACCGCGAGGCGCTGCACTTCGACCCCGGCCACCGCCCCGCGCTGGCCTACCAGGGCGAACTCTTCATCGCCCTCGGCGACATCGAGGGCGCGCGCAAGAACCTGCGCTACCTGGAGCTGCTGTGCGGCGGCCCCACCTGCCTCGAACGCGACGAACTGCATGCGGCGCTGCTGCAGGCAGGCCATCCGCCCCATGACACCCCCTAGCGGCAACAAGCAGACCATGAGCATTCCGTTGGACGACATCCTCACCCGCTTGCGCGGCAGCGCCGTGGAGCGCGACGCGCGCGGCGGCCACGCGGCGGCCGAAAAAACCCTGCTGCGCGAAGCCGGCCTGCTGCGCCTGTCGATTCCGCGCGCCTTCGGCGGCGACGAACTGAGCTGGCAGGAAATCTACGCCGTCGTGCGCAAGGTGGCCTCGGTCGACAGCGCGCTCGGCCACGTGCTCGCCTTCCACCACCTGCAGGTGGCGACCGTGCTCATCTACGGCAACCCGGAACAGATCGCGCGCCTGCTCGGCCACACCATCGAGCACCAGTGCTGGTGGGGCAACGGCATGAATCCGCGCGACCGCCGCCTGGTGGCGCAGCGCAACCCATCCGGGCTGCAGTTGAACGGCGTCAAGTCGTTCTGCTCGGGCACCGTCGGTGCGCATCTGATGACGCTGTCGGCGGTGGTCGACGCGGCGCAGCGGCCCTTGCTGGCGGTGGTGTCCACCACCCATCCAGGCATCGGCATCGTGGACGACTGGAACCCGATCGGCCAGCGCCAGACCGACAGCAACTCGATCTCGTTCAACCAGGTGCCGGTGGCCGAGCGCAACGTCCTGCTGTGGCCGGAGCAGGAGCCCACGCCCTTCCACACGCTGCGCAACTGCCTCGCCCAGCTGGTGCTGACCAATCTCTACCTCGGCATCGCCGAGGGCGCCTTCGCCGAGGCGAAAACCTACGCCCACACCCAGGCGCAGCCCTGGCTGGCCTCCAGCGCCGAGCACGCGGTCGACGACCTGTTCACCCAGAACCGCTTCGGCGAGATGCATGTGCATATCGCCGGCGCCCGCGCGCTGGCCGAGCGCGCCGCCGAACTGGCCGACCGCGCCTTTGCCCGCGGCCCGGCGCTGACCGCGGCGGAGCGCGCCGAGGTCGCCGTCGCCGTCGCCGAATCGAAGGTCCTCGCCCACCGCGCCGGGCTCTTCGTCAGCCAGGAACTGTTCGACGTCACCGGCGCGCGCGGCACCAAGGCGAGCCTGGGCTTCGACCGCTTCTGGCGCAACGTGCGCACCCACACGCTGCACGACCCGATCGACTACAAGCTCAACATGCTCGGACGCTGGTCGCTCAAGGGCGACCTGCCGGACCCCCAGCTCTACGCCTGACGACCCCGCCGCGACATCCGCACACCCTTTTCCCGGAGCACCCACATGAGCGACAAGCCCCTCGACATCTTCTGGTTCCTGCCCACCCACGGCGACGGCCGCTTCCTCGGTTCCGCCGAGCAGGCGCGCGCGGTCGACCTCCACTACCTGCAGCAGATCGCCCATGCCGCCGACGGCCTGGGATACGGCGGCGTGCTGATCCCCACCGGGCGCTCGTGCGAGGACGCCTGGACCGTCGCCTCCAGCCTGGTCGCGACCACCCGGCGCCTGAAGTTCCTCGTCGCGCTGCGGCCGGCGACCATTTCGCCGACCGTCGCCGCCCGCCAGGCGGCCACGCTGGACCGACTGTCCAACGGCCGCCTGCTGGTGAACGTGGTCGCGGGGGGCGACGCCGGCGACCTCGCCGGCGACGGGATCTTCCTCGGGCACGACGAACGCTACGAACACGCCGACGAATTCCTCGAGGTCTGGCGGCGCCTGCTGGCGGGCGAGACCGTCGACTACGACGGCAAGTACGTCAAGGTGAAGGGCGCCCGCCAGCTCTATCCGCCGCTGCAGCAGCCCCACCCGCCGCTGTACTTCGGCGGCTCTTCCGACCGCGCCCACGACACGGCCGCCCGCCACGTCGAGCTTTATCTTTCGTGGGGCGAGCCCCCTGAGGAAGTGGCGCGCAAGTTCGCCGACGTCAGAAAGCGGGCGGAGAAGGAAGGCCGCCAGGTCCGCTTCGGCGTGCGCCTGCACGTGATCCCGCGCGAAACGGAGGCCGCCGCCTGGCAGGCCGCCGACGAACTGATCAGCCGGCTCGACGATGACACCATCGCGCGCGCGCAGGCATCGCTGGCCAACACCGACTCCGAGGGCCAGCGCCGCATGCGCGCCCTGCACGGCGGCGACCGCAGCCGGCTGGAGGTCGCGCCGAACCTGTGGGCGGGCGTCGGCCTGGTGCGCGGCGGCGCCGGCACCGCGCTGGTCGGCGACGGCAAGATCATCGCCGAGCGCCTGAAGGAATACGCCGCGCTGGGCGCCGACACCTTCGTGCTCTCCGGCTACCCGCACCTGGAAGAGGCCTACCGCTTCGCCGAACTGGTGTTCCCGCACCTGAACCTGGCAACGCCGCTGCTCGACGCCGTCACCCCGGCCGGCGCCACCAACGCCACCCGCGACGCGCTGCAGAACCCCAGGGGGCGGATCCGGCCGGTCGGCGAGAGCATCGCCAACGGCGCCGGCCCGCTGGCCTCGGCCAGCTAGCCGTGACGCAGGTGCGATGGCGGCGCGCCCGCGTCCGCCCGCGCCGGATGACCCGAATCCGAACCTTCAAAGGAAATCCCATGAGCAATCAGATCAAGGTCGTGGCCGTCTCGGGCGGCCTGCAGCGCCCGTCGCGCACCCTGAGCCTCGTCGAAGCGCTGATCGACGCGCTGGGCGAACAGGCCCCGATCAGCGTGCGCCTGATCGAACTCGGCAGCATCGGCCCGCGGCTGGCCGGTGCGCTGTATCCCTCGCAACTGCCGGACGACGTCAGGGCCGACATCGCCGCGATCGAATCGGCCGACTTCCTCGTCGTGGCGAGCCCGGTCTATCGCGCCTCGTTCACCGGCCTGTTCAAGCACCTGTTCGACTTCGTCGACCAGAACGCCCTCATCGACGTGCCGGTGCTGCTCGCCGCCACCGGCGGCAGCGACCGCCACGCGCTGGTCATCGAGCACCAGCTCCGCCCGCTGTTCAGCTTCTTCCAGGCCCACACGCTGCCCATCGGCGTCTATGGCAGCGAAGCCGAGATCCGCGACTACGAGGTCAGCAGCCCCGCCCTGCAAGCGCGCATCGACCTCGCCGCCGGGCGGGCGCGGCCTTTCCTCAGGAAACGCGCAAGCGCCGCGCCGGACGTATCGCCGTTCGTGCGCGCCGCGGCCTGAACGGGAGGCGCGCGACATGAGTCTGGACATCTTCTGGTTCCTGCCCACCTCCGGCGACACCCGCTACCTGGGCAAATCCAACTCCGGCCGCCCGGTCACCATCGAGTACATGCAGCAGATCGCGGTGACGGCGGACAACCTGGGCTACGACGGCATCCTGATCCCGACCGGCAGCGGCTGCCTCGACCCCTGGGTGGTGGCGGGCAGCGTGGCGCAGGTGACGCGCCGGCTGAAGCTGCTGGTGGCGCTGCGCACCGCGCTGACCAAGCCGACCGCGGCCGCGCGCATGGCCGCCACGCTCGACCAGGCGACCGGCGGGCGCCTGCTGCTGAACGTGGTCGCGGGGGGCGACTCGACAGAACTGGCCGGCGACGGCATCTTCCTCGACCACGACGCGCGCTACGGCGAGGCCAGCGAGTTCCTCGGCATCTGGCGCCGCCTGCTGCAAGGCGAGACGGTCGACCACGAAGGCGAACACCACCGCGTGAAGGGCGCCCAGTTGCTCTTCCCCGCGGTGCAGAAACCCCATCCGCCACTGTATTTCGGCGGCTCCTCCAATGCCGCCCACGACCTGGCTGCCGAACACGTCGACGCCTACCTGACCTGGGGCGAACCGCCCGCGGCCGTGGCGCAGAAGATCGCCGACGTGCGCGCCCGCGCCGCCAGCCGGGGGCGCACGCTGCGCTTCGGCGTGCGCCTGCACGTGATCGTGCGCGAAACCAACGCGGAAGCCTGGGCCGAGGCCGACAAGCTCATCAGCCGCCTGGACGACGACACCATCGCCAAGGTCCAGGCCCGCTTCGCGTCGATGGACTCGGAAGGCCAGCGCCGCATGGCCGCGCTGCACGGCGGGCGCCGCGACAAGCTGGAAGTCAGCCCCAACCTGTGGGCCGGCGTCGGCCTGGTGCGCGGCGGCGCCGGCACCGCGCTGGTCGGCGACCCGCAGACCGTGGCCGCGCGCCTGAAGGAATACGCCGACCTAGGCGTCGACAGCTTCGTGCTGTCGGGCTATCCGCACCTGGAGGAAGCCTGGCGCTTCGCCGAACTGGTGTTCCCACTGCTGCCCGGCAAGAAGCCGGTGACGATACAGGACCAGGTGATCACCGGCGGCCCGTTCGACGCCAGCACCGTGAACGCGCCGAAGGCGGCCGCCGCCTGAAGCGCCCGGCCGGCCCGCGCGCTAGCGCCGCGCCACTCCGAGCCGGCCCAGCGTCGCCGCCATGTCTTCGGCGGAGCTTGCGGGCCTGACCTCGTCGTCTATGCGCAGAATCCTGCCGTCCTTGCCGATGTAGAAGGTATGGCGTTCCGCATGGCCTTTGCCGTGCAGAACGCCATACGCCCTGGCCACCGACTTGTCTTCATCGCTGAGCAAGGGAAAGTCGGCGCCGGTTTCTTCGGCAAAGCCCTTGTTGTCGAGCAGCGGGTCGACGCTGGCCATGAAGTAGACCACGTCGTATTCGCGGATCAGATGGCCGTTCTCGGCCAGCGACTTGCATTCGATCGTGCAGCCATAGGTATAGGCTTTCGGGAACCAGGCCAGCACCACGGCCTGCTTGCCGCGATAGTCGGCCAGCGTGTAGCGCTTGCCGTCGGAACCGGGCAGATCGAAATCAGGGGCCTGGTCGCCGACTTCGAGCGCATGGCCCGGCAGCGCAAGCAGCACCATGCACACCCCCAGAACCGACTGCCTGACCTGCTTGAACATGGTGATCTCCTTGGCCTTGCGCCTGTGCCTGCGGCTTTTCCGGAACGGAAACCCTGCCGTGAATCATCGCTCGATTCCGTCGATGCGTGCAAACCATGAATCCAGCCGGGCTCGCCATCGAGCGGCCCGGGACGGTCCGCGCCTGCCCGCCGCCACGGCCGCCGCCCCGCTGCGGCCCTCTGCGGCCGCTGGAAAGCTAAGCTGATTTTCTTGGTTCCGCCGCGCAGGCCCATGCGGACAATCGCGCTCATCGATCCACTCGGATGACGACCGCGCATGAAGCCCGACACCGACCGACTCGTCCATTGGCTGGTCAGCGGCCTCGAACTCGACACCACCGTCTTCCACGTCGGCCAGTATTGCGGCGCATGGCGCGCCTCGACGGCCGGCCGCGCGCGAGCGAGCTTCCATCTCGTGCTGCGCGGCGACTGCTTCCTGCACCTCGGCGGCGAGGCCGCACCGCTGCCGCTGGGCGAAGGCGACGCGGTGTTCCTGTTGCGCGACCGCCCCCACTCCCTGACGCCCGGACGCCATCCGGGGCCGGACTGCGTGCCGCGCCCGATGCGGCCGATGCAGCCCGTCCAGCCGGACGGCACCAGCCTGGCCTGCGGCTTCTTCGACTTCCGCGGGCTGGCGGGGGCCTTCCTCGTCGAATCCTTTCCCGACCTGCTGGTGCTGCGCGTGGGCTCCGGCACGCTGCGCGCCGCGGCGCCGCTGTTCGACCTCATCCGCGCGGAAGCGGACCGCGACACCCCGGCGGCGTCCCCGCTGATCGCGCGCCTGACCGAACTGCTGCTGTTCTACCTGATCCGCGAGATGGCCGCGCAGGAACGGATCGAGGCCGGCCTGTGGGCCGTGGCGGGCCGGCCGCAGTTCGCGCCGCTGCTCGAACGGCTGCTGGGCGACCCCGGCCGCGACTGGTCGGTGGACGACATGGCGCGCATCGCCAACATGTCGCGCGCCAGCTTCTTCAAGCATTTCGTCGACGCCAGCGGCCAGCCGCCCGCACAGTTCCTGCTGTCGCTGCGCATGACCATCGCGGCGCGCCACCTGCGTGACGGCGACAGCGTCACCCGCGCCGCCGAGCGCGTCGGCTACCAGTCGCCGGCGGCCTTCACGCGCGCCTTCCACAAGGTCATCGGCGAACAGCCCGGCGCCTACCAGCGCGCGCGCCGGCAGGCCGCGCACGGCATGCACTGAACGTCCAGTCCGGCCGTTGGACGATCGAGCAAGAAACAGCGACGGGCGCGCATAGCGCCGCCGCGTCGCCCTTCGGACAATGGCGCAACCCACACCAAGGATCGAACACCATGTCCCGGCTCCCCTTGCAGACCCTCGACACCGCGCCCGAGGCCAGCCGCCCCTTCATCGAGCGTGCGCTGGCCGGCAACGGCTTCGTGCCGAACCTGATCGGCGTGCTGGCCAACGCCCCGACCGCGCTCGAAACCTATTTCACCGTCGGTGAAATCAACGCCCGCGCCAGCCTGACGCTGGCCGAGCGCGAAGTCGTGCAGATCACCGCCGCCAGCGTGCATGGCTGCGAATTCTGCGTCAGCGGCCACTCGGCGATCGCGCTGAAGAAGGTCGGCCTCGACCGCCGCACGGTCGTCGCCCTGCAGCAGCGCGGCGCCACCGGCAACACGCGCTACGACGCGCTGGTGGCCTTCACCCGCGCCGTCATCGCCAGCCGCGGCGCGGTCGGCGACGGCGAGCTGGAGGCCTTCACCGACGCCGGCTTCACCCCCGCGCAAGCACTGGAGGTGGTGCTGGGCATCAGCCTGGCGACGCTGTGCAACTTCGCCAACAACCTGGCCGGGAGCGAGATCAACCCCCAGCTCCAGGACTTCCGCCCCGGCGTGCTGCAGCCATGAGCGCGCCCCTCCACACCGCCGCCGACACCGCCTGGTTCGCGGACAACGCCGAGGCCTACGACCTCGGCACCGCCGACGCCGACCGCCTGGTGCCGGAACTGGGCCGTCGCGGCCTGTTCCGCATCGGCGTGCCGCAGGCGCTGGGCGGCGCCGGCGGCGGCATCTACGACGGCGTCGAGGCGATCGCCGCCATCGCCGAAGCCTCGCTGACCGCCGCCTTCGTCTTCTGGGGGCAGCGCACCTTCATCGAATACCTGCTGCAGTCGCCGAACGCAGCGCTGCGCGAACGCTGGCTGCCGGCGCTGCTGGCGGGCGAGTTCGCCGGCGCCACCGGCCTGTCGAACGCGATGAAGTTCCTGTCGGGCATCGAGTCGCTGCAGATCGGCGCCAGGCCGCAGGACGGAGGCTGGCGGCTGGACGGGCGCCTGCCCTGGGTCACCAACCTGCGCAAGGCCGGCTTCATCGCCGCCGCCGCGGTGGCGCGCGCCGATACCGATGCGCCGATGGTGGTCGCCATCACTGGCGACCACGCCGGCATCACCCGCAGCGCCGATCTCGACCTGGTCGCGCTGCGCGGCAGCAACACCGCCGCGATCGACATCCAGGGCGCCGACGTCGGCCCCGAGCATGTGCTGCACGAGGACGCGCGCCGCTTCTGCCCGGCGCTGCGGCCGGCCTTCCTAGCGCTGCAGCTGGGCATGTCGATCGGGCTCGCGCGCATCGCGCTACGCACCGCCGCCGCGCAGGGCCAGGGCACACACCGCATCCTGCTGCCGCGCGTGGCCGAGGCCTCGGCCGAACTGGAAGGGCTGGCCGCCAGCCTCCGCGACGGACTGGCGGGCCGGCGCTTCGAGGCCGATCCGGCGGCGCTGTTCCGCATCCGCCTCCGCCTCGCCGAAATCGTGCAGACCGCGCTCGGCCTGGAGCTCGACGCCAGCGGCGGACGGGCCTACCTGCGCGACCACGGCCGCGGCTTCGCCCGCCGCTGGGTGGAAGGCGCCTTCATTCCGGTCATCACGCCCAGCCTGACGCAGTTGCAGGGCGAGCTCGACCGGCATGCCGCAGCCGGCACGGCATGAACGCGCCGCAGCCGCTCGCGCCCCCGCCCGGCACCGACGCCGCGCCGGAGACGGTGCTCGGCGCCGAACGCCTGTCCTTCGCCTATGCGCGCTCCGGGCCGGTGTTCGCGGATGTCTCGCTCGGCATCCGCCGGCGCGAGATCGTCTGCCTGCTGGGCGGCAGCGGCTGCGGCAAGTCGACGCTGCTGCGCGTACTCGCCGGGCTCGAAACGGCGGCTGCCGGGACGGTGCGCTTTCTCGGCCAGCCGCTGACGCGCCCGCATCCGCGCAGCGCGCTGGTGTTCCAGCAGGCCAGCCTGCTGCCGTGGCTGAACGTGTTCGACAACGCCGGCTTCGGGCTCGGCTTCAAGCACCAGCCCGCCATCGACGCCGCCGCGCGCAAGGCGCGCGTGCGCGAAGCCCTGGCGGCGGTCGGTCTGGCCGGACGCGAGCATGCGTGGCCGGCCGAGCTGTCGGGCGGGCAGGCGCAGCGCGTGGCGCTGGCCCGCGCGCTGGCGCGCGAACCCGAGCTGCTGTTCGCCGACGAGCCGTTTTCCGCGCTCGACGCGATCACCCGCGCCGAGATGCAGGCCCTGCTGGTGGACGTGGTGCACCGCTGGCAGGCGGCCGTGCTGCTGGTCACCCACGACATCGACGAAGCCATCCTGGTCGCCGACCGCATCCTGCTGATGGCCGGCAAACCCGGCCACATCCATCGCGCGTGGACGCTCAGCATTCCGCATCCGCGCGAAGACCACCCCGAGGCCGTGACCGCGCTGCGGCTGCAGATCCTCTCCGCCCTGCGCGCGGGCAACGCCGCCACGGCGCCGCACGCCATCCCATCCTGACCGGAGACCCGACACCATGGACCACACGCCTTCCTCCCGCCCGCACATCTGCCAGTCGTCCGCCTGCGGCTGCGGCATGAGCCGCCGCGACTTCCTGCGCCTGTCCGCGCTGACCGGCGCCGGCCTGGCCGTGCCCATGCTGCGCGCGGGCGACGCCGCGGCGCAGGCGGCCGGGGGCGACGACGTGCCGGTGAAGATCGGCTACCTGCCGATCACCGACGCCACGCCGCTGCTCATCGCCCATGCGCGCGGGCTGTTCGAGGCCGAGGGCCTGCGCACCGAGGCGCCGCGCCTGTTCCGCAGCTGGGCGCAGATCGTCGAGGCCTTCGTGTCCGGCCAGGTGAACGTCATCCACCTGCTGTCGCCGACCACGCTGTGGGTGCGCTACGGCACGAAGTTCCCCGCCAAGGTGGTGGCGTGGAACCACATGAACGGCTCCGCGCTGACCGTCGCGCACGACATCGACAGCGTGGCCGACCTCGGCGGCAAGACGGTGGCGGTGCCGTTCTGGTATTCGATCCACAACATCCTGCTGCAAAAGCTGCTGGTGGCCAGCGGCCTCACCGCGGTGACCCGCCCGCGCGGCACGGCGATCGCCGCCAGCGAGGTCAACCTGATCGTGCTGCCGCCGGCCGAGATGGTGTCGGCGCTTGCCGGCAAGGGCATCGCCGGCTTCATCGTCGCCGACCCGTTCAACGCCGCCGCCGAACTGAACAGGGTCGGCAAGATCCTGCGCTTCTCCGGTGACGTGTGGAAGGACCATGCCTGCTGCGTGACCTTCCTCGCCGAGCGCGACATCGCCGAACGCCCGCAATGGGCGCAGCGCGTCACCGACGCCATCGTCAAGGCCCAGTTGTGGACGCGCAGCAACCAGCTCGATGCGGCCAAGCTGCTGGCCGCCAGCGGCGACAAGCGCTACACCCCGCACTCGGTCGAAGTCCTGGCGAAAGTGCTGTCCGCCACCGACTACGCCGGCTACGAGGCCAGCGGCGTCGCCCGCAACAAGGGCTGGCACCAGCGCCGCATCGACTTCCAGCCCTACCCCTTCCCGTCCTACACCGAGGAACTGGTGCGCAGCCTGCTCACCACCAAGGTGGAAGGCGACACCGCCTTTCTCGCCAAGCTCGACCCGGCCTTCGTCGCCCGCGACCTGGTCGACGACCGCTTCGTGCGCACCGCGATCGAGCGCGTGGGCGGCCCGCAGGTGTTCGGCCTGCCCGCCGGCCTGCTGCGCCAGGAAACCATCGTCGTCTGACGCGCATGCCCGCCACGCTGATCCTGCCCCTGCTCGGCCTCGCGCTGGCCGCCGCGCTGTGGGCCGCGGCCACGCTGCTGCTGGCGAACGAGACGCCGATCCTGGCCAACTTCGCGCCCGCCGAGGCCTTCCGCGCCCTGTCCCGCCTGGCCGTCGATCCGGTGATGTGGGACCACGTCGGCGTCAGCCTGCAGCGGGTGGCCATCGGCCTCGCCGCAGCGCTGGCGATCGGCGTGCCGGCGGGCATCCTGACCGGGGTGTCGCGCGTGTTCGCGCAGACGACGACGCCGCTGTTCCAGTTCCTGCGCATGATCTCGCCGCTGTCGTGGATGCCGATCGCGGTCATGGTCCTGGGCGTGGGCGACGCGCCGGTGTATTTCCTGCTCGCCTTCGCCGCGGTGTGGCCGATCCTGCTCAACACCGCGGCCGGCGTCGCCCAGCTCGACCGCAACTGGCTGATGCTGGCGCGCAGCCTGTCGGCGACGCGCGCCGAAACCCTGTTCCGCGTCGTGCTGCCCGGCATCGTCGCCCACATCCTGAGCGGCGTGCGGCTGGCGATCGGCATCATCTGGATCATCCTCGTGCCGGCGGAGATGCTCGGCGTGTCGGCCGGCCTGGGCTACTTCATCCTCGACGCCCGCGACCGCCTCGCCTACCCCGAGCTGATGGCGGCGATCCTGGTCATCGGCGCGCTGGGATTCCTGCTCGACTACGGCGCGCGCTGGCTCTACCAGCACTGGCTGCACAAGGGCTGAAGCCCGTACCGCAGCCCCGCCCCGCTCAGCCCGCCCCCGTCCCGAAGCGCCGGGCCACGCGGTTGGCACACAGTTCGAGCGTGGAGCAGAAGATGAAATACACCAGCGCCACGAACAGGAAGATCTCGGTCGGGTAGACCATTTCGCGGTTGCTGACCTGGGTGGCGACGAAGGACAGCTCGCCGACGCCGATGACGTAGGCGAGCGAGGTGTCCTTGACCAGCGCCACCCACTGGTTGATGAAGGACGGCACCATGATCGGCAGCGCCTGCGGCAGGATCACCAGGCGCAGCGCCTGGCCGCGCCGCAGGCCCAGCGCCGCGGCGGCCTGCCACTGCCCCGGCGGCAGGCTGAGGATGCCGGCGTGCACCGAATGCGCCAGGTAGCTGCCGCCGATCAGCGACAGCGCCACCACCACCGTACCCGTACCCGGCACGTCGATGCCGAACAGGATGGGCAGCAGGAAGTAGGTCCAGAAGATCAGCATGATGACCGGGATGGCGCGGAAGAAGCCGAGCCCCAACAGCAGCACGTTGTGCGCGGCGCCGCGCGTCATCGCCAGGGCGATGCCGAACACCAGCCCGAGCACGCCCGAGGCCAGCGCCGAGACCACGCTCAACGCCAGCGTCAGCGCGGCGCCGCCGAGCGGGCCGTCGGGCCAGGCGCCGAGCATGAAATAGGAGAAATTGTCCGCGACGACGGTGAAGTCCATGGTTCAGGCACCCGCCGCGCCGGGAGCCGGGCGCCTGCGCTGCAGCCACTGCCCGGCGAGTTCGATGACGATGATGGTGAGGATGTACAGCGCGGTGGCGACGCCGAAGGCCTGGAAGGTCTTGAAGGTCTCGGTCTCGACCTGGCGCGAGGCGTAGGACAGCTCGGCCAGCCCGATCGCCATCGTCAGCGAGGAATTCTTGACCGCGTTCATGTACTGCCCGAGCAGCGGCGGCAGCGAGATGCGGAAGGCCTGCGGCATGACCACGTTCAGCCACACCTGCAGCGGCGTGAAGCCCAGGGCCTGCGCGGCGGCGATCTGCCCGGCGGGCACGCCGCGCACGCCCGAGCGGAACTCCTCGGCGATGAAGGCGGCGGTATACAGCGTCAGGCCGAAGAAGCCGGCGAGGTATTCGAACGACGGCCAGCGCACGCCGAACAACGCCAGGTCCCAGTGGTGCGGCGTGTTGAGCCAGATCAGCAGCCCCTCCGGCATCAGCGCGCTGGCGCCGAAGTACCAGAAGAACAACTGCACCAGCAGCGGCGTGTTGCGGAACACCGACAGCCAGGCACGCGCCGGCCACGACCACAGCCGCGACGGCGCGATGCGCCCGAGACACAGGGCGAGGCCGAGCGCGGTGGCGGCGACCGACACCAGCGCGGAGAGCAGCAGCGTGACGCCGAAGCCCTCGATCAGCCAGCCCAGGTATTTCGGCGCGAGCAGTTCATCGAGCATGATCGGGACACATGGCGCGGCGGCGGGCAATGGAAACGCCCCCGCCGGCCAGCGGGCCGGACGGGGGCAGGATGCGGGACGAAAGCTTACTTGTCACCGATACGGAAGATGCGGGTCAGCGGGGTCTTGGTGTCGGGGCCGAACCAGGCGTCGTAGATCGTCTGCGCCTTGCCGCTGGCTTCCAGCTCGCGCAGCGAGGTGTTGACGAACTCGGTCAGGCGCGTCTCGCCCTTGGGCAGGCCGGCGCCGATCAGGTCGTTGGAGATCGAGAACGGCGGGATCTCGTACTTGTCCTTGTCCGGCACGTTGGCGAGCAGGCCGATCAGCTTGGGGCCGTCCTGCGTGATGGCCTGCACGTTGCCGTTGCGCAGCGCGGTGAAGGCGAAAGGCGTGTCGTCGTAGGCGACCAGCGTGGCGCTGGGGTACTTCTCGCGCAGCACGATCTCGTTGGTCGTGCCCTTGTCCACGCCGATGCGCAGCTTGCCGAGCTGGTCCGGCGACGACAGCGTGCCCTTGCGGGCGATGAACTGCTGGCCCGAGGCGAAATAGGGAATGCTGAAATTGACCTGCTTGGCGCGCTCTTCGGTGATGGTGAAGTTGGCCAGCACGATGTCGACCTTGTTGGCGGTCAGCAGCGGAATGCGGTTGGCCGGGTTGGTCGGCACCAGTTCGAGCTTGACGCCGAGGCGGGCGGCCAGTTCCTTGGCGTAGTCCACGTCCAGCCCGGAAATCTGCTTGGTCTGCGGGTCGATGAAGCCGAACGGCGGGTTGCTGTCGAAGGCGGCCACGCGCAGCACGCCGTTCTTCTTGATGTCGTCCAGGCGGTCGGCCTGGGCGAGGCCGGACAGCAGGGACAGGGCGACCAGGGTGGCCAGGCGCAGTTTATTCCTCGGTTTCGTCATATCGGAGACTCCAGGTGCGGTACGTGATGTTCGGGTCCGTCGGCCGGGCGCGGCCGACAGGTGGAGCCGAGCTTAAGCGGCGGGCCGCGAATGGCCAACGAACAAGAAATGCTATCGATATGAGCGGCCGCGCCTTCAATCCGCCAGCGCCTGCCTCAGGTCGGCGAGCAGGTCGTCCGCCGGCTCGATGCCGACCGACAGCCGCAACAGGTCCGGCGGACAGCGGCTGCCCTCGCCCTCGACGCTGGCACGGTGCTCGATGAGGCTTTCCACCGAACCCAGCGAGGTGGCGCGCTTGAACACCCGTACCCGCGCGGCCACGTCGCGGGCCTTGGCCTCGCCGTCCTTCAGGCGGATCGACAGCATGCCGCCGAAGCCGCCGCGCATCTGCGCCGCGGCCGCTACGTGGCCCGGATGCGAGGGCAGGCCGGGGTACAGCACCTGCGCGATGGCGGGGTGGGCCTCGAGTTCGGCGGCGAGCCGCAGCGCGTTGGCGCAGGCGGCGCGCACGCGCAGGTGCAGGGTGCGCATGCCGCGCAGCAGCAGCCAGGCCTCGAACGGCCCGAGGATGCCGCCGCCGAGGTTGCGCATGACACGGATGCGCTGCCACAGCGGCGAGTCCTCGCGCGTGGCGAGCGCCCCGGCCACCACGTCCGAATGGCCGTTGAGGTACTTGGTGGCCGAATGCATGACGATGTCGGCACCGAGCGCCAGCGGCTGGCACAGCACCGGCGTCGCCACGGTGGAATCGACCACCGTCGCCGCGCCGTGCTCGCGGGCGAGCGCGGCGGCGGCGCGGATGTCGGTGACTTCCCAGGTCGGATTGGCGGGCGTCTCGATCCACAGCAGGCGGGTCGGTGCGGCAGCGAGCTGGGCGCGCAGGCCGTCGATGTCGGCGTTGTCGTAGAAGGCGAGCTGGATGCGGCCATGCTCGGCCAGGTCCAGCAGCCACTTGCGCAGCGCCCAGTACATCGAATGCGGGGCGACGACGCGGTCGCCCGGCTCCAGCGCCTGCAGCACCGCCGTCGCCGCGGCATGGCCGGAGGCGAACAGCAGGGCCTGCGCGCCGCCTTCGAGCCGGCGCAGCACCTCTTCCGCCTCGATGTAGGCCGGGCTGCCGTCGCGCGCATACACGCGTCCGCCCGGATAGCTGCCGTCGGCCGCGCGCTCGAAGGTGCTGGCCAGGTGGATGGGCGGCACGATGTCGCGGTAGGGATCGGCCACGCGGCCGAGGCCATGCACGGTGAGGGTTTCGAGTGAGCTCATGTCGGATTCCTGTCGGTATCGCCGCGGCGCGGCCGGGTTGCGCGGGGCGGGCGCGACAGGCTAGCGTGTCGCCTCGCGCAAGCCAAGCGCGCAATGGCGCGCGGCCCCGTCCCGGGTGCCTCCGGGCCACCGCGCGGACGCATCCATCCACGCTGCGGAGCGCGCGGCGGCGGCATAACGATTGCATGAAATCTTGGTTTGCCGATCGCGCCCCTGCGGCTAAGGTGACGGCCCTGATCATCCGAACACCGTCCCGCAGGACCTGGAGACCGACGTGCCCCTGACCGAACTGGTGCATTACTTCAACAAGCGCAGCCAATTCGCCGGCGCCGGCGGCGAGGAGGACAGCCTCGCGTTCGACGGCGGACGTGTGCATGCCCACTTCGCCGGCTATGTCCTCGGCAGCCTGTTCCAGCCCCTGGCGGAACGCGACGGCCGGGTGCTCGGCCACGAGGCCCATCTGCAGGCCTGGGGCGACGGACGGGCGCTGCCCGCGCAGGCGGTCTTCCTCGATGCGCGCACCGACGAGGAACTGGTGCGGCTGGACCGCCTCGTGCGCACCCTCCATGCGCTGAACTTCCTGCTGCAGCGCGAGCAGGCCGGCGGCATCCTGTCGCTCAACGTCCATCCCCGGCTCGTCCGCGCGGTGCCGGACCGGCACGGGCACGTGTTCGAGAGCGTGCTGTCGCGCTGCGGCCTGACGCCCGACCGGGTGGTGCTCGAACTGGCCGACGACGGCCTTTCCGACCCGGCGCCGCTGGCCGCTGCGATCGCCGAATACCAGGAACGGGGCTACCGTATCGCGCTGGACAATTTCGGCCGCCATTCGTCCGAACTCGGCCGGCTCGAAGCGCTCGCGCCCGACATCGTCAAGCTCGACCGCAGCCTGTCCGGCCGCGCCCGCCCCCCCGCGCTGACCGCGCGCGTCGCGGCGGCACTGGTCCCCGAGATCCGCCGCCGCGGCATGCTGGTCGTCGGCCAGCACATCGAGAACGCCGAACAGCTCCAGCATGCGAAGGAACTCGGCGCCGATTGGCTGCAGGGCTTCCTGATCGGGCGGCCGGCGCTGGACTGCAGGCCGGTCGCCAGGCCGCGCCGCGTCCCCGTTGCGGCCTGAGCGCGGACAGGCAGCCGCGACCGGAGGGCAGCCGCCATGTGCCAGCTACTCGGCATGAACAGCAGCAAGCTCGCGAGTGTGCAGTTCTCGCTCGAGGGCTTCGTCCGCCGTGGCGGCGAAACCGACGAGCACCGGGACGGCTGGGGCATCGCGTACTTCGAAGGCAACGCGCATCAGTTGTTCCAGGACCCCCTGCCCGCATCGGTTTCGCCGCTTGCCGAGGCCATGCGCCGCGTTCCGGTGCGCTCGCGCAACATCATCGCGCACATCCGCAAGGCCACCCAGGGCGCGGTGGAACTCGCCAACTGCCACCCTTTCGCGCGCGAACTGTGGGGCCGCAGCTGGGTCTTCGCCCACAACGGCAATCTGCCGGCGAACGAGCTGCCGCTCGACGGCCGCTTCAGCCCCGTCGGCACGACCGACAGTGAACACGCCTTCTGCTTCATGCTGCAGGAGCTGGAACGGCGTTTCGGCGCCCGCCAGCCGCACACGGAGGCGCTGCACGAAGCGCTCGAACTGCTGAACCGGCAGATCGCCGAACTGGGCAGCTTCAACTACCTGCTGTCATGCGGCCAGGGGCTGTTCGCACATTGCTCGACCTCGCTGTACCACGTCGAGCGTGCCTACCCGTTCTCGCAAGCGAGCCTCATCGACTGCGACCTGCGCGTCCATTTCGGGCACCTGAACCATCTCGACGACAGCATGTGCGTGATCGCGACCAAGCCGCTGACCACCGGCGAAGACTGGGCCGCCTTCGCGCCGGGGGAACTGCGCTACTTTACCGGCGGCACCCTTGCGCCTGGCGGCCGCGCGAGGCGCACACCGTCGATGGCCATCTAGTTCCCGACATCCTCCCTGCGCCGTATGCCAGTGGCGTTTTCGCCCTACCCCCCTTGGCAGAGTATGGCGTTCAGCGGGCGAAGCGGCCCAGCGCGTAGCGCTCGGCGCGCGTGATTGCCGCGCGCTGCACCGGCAGGCCGTAGGCATAGCCTTGCAGCAGCACGCCTTCGGGCAGATCGCCGTCCAGCCTGCGTTCGAGCCGCGTGACGACGATGTTCGCACGCTCGCGCAGGCCGACCAGCCACGCCAGGCGTGCGCGCCAGTCTTCGGCCAGGAACAGGCGCGCGCTGTCGATCTTGACGAACTGGGCCGGTACCAGGCTGGACAGCGCCTGCCACTGCATCGGCGAATCGACGTTGATCGCGACCTGGAAACCATTGTTGCGGTAGTTGCGCAGCACGAAGCCCAGCAGTTCGGGCTGGCTGCTGGCTTCGAGCGGGGTTTCGATGACGATGCGTTCGGGCGGCAGGCCGAGCGCATCGACCACCTTGCGGAAGGCGGCGCCGTGGTCGCCGCCGACGGCGGCGAGCAGGCGGCCATGCACGTTGAGGAAGAGCAGACTGTCGCCCTCGACCGAGGACAGGAAGTTGAGCGCATGGACGGTACGCGCCAGGCGGTCGAGCGCGACCAGGCGCCCTTCGTCGGCATTGGCCGAGAACAGCGTCCATGGCGACAGCGAGCGCTCGCCGCTGCCGAGGATGCGCAGATAGGCTTCGTAGCCGAAGATGCCGCCGCTTGCCGGCGGCACGATCGGCTGGAAGACGCTCGACAGTTCGCAGCCGAACCAGTCGCCCACCACACCGCCCTCCGGCAGGCGACGCAACTGCCTGCCGCCGTCACGTTCGAGCGGCAGCCTGTCGAGAAATGCGCGTGCGCGCTCGGCGAGCGGACGCTGCGAAAGGTTATGGTTTTCCATTCGTCTCTCTCCGCCCGCCGCCGGCATGCGCTCAGGCCAGTGCGTCGGCCCAGATGTTGCGCGCCCAGGCGAGCGCGTACTGGCCTTCGATGTCGTTGGCGACGGCCGACAGCCCGCCCGCGCCCTTGACCGGCAGCAGGGTGTTCTCCTGCGTGTCGAACTTGTGCACCGAGGCCACATGCACCACGTCGCGGTCGGACACGAAGCTGTAGCAGGTGTTGGCGATGACCGGCGTCGGGTTGGGTTCGAGCCCGCTCAGGCTGGCGATGACGGCATCGGCCGCGACCTTGGCATGGTTGTTGGCCATGAAGCCGGATTTGGGCATGCCCGGCGCCGCGGCGGTGGCGTCGCCGATGACGTGCACGCCGGGCACCGCGGTCGATTCGAAAGTACGGAAGTCGACGCCGGCCCAGCGTACGCCGACGTTGGCGAAGGGCTCGGCGATGCGGCCGCTGCGCTGGGGCGGAATGACGTTGAAGAGATCGGCGCGGACGTTGTCGAATTCGAGCTTCGCGACATTGCCGCGCAGGTCGAAATCGAGCAGCGCGCTGTTGGCGCGGTATTCGATGATGCCCTTGTAGCGCTCTTCCCAGGCCTGCAGGAACAGGCCCTTCTTCGAGGTGATGTCCGGGTTGCCGTCGAGGATCAGCACTTTCGAGCGCGGCTTGTGCTGCTTGAAGTAATGGGCGATGACGCTGGCACGCTCGTAGGGCCCCGGCGGGCAGCGGTAAGGCGCCTTCGGGATCGAGATCGCGAACACGCCGCCGTCCGGCAGCGCCTCCAGCCGCTTGCGCAGCGCGACGGTCTGCGCCCCGGCCTTCCACGAATGCAGCACCTGCTGCTGGGCCTCGGCGTTGTCGAGGCCGGGGATCTGCTCGTACAGGAAGTCGATGCCGGGCGCGACGATGAGGCGGTCCCACGGCAGCGGATCGCCCTTGGCGAGCCGGACTTCGCGCTTGTCGACGTCGATGGCGAGGGCTTCGTCGCGCACCAGGCGCACGCCGTACTTGGCCAACCCGTCGTAGGCGACGATGATGTCCTCGATCTGCTTGACGCCGGCCAGCACCAGGTTGCTGATCGGGCAGGAGACGAAGTTCTGGTTGCGCTCGACCAGCGTGACGTCGAGGCGCGGCTCCCATTTCTTGAGGTATTTGGCGGCCGTCGCGCCGCCGAAGCCGCCGCCGATGACGACGACCCGCCCCAGCGGGGCGCGGCCGACCGGCGTGGCGCAGCCGAACCCGGCGCCGACGCCCAGCCCGGCGGCGAGTCCGGCCGAAGCCTTGAGAAAACCGCGGCGATCAATGTTGTTCATGTGCATGTCCCTCGATGCTTCGCTCAGTTCTTCGATTGGGCCGCGAACCAGTTCGCCAGCCGCTTGAGTTCGTCGTCGGTATAGCCCTTGGTGTGCTGGTGCATCACCGTGGCAGGCCGGACGCCGCTCTTGAATTCGCTGAGCAGGGTATACAGCTCGCCCGCATCGCGCCCCGCCAGGCTGGTCATGCCGGCCTGGGCACGGCCATCGGTGCCATGACAGGCGGCACAGGTCGCGGCCCATACGCGCGCCTGGCGGTCATCGGCGGCGGCATGGCCGGCAAGCGGCGACAGGAGGGCAGGCAGGCACGCGGCCGCGGCTGCAACTCGAAGGATAGGAATCATGGAAGTTCTCCGCAGGATTGCCCGGGCGGATGCGCCGCGCGCACCCTGCCCGACAGGACGAGACAGGGCCGAATGCTCACGCATCCACTACGGAAAACGAACGAAGAAAATCTGCTTAGAAATCCAGCGCCGCCGATGAGCGCGGACGGCGCGGCGATGCCGGGGGCGGCGGTGCGCACCGGTGCCGCAGAGCGGGGCTCAGCGCGGCCTGCGCAGTGCGAAGAACAGGATCGCCGCGGCGCCGACACCGGCGCCCGCGGCAAAGCCCGCGCGGCTTCCGATCGCCACCGGATTGCTGGCGACGATGTAGAGCAGGGCCAGCGGCAGTGCGATCGCAAACAGGATGTTGCCGCCGTCCCGCGAGCGGACCAGCATCGCGCACACCGCGTAGAGTGCGCGCACGAGCCCGCAGAGCAGCAGGGCCAGGAAGAAGTTGCCGAGGAATTCAGACACGCCGGAGCCGCCCTTTCGATCGATGCAGACGCAGGGCCGCCATGTTAATCCAGCACACGCGACGAAGGCCGCGGGCGCGAGCTGCGCCGGCGGCCTTCGCACGGCGGGCGCCCGTCGCCGGGGCCCGCCGCGAACACATCGGAACTCAGTTCTTGATGGCTTCGATGGCGACGGTGATCGTCACGTCGTCGCCGACATTGGGCGCGTACTTGCCGGCGTTGAATTCGCTGCGCTTGATGACCGTGGTGGCATTGGCGCCGATGGTGTCCTTCTTCATCATCGGATGCGGCTTGTTGACGAAGTGCGTCACCTGCAGCGTCACCGGCTTGGTCACGCCCTTGATCGTCAGCTCGCCGTCGATGGCGACCGGCTTGTCGCCGTCGAACCTGACCTTGGTCGACTTGAAGGTGGCGGTCGGGTGGCTGGCGGTATCGAGGAAGTCCGTGTCCTGGATGTGCTCGTCGAAGGTGCCGTAACCGGTGTTGACCGACTTCATGTCGATGGTGATGTCGACCGCGCCGGTCTTGGCTTCCTTGTCCAGCGTGACGGTGCCGGTGGTCTTGTCGAACTTGGAGATCTGAGTCGACAGGCCGAGGTGGCTGTACGAGAAGCTCGGGAAGGTGTGGCTACCGTCGATCGTGTAGGTTTCCGGCGCGGCCAGCACGGGGGCGGCAGCGGCGGCGGAGATGATCAGGGCTGCGGAAAGCTTGGCGATACGATTCATGGAGGGGTTCTCCTCGGGTTGGAATGTACAGAGATTCATGCGGTTCATCGGGCGGTGGCGGTGATGTGGAACTTGATCTCGACGTCGTTGGCGACGATGTCGAAGGCTTTCCAGGCGCCCTCGCCCACCGAAAAATCACCGCGCTTGATCGTCAGGCTGCCGTCGAACACGCCGGCATCGCCCTGCTGCGCGAAGGTGGCGGGGACGACGACGTCGCGGGTCGTGCCCTTTATCGTCAGCTTGCCGGCCACTTCGTAGCGGTTGCCGCCGAGCGCCTTGACGGCGGTGGATTCGAAGCGGGCCTGGGGAAAGTCCTTGGTGTTGAACCAGGTCTTGGCCGCCGCTTCCTCGTCGCCCTCGTCGCTGCCGGTGTCGATGCTGGCGAGTTCGACCTCGATCGCCGCCGCAGCCGCTTCCGGCGCGGCGGGGTCGAAGCGCAGCTGGCTGGAGAAGTTCTTGAACGAGCCGTCCATCGACACCCCCATCTGCTGGTAGCTGAAGGCGATCCGGCTCTTGTCGGCCTGCACCTGGTTGTATTCGGCCGCATGGGCGACGGTGGCGAGGGCGAGCGTCGAGAGCAGGGCGAGCGCGATGCGTTTCATGGTGGGCAGTCCTTTGATGTCGGGGCAGGAGGTGGAGGGCAGGGTCAGTGGAGGCGATGCGGCAACATGCGGGTCAGCACGTCGTCCTTGTCGATGAAGTGATGCTTCAGGGCCGCACCGACATGGCCGAGCAGCACGGCGATCAGCGCGAAGTTCAGGCTCAGGTGCACGGTCTGCAGCAGGTCGCCGAGCGCCTTGTCCTTGTCCAGCAGGTCGGGGATCGGGACGACGCCGAACCACACCGTCTGGAAGCCCTTCGCGGAACTCATCAGCCAGCCGGTGAGCGGAATCGCGAACATCAGCACGTACAGCAGATGATGACCGGCATGCGCGGCAAAACGTTCGATCGGCGCCATGTGGCGGGGCAGCGCCGGCGGACGGTGGGCGAAGCGCCAGGCCAGGCGCAGGACCACGAGCAGGAACAGGGTGACGCCCGCCCACTTGTGCCACGAATACAGCTGCAGCTTGGTCGGCGACAGCGACAGGCCGGTCATGTAGAAGCCCAGCCCCAGCATGCCGAAGATCAGGACGGCGATGCCCCAGTGCAGAGCCTTGGCGGTAGCGGTGTATTGCGCACTCATGGTCGAAAATTCTCCAGCGGTTCGCCCGGATCGTTGTCCGTGCAATTGCGACAACCGAACTTTAGGCGCGTCCGGCCCGATGAGATAGGCATCGAGCGAGAAATCATTGTTGCTCAAATTGGGACAATGACCCACCCCAGCGCCGGCGATGGACCCCGCTGCACGCCCCTGCCGCACCGCCGGGGCGCGCAAATGACAACGCGCCGCCAGGCCGGCGGCGGCCTCGCAAACGATCAAATCCTGCTAAGCAATCCAGGCCGGGCCGGATAAGCAGTTCGGATTTTCTTGGTTCGTGGCGAAAAGGCGTTGTGGCTACATTGCCGCCGACAACCCGCGCCCGGCGCCGGGTTTCCCTTCCCCTGCTCACCGCCCGTTCCGTATTCCGAGGAGTCCGACCATGATCGAGAACCGCCGTTCCGTCCTGAAGGGCCTGCTTGCCGCAGCCGCCCTCCCCTTGTCGCTGTCCACGCCCCACGCCCTTGCCGCCGCGCCCGAGATCCGCATCGGCTGGCAGAAGGGCTCGACGCTGTCGATCGTGAAGGCGCGCGGCAAGCTCGAAGAGCGGCTGAAGGCCGAGGGCGTCAAGGTGACGTGGACCGAATTCCCCGCCGGGCCGCAGATGCTCGAAGGGCTCAATGTGGGCAGCATCGACATCGGCGTGGTCGGCGAGACCCCGCCGGTATTCGCACAGGCGGCCGGCGCCGACCTGGTCTACGTCGGCAACGAGCCGCCCGCGCCGCGCGCCGAGAAGGTGCTGGTGCCGAAGGATTCGCCGATCAGGACACTGGCCGATCTCAAGGGCAAGCGCGTGGTGCTGAACAAGGGTTCCAACGTGCACTACCTGCTGGTGAAGGCGCTGGAGTCGGTGAACCTGAAGTACAGCGACGTCGAGGTCGCCTTCCTGCCGCCGGCCGACGCCCGCGCGGCCTTCGAGCGCGGCTCGGTCGACGCCTGGGTGATCTGGGACCCGTTCGGCGCCGCGGCCGAGGGCCAGCTCGACGCCCGCATCGTGGCCGACGGCAGCGGCATCGTGAACAACTACAACTTCTACATCGCCTCGCGCCCCTTCGTGCAGAAGCACCCGCAGGTGCTCGCCTCGGCGCTGGAATCGATCAACGAGACCGGTCAATGGGTCGGCAAGAACCAGAAGGAAGCCGCCGCCATCGTCGCGCCGCAGATCGGCCTGCCGGTCGAGATCGCCGAAGTCTCGGTGTCGCGCTACGGCTACGGCGTGCAGCCGCTGACCGAAGACGTGATCCGCCACCAGCAGCAGATGGCCGACACCCTGGCCGAGTTGAAGCTGATCCCGAAGAAGCTCGACGTGGCCTCGGTCGTGTGGCGTCCCGCGCGCTGAGTACCGGACGATGAAGGGATCCTCCCTCGCGGCCCGCTGGCTGGGCGGCATCGGCCCCTGGCTGGTGCCGTTCGCCATCCTCGCGGGTTGGCAGATCGCCGCGCAGACGGGCTGGCTGTCGACGCGCATCCTGCCGGCCCCCTCCGCCGTGCTGACGGCCGCCTGGTCACTGGCGAATTCGGGCGAACTGCTGACCCACCTGCATGCCAGCTTCGTCCGCGCCGCGATCGGCTTCGTCATCGGCGGCGGCATCGGCTTCTTCTTCGGCCTCATCAACGGCTGCTACCGCCTGGCGGAGAACCTGTTCGACACCACGCTGCAGATGGTGCGCAACGTGCCACACCTGGCGCTCATCCCGCTGGTGATCCTGTGGTTCGGCATCGGCGAGGAAGGCAAGCTCTTCCTCGTCGCGCTGGGGGTGTTCTTTCCGGTGTACCTGAACACCTTCCACGGCATCCGCTCGGTGGATGCGACGCTGGTGGAGATGGGGCGCTCGTACGGCCTGTCGGGCTGGGCGCTGTTCCGCCACGTGATCCTGCCCGGCGCGCTGCCCAGCATTCTGGTCGGCGTGCGCTACGCGCTGGGCTTCATGTGGCTGACGCTGATCGTTGCCGAAACGATCGCCGCCAGCTCGGGCATCGGCTACATGGCGATGAACGCCCGCGAGTTCCTGCAGACCGACGTCGTCGTCGTCGCCATCCTGCTCTATGCCGTGCTGGGCAAGCTCGCCGACGTCGCCGCCCGCCTGCTGGAGCGCCGCCTGCTGCGCTGGAACGATGCCTATGCCGGCGCCTAGGTACCGATCCATCCCGTCAGAACCAGGAGAAGGCCCGATGGGCATCATCGACTCGAAGGAAATCCATGCGCTCGGCGCGGGCGCCGGCGCGCCTCCGGAACGCGGCAAGGGCGTGCATATCGGCCTGCGCGGGCTAGGCAAGACCTATGGCGAACGCGAGGTGCTGGCCGCGATCGACCTGGACATCGAAGCGGGCGAATTCGTCGCCATCGTGGGCCGCAGCGGCTGCGGCAAGAGCACCCTGCTGCGCCTGCTCGCCGGGCTGGAGCGGGCCAGCGAAGGCCGCATCGCGCTCGATGGCCAGACACTGCAGGACACGCACGACGAACTGCGCATCATGTTCCAGGATGCGCGCCTGCTGCCGTGGAAGAGCGTGGCCGACAACGTCGCCCTCGGCCTGCCGGGCCCGTCGCGGGAACGGCGCGCGGCGGCGCTGGCCGCGCTCGCCGACGTCGGCCTCGCCGACCGCGCCGGGGAATGGCCGTCGCGCCTGTCGGGCGGGCA
>NZ_AMXE01000060.1 GCF_000310205.1 Thauera linaloolentis 47Lol = DSM 12138 | reverse complement strand
ACGCAACTGGTGGCGCAGCGCGGCATGCGCCGCCAGCGCCGGAAAAGCCTGGTTGGGATCGGCGGGGGGGAGCCACGGATGATCACCCTTGCCGGCCCAGGGCTGGGAATCCAGCGGCAGGCGGTAGCCGATCGGCGAGTCGCCCGGAACCAGGTACAGGCGCTCGGCGCGCAGGAACCACGGCCCGCTCCGCCAGCGCTGCGAACCGCCATGGTCGCGGACGATGGGCAGCACGTGGCCGATGGCCCGTTTCAGGCCCTGGTCGAAGACTTTCGCCAGGCGGGCGCGCTCCAGCGGGTCATCGACGCGCGAATCATGCGGATCGACGTTGGCCGGCAGCCGGCGCTCGCGCCACAGGTAATACCAGGCATCCTCGTAGGCGGGCATCATCCACTTGCCGTCCACGCCCAGGCGCTCGGCGATGCGGACGAGAAACTGCCCGGCGACCGCCTCGTCCACCCGCGTGCCGGACAGTTCGCGCGCGAACAAGTCGGGATCGCGCCAGATCGGCTCACCATCCTTGCGCCAGTAGCAGTTCAGCGACCAGCGCGGCAACTGCTCGCCGGGATACCACTTGCCCTGGCCGAAATGCAGCAGGCCCTGCGGCGCGTAATGGTCCTTGAGGCGGAACATCAGGTTCTCGGCCAGCGTGCGCTTGCTGGGCTTGCCGGCGTCGCGCGCGAAGGGATCGAGCGCATCGCCGTTCCAGGCCGCGCCGTCGCGGTCGTCCAGGGAGACGAAGGTCGGCTCGCCGCCCTGCGTCAGGCGCACGTCGCCGGCATCGAGGTCGCCGTCGATGCGGTGGCCGAGGGCCTCGATCGCCGCCCACTGCGCCTCGGTGTAGGGCTTGGTGACGCGCGGCGCTTCCCATACGCGTTCGACTTTCATGTGATGCTCGAACGTGCATTCGCATTCGTCGGAGTAGCCGGTGATCGGCGCCGCCGACGAGGGCTCGGGCGTGCACGCCACCGGGATGTGGCCCTCGCCGGCAAAGAGGCCGGAAGTCGGGTCCAGCCCGACCCAGCCGGCGCCCGGCAGATAGACCTCGCACCAGGCGTGCAGGTCGGTGAAATCGACCTCGGTGCCGGACGGGCCGTCGAGCGACTTCACGTCGGGCGCGAGCTGGATCAGGTAGCCGGACACGAAGCGCGCCGCCAGCCCGAGGTGGCGCAGCAGCTGCACCAGCAGCCAGGCCGAATCGCGGCAGGAGCCGCTGGCCAGCGTCAAGGTTCGTTCCGGCGTCTGCACGCCGGGCTCCAGCCGCACCAGGTAGCGGATGCCGCGCTGCAGGCGCTGGTTGAGGGCGACGAGAAAATCGACGCTGGCGCGCGGCGCGCGCGGCACGGACGCCAGATAGGCCTCGAACTTCGGTCCCAGCGCCCCGGCCGGCGCCTTGGCCAGATAGGGCGCCAGTTCGGTGAGTTGCCCGTCCTCGTACGCGAAAGGGATCTTCTCGGCATGAGGTTCGAGGAAGAAGTCGAAAGGGTTGATCACCGACATCTCGGCGACCAGGTCCACCTCGACGCGGAACTCGGTGGTTTTCTCCGGGAAGACCAGCCGCGCCAGGTAGTTGGCCTGCGGGTCCTGCTGCCAGTTGATGAAATGGTCGGCGGGTTCGACCTTCAGCGCATAGGCGTGGATGGGCGTGCGGCAGTGGGGTGCCGGGCGCAGGCGCACGACCTGGGGCGACAGGCCCACCGGGCGGTCGTAGCGGTAGTGGGTGATGTGATTCAGCTTGACGTGGATGGACACGAGGGCCTCGCGGACACGATTAGGCGACATCCCGCCATCAGCAAGAAACGTGCGCACCCGCAAACCGTGGCCGCGCCTGCGATGGCGGCCACCGGCAGCGCGCGGCGGCGCACCTCGAATGCGCATCGCGCACCACGGCGGTGCGTGAATGTCGACAGCGGACCGGACGGCGCCGGGAACTGGCAGAATCCAGGGGGCTCGGAATACCGGACGGCCCCGCATGTGCGAGGCCGCACGCGCCTGCCTCCTGCCCCCGATGAGCCGAACCACGCCCGCCTCGCTGCCTCGCAACCTCGCCCTCGCCTATGCGGCGCTGATCGCCTACGCCTGCCTGCATCCGCTGACCGGCTGGCGCGCGAGCGGCCTGCCGCTGTTCGACTATCTGCTGGCGCCGTGGCCGAAGTACTTCATCCTGGAAGACTTCCTGTTCAACATCGCCGGCTATCTGCCGTTCGGCTTCCTCGCCGCCGCGGCGCTGCCCGCAGCGCGGCCCGCATGGCGCAGCATCGCCCAGGCCACACTGCTGGCGGCATTGCTGAGCCTAGGCCTGGAAACCGCCCAGAACCTGCTGCCGAGCCGCGTCGCCAGCAACCTCGACCTCGGCGGCAACACCCTCGGCGGCCTGCTCGGCGCGGTCGCGGGGGTGCGCTGGGGGCAGGACTGGTTCGGGGCGAACGGCGTCGTCTACCGCTGGCGCGCCGAATGGATCATCGGCGGACGCACCGGCGAAGCCGGCCTGGTGCTGCTCGCGCTGTGGCTGCTGGGCCAGCTCAGCGCCACCGACCTGCTGTTTTCCAGCGGCGACCTGCGCACGCTGCTCGGCATCGCGGCGCCGCTGCCCTTCAGCGCCGAACGCTTCATCGCCTTCGACACCATGCTCACCGCCGCCTCCATCCTCGCGATCGGCCTGTTCGCCCGCTGCATGATGCGCGCCCGCAATCCGCTGCCGATCGTGCTGCTGATCGCGCTGGGCATCGGCGCCAAGACCCTCGCCACCGCCACCTTCTTCGAGCCCGGCGCGCCGCTGGCCTGGCTGACGCCCGGCGCCGAGCGCGGGCTCGCGATCGGCGGCGCGCTGCTGCTGGTGTCGCTGATGCTGCCCCGCCTCGCGCAGCACGCATTGGCCGGCACCGCGCTGCTCGTCGCCACCGCCCTGGTCAACCTGATGCCCGACAATCCCTACCTGGCCTACAACCAGCGCCTTGCCCACCTGAGCAACGTGCTGAACTTCCACGGCCTCACCGAACTGGTGGACAGCCTGTGGCCCTTCGCCGCGCTGGCCTACCTGTCGGCGCTCGGCCTGTGGCGCGGCGAGCATCTCGCGGCGAAGGCGGGCGGACGGGGGCGCGGCCTATAATCGATCCCGCCCCGGCGCAGCAGACATGCGCCCCCGACCCCTTGCGAGGCACCATGAGCTACTTCAAGCACCACGTCTTCTTCTGCTGTAACCAGCGCGCCGCCGGCGAAACCTGCTGCAACGACCACCAGGCCAGCGAGCTGCAGGCCTACGCCAAGGAACGCACCGCCGCGCTCGGCCTGCGCGGCAAGGGCAGCGTGCGCATCAACAAGGCCGGCTGCCTGGGCCGCTGCGACGACGGCCCGGTGATGGTGGTGTACCCGGACAACGTCTGGTACACCTTCGTGGACAAGGAAGACATCGACGACATCATCGACAACCACCTGGTGCATGGCCGCATCGTCGAGCGCCTGCGCCTGCCGGAGGAAGCATGAGCCGCCCACTGCCCACCGAATCCGCGCTGCTGCGCGGCGCCGAAGGCCATATCGAAGTCCTCATCGATGCGCCTGAAACCGTACGCGGCATCGCCCTGGTGTGCCATCCGCATCCGCTGTTCGGCGGCACCAACACCAACAAGGTGGCGCACACCCTGGCGCGCAGCTACCGCGACCTCGGCTTCGCCGCGATCCGGCCGAATTTCCGCGGCGTCGGCCAGAGCGAAGGCAAGCACGACGAAGGCATCGGCGAAACCGAGGACATGCTGTCGGTGATCAGTTGGGCGCAGTCACGCTGGGGCAGCCTGCCGCTGGCGCTGGGCGGATTCTCGTTCGGCGGCTATGTGCAGGCGCGCATCGCCAACCGCCTGGCCGACGGCATCGCCCCGCCGCGGCAGTTGGTCCTGGTGGGCATGGCCGCGGGCGACACGACCGGCAGCGCCCGCCACTACGACACGCCGGCCGTGCCGAAGAACATTCCGACCCTGCTCATCCACGGTGAGAACGACGAAACCGTGGCGCTGGCCAACGTGCTCGGCTGGGCGCGCCCGCAGGACCTGCCGGTGATCGTGGTGCCGGGCGCCGACCATTTCCTCCACGGCAAGCTGCACATCATCCGCGACCTCATCGCGCGCAACGTCGCGCGGGCCTGAGCAGGGCCCCGGCGGCCCCGGAAACCCGTCCGCCGCCACGCGGATCACGGCGGGCTTGATTTATACCAAGCCAAGACGGGCTGCCAGGGATTACCATGGCGCACCTTTGGCTCATTGATACGCTTGGTCTCCATGGCTGCCCACATCACCGAAAAAATCCTCAGCGTCCACCACTGGAACGACACCCTTTTTTCCTTCACCACCACCCGCGACCGCTCCATCCGCTTCGAGAACGGCCAGTTCGTCATGATCGGCCTGGAAGTGGACGGCCGTCCCCTGATGCGGGCCTACTCCATCGCCAGCCCCAACTACGAAGAAACCCTGGAGTTCTTCAGCATCAAGGTGGCGAACGGCCCGCTGACCTCCCGCCTGCAGCATCTCCAGCCCGGCGACAGCCTGCTCGTCTCGCGCAAGCCCACCGGCACCCTGCTGCTGTCGGACCTGATGCCGGGCAAGCACCTCTACCTCTTCTCCACCGGCACCGGCCTGGCCGCCTTCATGAGCGTCATCCGCGACCTGGACGTATACGACCATTTCGAGAAGATCGTGCTGGTGCATGGCGTGCGCTACGTGAGCGAACTGGCCTACCACGACTTCATCACCAAGGAACTGCCTCACCACGAGTTCCTCGGCGAGTCGATCTCGCAGAAGCTGATCTACTATCCGACCGTCACGCGCGAGCCCTATCACAACCAGGGCCGCCTGACCGACCTGGTGGAGAGCGGCAAGCTCTTCGAGGACATCGGCCTGCCGCCGCTCGATCCGGCCGTGGACCGGGCGATGATCTGCGGCAGCGCGGCCATGCTCAAGGACTGCCGCGCGATGCTCGACAAGCGCGGGTTCCGCATGTCGAAGCGGATCGGCGACGTTGCCGACTACGTGATCGAGCACGCCTTCATCGAGAAGTGAAGCCGGCGCGCCCCGTCCGGGCCCCGGATCCGGGCCGATGCGGCGGCCTGCCATCGAGGGGACCATGATGCTTCCCGGCCCTCGGCCTGCCGGCGACGACGCCGGCGTGCTCATCGTGTTCACCAGCCTGCCCGACACGGCCAGCGCCCAGGCGCTGGCCACGGCAGTCGTCGAAGCCGGGCTGGCGGCGTGCGTGAACATCCTCGCCCCCTGCCGTTCGGTCTATCGCTGGCAGGGCGCGGTCGAGCGCGCCGACGAGGTGCCGCTGCTGATCAAGACCACGCGCGCACGGTATGCCGGACTGGAAGCGGCGATCCGCGCCCGCCACCCCTACGAACTTCCCGAGATCGTCGCGGTCCCTGTGGTGCTGGGCCTGCCCGGCTACCTCGACTGGGTCGCGGCCGGAACCGCGCCCGCCGCCTGAAGTCCGCCCTTCACATTCCGCGCAAAGAACACGATGCACCGCCTGCTGATCCTGCTTTCGCTGCTTGCCGGCCTGCTGCTGTCCGGCCTGTTGTTGCCCAATCTCTCCCACGCCAACCCGATCGAACCCGAAAAAGCCTTCGCGCTGCGCGCCCAGGCGCTGGACGCGCAGACGGTCGAAGTCGTGTTCCAGGTGGCGAAGGACTATTACCTGTACGGCGACAAGTTCCGCTTCGAATCGGAACCCGCCGGCATCGAGTTCGGCCCGCCGCTGAAACCCGCCGGCAAGAAGCACAAGGACGACTTCTTCGGCGAGGTGGAAACCCACCGCGGCGAACTGCGCATCATCGTGCCGGTGACGGCGGCGCCCGAGGGCGTGACGCGCTTCGAGCTGGTCGCCACCAGCCAGGGCTGCTGGGACGGCGGCATCTGCTATCCGCCGACGACGCAGACCGCGGCCATCGACCTGGCCGCGCCGCCGCAGACGAACGGCGGCGGATTCCTCGGCAATGTGCTCAACGGCAGCTTCGGCGGCACGGCGGCCTCGCCCGCCGGCGAGCCCGCCACCGGCGCGGCCGTCTCCGGCGACGAAACCGGCGACATCGCCCGCCTGCTGTCCGGCGCCAGCTTGCCGTTGATCCTGCTGAGCTTCTTCGGCTTCGGCCTGCTGCTCGCCTTCACCCCCTGCACTTTCCCGATGATTCCGATCCTGTCCGGCATCATCGTCGGCCAGGGGCACAAGGTCTCGCACACGCGTGCCTTCACGCTGTCGCTGGCCTATGTGCTGGGCATGGCGGCGACCTATGCGCTGGCGGGCGTCGCCGCCGGCCTGTCGGGCACGATGCTGACGGCCGCCCTGCAGAACGTCTGGGTGCTGTCGGCCTTCGCGCTGGTGTTCGTGCTGCTGTCGCTGTCGATGTTCGGCTTCTACGAACTGCAGCTGCCGACCGCGCTGCAAAGCCGGCTGGCCGACACCGCGAGCCACAGCAAAGGCGGCAGCCTGGGCGGCGTCACCGTGATGGGCGCGCTGTCGGCGCTGATCGTCGGCCCCTGCGTCGCCGCGCCGCTGGCCGGCGCCCTGCTCTACATCGCCCAGACCGGCGACGCGGCGCTGGGCGGCTGGGCGCTGTTCGTGATGGCGCTGGGCATGGGCGCGCCGCTGCTGGCGGTGGGGGTGGCCTCGCGCAGCCTGCTGCCCAAGGTCGGACCGTGGATGGAAGGCGTCAAGAAGGCCTTCGGCGTGATGCTGCTGGCGGTGGCCTTGTGGATGGTCACGCCGGTGATCCCGCCGCTGGCGATGATGCTGGGCTGGGCGGCGCTGCTGCTGTTCTCGGCCATCTTCCTGCACGCCATCGACCCGCTGCCGCCCAACGCCAGGGGCTGGCAGCGCTTCTGGAAAGGCGTGGGCGTCGTACTGCTGCTGTCCGGCGCGGCGCTGCTGATCGGCGCCCTCGCCGGTTCGCGCGACCCGCTGCAGCCGCTGGCGGTGCTGCGCGCCGAGGCCGCGGCGCCGGCCGGCCTGCCGCAGTTCGAGAAGGTGGGCTCCGTCGCCGAGCTCGATGCGCGCCTGGCCGCCACCGACCGCCCGGTGATGCTCGACTTCTATGCCGACTGGTGCGTGTCGTGCAAGGAAATGGAGCGCTTCACCTTCACCGACTCTGCCGTCGCGCAGCGCATGGGGCAAATGCTGCTGTTGAAGGCCGACGTCACCGCCAACAGCGATGAGCACAAGGCGCTGCTGAAGCGCTTCGGCCTGTTCGGTCCGCCGGGCATCATCTTCTTCGACGGCCGGGGCCAGGAGCGCAACGGCCTGCGCGTGGTCGGTTTCATGAAGGCGGCCCCCTTCGCGACCATGCTGGATCGGGCGCTGTAGCGGCAGGGGCGGGTTTTTTACCCTACAATCCCGCCTTTCCCCTTGCGCGTCAGACTCTCCATGTTCTCCGGCATCGTCGCGGCCGTCGGCCGCATCGAACACATCGAGCCGCTCGCGGACGGCATCCGCCTCACCGTCGACACCAACGGCCTGGACCTGTCCGACGTCATCGTCGGCGACAGCATCGCGCACAGCGGCGTGTGCCTGACGGTCATCGAAATGAACGGCGCGGCGCTGCAGTACGATGTCTCGCGCGAGACGCTGAACTGCACCGTGGGCCTGGATGTCGTCGGCAGCGAACTGAACCTGGAGAAGGCGCTGCGCCTGGCGGACCGCCTCGGCGGCCACCTCGTCACCGGGCATGTGGACGGTGTCGGCGAGGTGCTGAAGTTCACGCCGGTCGGCGAGAGCCACGAACTGGTGATCCGCGCGCCCTCGGCCATCGCCGGCTATATCGCACAGAAGGGTTCGGTCACCGTCAACGGCGTGAGCCTGACGGTGAACCGCGTCGAGGGCCGCGACTTCTCGATCAACCTGATCCCGCACACGGTGGCGATGACCAACCTCAAGCACCTGGCCGCGGGCAGCCGGGTCAACCTGGAAATCGACCTCATCGCACGCTACGTCGAGCGCATGCTCGCCTGGCGCAGCGAAGACGCCGCCCACGGCTGAGCCGCAACGAACACATGCGCCGGGCCAGACGCCGGCAAGGCGCCGACAAAGGAAACGACATGAGCGCACTTGCGCCGATTACCGAGATCATCGCCGACATCAAGGCCGGCAGGATGGTCATCCTGGTCGACGAGGAAGACCGCGAGAACGAGGGCGACGTCGTCCTCGCCGCGGAGTTCGTCACGCCGGAAGCAATCAACTTCATGGTCACGCACTGCCGCGGCCTGGTCTGCCTGACGCTCACCGACGAACGCTGCCGCCAGCTCGGCCTGGAGCAGATGGTGCGCGACAACCGCACCCCGCACGGCACCGCGTTCACCGCCTCGATCGAAGCCGCCACCGGCGTCACCACCGGCATTTCGGCCCACGACCGCGCGCGCACCGTGCAGGTCGCCGTCGGCCGCCACGCCAGGCCCGAAGACATCGTGATGCCGGGCCACATCTTCCCGCTCACCGCGCAGAAGGGCGGCGTGCTGATCCGCGCCGGCCACACCGAGGCCGGCTGCGACCTCGCCCAGCTCGCCGGGCTGGAGCCGGCCGCGGTGATCTGCGAGATCCTGAAGGACGACGGCACGATGGCGCGGCTGCCCGACCTGATCGAGTTCGGCAAGACGCACGGTCTCAAGATCGGCGCCATCCGCGACCTGATCGAATACCGCGCCGCCACCGAACACCTGGTCGAGAAAGTGCGCGACAAGGAAGTCGAGACCGCACACGGCCGCTTTACCCTTTCCGCTTTCGAGGACAAGACCTCCGGCGACGTGCATTTCGCCCTGTCGCGCGGCGACATCACGCCCGAGCGCGAAACCCTGGTGCGCGTGCATGAGCCGATCTCGGTGGTGGACTTCCTCGACCCCACCAGCAATCACCACAGCTTCCCGGTCAACGACTCGCTCGCCGCGCTGGCGGCGGCCGAAGCCGGCGTGATCGTGCTGCTCTACCGCCCGATGTCGGGCCGCGAACTGCTCGCCAGCCTGAACGGCACCCAGGACCGCCCGGGGAAGTGGGATGCCCGCCTGTTCGGCGTCGGCGCCCAGATCCTGCGCGCGCTCAAGGTCGGCAAGATGCGGCTGCTCGCCAGCCCGCGCAAGATTCCCAGCATGACCGGTTTCGGGCTGGAAATCACCGGCTTCGTCGACAAGAACTGATCGGATCAAAGAGAACCACCGCATGCAACGCAACCAACCCGAAAACGCCCGCCAGGGCGCCCGCTACGACGGCATCGACGAAATCGACCCCAGCTTCGACGGCGCCGGCGTGCGCGTGGGCATCGTCATGGCGCGCTTCAACCTCGACATCTGCGAAGGCCTGCTGTCGGCCTGCACCGACGAACTGCTGCAGCTGGGCGTGGCGCGCGGCGACATCCGCATCGTCACCGTACCCGGCGCGCTGGAGATTCCGCTCGTGCTGCAGACGATGGCGAAGAGCGGCAGTTACGACGCGCTGGTCGCGCTCGGCGCGGTGATCCGCGGCGAGACCTACCACTTCGAGCTGGTTTCCAACGAAATGGGCGCCGGCATCACCCGCGTCGGCCTCGACACCGGCTTGCCGGTCGCCAACGGCGTGCTGACGACCGAGGACGACGACCAGGCGATCGCCCGCATGCGCGAAAAGGGCGCCGACTGCGCCCGCGCCGCGGTCGAAATGGCCAACCTGCTGAGGGCGGTGCGATGAGCGGCATGGACAAGGACAGCCCGGCGGGCGAAGGCGCGGGCGCCCCCAACCCGACGAGCAAGATGGCACGCCGCCGCGCGCGCGAACTGGCGCTGCAGGGCGTGTACCAGTGGCTGCTGTCGGGCAACGCGATGACGACCGTGCAGCGCCATCTCGAAGCCGAAAGCGAGAACCTCGACAAGACCGACCGCGAACTCTTCGTCAGCCTGCTGCGCGGCGCGATCGGCAGCGCGGACGAATTGCGCGGCTGCTTCGAGCCGCTGCTGTCGCGCCCCATCGCCGAACTGTCGCCGATCGAGCACGCCATCCTGCTGCTCGGCACGCACGAGCTGCGCCACAACATCGAAACGCCCTACCGGGTGGTGATCAACGAAGCAATCGAACTGGCCAAGGGCTATGGCGGCACCGACGGCCACAAGTTCGTCAACGGCGTGCTGGACAAGACGGCCGCCCGGCTGCGCCCCGAGGAAGTCGCCGCGGCCCGCGCCAGCCGCGGCTGAATCGGAGCCAGCCCCGGGGCACGGGAAGCGCGCCCCGGCCGCGCTCAGTCGCGCCGCGCGCGGATGACCGCCTTCTCGGCGGATTGCAGTTCCAGGCCGCCATCGGCAGCGATGCCGAAACCATCCACCGTGGCAAGCGCCGCATGGAAGCGCTGCTCCTCCTCCATCAGTGCCGGCGCGCAGGCCATCCGCGTGCCGGCCAGCTCCGACAAGTGCAAGCCCTCGCCCGACAGGGCGTAGCGGCCGCTATAGCGATTGCAGGCCGAGATGCCGGTGACGCGGCCGTCGTCACCGAAGGCCAGCGTCACGCGCTGCGGATCGGCCACCCGGCGGCCGTCGATCTCCACCACCAGCCAGGCGTCGCCCTGCAGCAATTGCGCGGGATCGCCGCCGCAGCCGCGCAAGGTCTCGCCCTGCCAGTTGACCTCGACCTCCGCCGGATGCGGCATGCCGCTCATGCTGTCCACACACAGGCGCTTGGCGACCGTCACCGACATCTCGCCGTCGGGCGTGCCGGCACGGTAATGGCGCAGCCCGTCGACCTCCTCGACCAAGGGCCCCGGCGCCACGACGCGGGTATTGCCCAAGTCGGTCAGCAGCACCAGCGCGTTCGCGGTCACGTCCAGGCGCCAGCCGGGTTCATTGCCCACTGCGCGGAAGCTGCGCTCCTCGCCGCCCGCCAGCCGGCATTCGGGCTGGCTCACGCCGGCCAGCTCCAGCCGCGCGCTATCGCCCTTGCTCCAGAACACCGTGGTCTCGTCATCAACCGCCACCCGCTTCACCCCCGAGGCCGCCCGCTCGAGCCGCAAGGCCCAGCTGCGGCCATCCACCGTCAGGCTGGAACCGTCGCCGAACTGGCGCAGCGTCGCCGTGAGATCGCCGCAACGATAGGTGTCCACGCGCGACGTCGCGTTTTCCATGCGCTGTACCGCCTGCGCGGGCTCGGCAACTTCGGCCGTGCGGGCGGCCTTGTCGCCGAACAGGCCGCAGCCGCTCAGCAGCGCGGCGGAAAGTACGCATGCAGATCCGTTCCGGGCGAAACTCATCGGGCTCTCCTCATTCATCGTGGAAGCTGTTCCGGGGCACTGGCTGCAAGCCGGGGCCGGGCTGGCCGCCATTTTCGTACAGCAAGGCGCGCCCGGCACCCCGCAGCCCGCCCACCTTACAACTGATTACCTTGCCAATCGCGCCGCATGCGCGATTTCTTCTATCGTCCGCATACGCTAGCGCCCGCCTCGCGGCACCCCATTCCAGGCGAAGGACCGATACGATGAAACGCTCATGGCCCCTGATGCTGGTCGCCGCGCTGATGCTGGCGGGCTGTGCCGTGGTGCCGGACGAACGCGGATACGGCTACGGCGGCCACGGCCGCTACTATGAGCGCGAAACGGTGATCGTCGCGCCCGCGCGGCATATCGAACACCGGGGGCCGCCGCCCGGCCCCGGGCATGTCTGGATCGGCGGCTACTGGAACCGCATCGGCCCCCGCCAGGCCTGGGTGCCGGGCTACTGGGCACCGCCGGCCAGGCACCCGCATCCTCCGATGCGCCCGTGGCAGGCCGAGCGCGAGCGCGGCGAGCGCGAGCGCGGCGAACGCCAGCGCGGCGAACGCCAGCGCGATGCGCGCGAGCGGGAAACGCCGCGCCCGCGCCCGCTCGCCCCCGTCCAGCGGCATGACGACAGACCCCGCGCGAACGTGCGTGGGGAACCCCACGAGCACCTGTCCCGCCCCGGCGAAACACGCCCGCGGGCGTTCGGAGAGCGGCGCCAGCCGCCCCCTGCGGCGGTCGCGGGAGAGCGCGGCACGCCGACCCGGCGGCCCCCGCGAGAGGCCGGTGAACGGCGCGACGGAACGGGCGAGGCAGGCAGCGGGCGCGGACATTTGCGCCGGTCGGATCGCCCGTGAGCCCGCTCCGGGGCGTGTAGCGGCCGTCCTTGGTTGATCCCCCGCCGCATCGCGGCGAAAATCACGCCTTCGGCAGCGGCCACGGCGGCGCCGAATCGCGGCGTGCAGGAGCTGTGCGCCCTCGATCACTCTTTCGGGCAAGACCATGAAAAAATTCACCTCGCTGCTGATGCTGTCCCTCACCGCCGGCGTCCTGTTGAGCGGCTGCGGCAACGACGCCGCCACGCCGGCCGCGCAGTCCGCCCCGGCGAAGATCGTCATCGGGCTGGACGACAACTTCCCGCCGATGGGCTTCCGCAACGAGAAGAACGAACTCGTCGGCTTCGACATCGACCTGGCGCGCGAGGCCACCAAGCGCCTCGGCGTCGAAGTCGAGTTCAAGCCGATCGACTGGAGCGCCAAGGAAGCCGAGCTGAACGGCAAGCGCGTCGACGCGCTGTGGAACGGGCTAACGATCACCGAGGAACGCCGCCAGAACATCGCCTTCACGACGCCCTACATGGAGAACCACCAGATCATCGTCGTACCCGCCGGCTCGGCCATCAAGGCCAAGGCCGACCTTGCCGGCAAGGTCATCGGCATCCAGGACGGCAGCAGCGCCATCGGCGCCGTGGAAAAGGACCCCGTCTCGACCTCGTTCAAGGAACTCAAACGCTTCGGCGACAACGTCACCGCGCTGATGGACCTCACCACCGGGCGCCTGGACGCCGTGGTGCTGGATGAAGTCGTGGGCCGCTACTACACCGCCAAGAAGCCCGGCGAATACCTGGTATTGGACGAGCACTTCGGCACCGAAGAGTACGGCGTCGGCACGCGCAAGGACGACACCGAGCTGCTCGGCAAGCTGCAGAAGGCAATGGACGAGATGAAGGCCGACGGCAGCGCCGCCCGCATCTCGACCGAATGGTTCGGCAAGGACATCATCAAGTAAGTCCCGACCGCCCCGTCCCTTTCCTTCTTCCACCCCGCCGGGCCGGCAACGAGGCCCGGCGGACGGGCAGGCCGCATGGACTACATCCTCAGCATCATCGGGCCGCTTGCCGCAGGCTCGCTGGTCACCCTCAAGCTGTTCTTCATCACGCTGGCACTGGCGGTACCGCTCGGGCTGGCGCTGGCGCTGATCCGCATCTCGCGCTTCACCGCCGCCAGCCAGGCGGTCAACGGCTACATCTGGCTGATGCGCGGCACGCCGCTGATGCTGCAACTGCTGTTCATCTACTTCGCGCTGCCCTTCGTGCCGGTGATCGGCATCCGCCTGCCCGACTTCCCGGCGGCGATCGTGGCCTTCGCGCTCAACTACGCCGCCTACTTCGCCGAGATCTTCCGCGCCGGCATCCAGTCCATCGACCGCGGCCAGTACGAAGGCGCGAAGGTTCTCGGCTTTTCGTACGGCCAGACCATGCGCCGCATCGTGCTGCCGCAGGTGGTCAAGCGCATCCTGCCGCCGATGAGCAACGAAACCATCACGCTGGTGAAGGACACCTCGCTGATCTACGTGCTCGCCCTCAACGACCTGCTGCGCGCCGCGCGCGGCATCGTGCAGCGCGATTTCACGATCACCCCCTTCATCGTCGCCGCCGCCTTCTACCTGCTCATGACCCTGGTGCTGACCTGGTTCTTCCAGCGCCTGGAGAAACGCCATGCCGTCTATGACTGAGGCCGCGCCCGCCGCGCATCCAATGACGAATCCGATGATTCTCGCCGACGGCATCCACAAGCGCTTCGGCGCCCACGAAGTGCTCAGGGGCGTGTCGCTGACGCTGGCCAAGGGCGAAGTGATCGCGGTGATCGGCCCCTCCGGCTCGGGCAAGAGCACCTTCCTGCGCTGCCTGAACCACCTCGAGACCATCGACGCCGGCCGCATCGACATCGAAGGCGACACCCTGGCCGCCAACGACGCCCACGGCCGCGCCCGCTATGTCGCCGACGCCGAAGTGCGCCGCATCTGTGTGCGCATGGGCATGGTGTTCCAGCACTTCAACCTGTTCCCGCACCTCACCGTGCTGCAGAACGTGATCGAGGCCCCGATCACGGTCAAGGGCATGAAGCGCGATGCCATCCTGCCCAAGGCCGAGGAACTGCTGAAGAAGGTCGGTCTGCTCGACAAGCGCGACGCCTACCCCTCGCGCCTGTCCGGCGGCCAGAAGCAGCGCGTGGCCATCGCCCGTGCGCTGGCAATGGAACCGGACATCATGCTGTTCGACGAACCGACCTCGGCGCTCGACCCCGAACTGACCGGCGAAGTGCTGCGCACCATGCGCCAGCTCGCCGACGAACACATGACCATGCTGGTCGTGACGCACGAAATGGGCTTCGCCCGCGAAGTCGCCAGCCGCGTCGCCTTCATGGACGGCGGCACGCTGATCGAATCGCAGCCCTCGGCGGATTTTTTCGCCAACCCGCAGCATCCACGCACACGGGCGTTTCTGGAGAGCATGCTGTAGCCGTTCGGACGCTGCGGCGCATTCTGATTTGCAAGGATTGATGAAGAGGACGGGGAGGCGCCGGGAAGATGGTGTAGATTGTGCACCGCACCATTCACTCCATACCGACCATAGCCTTGGAGAACGGCCATGTTCCGCAAGCTGTTACGGGCCGAGCGCGACGATCCGGCCCCTCCCCTGAGCCTCGCCCTGCAGGGCGGCGGCGCACACGGCGCCTACACCTGGGGCGTGCTGGACCGGCTGCTGGAAGACGACTGGCGGCTCGACGGCATCAGCGGCACCAGTGCCGGCGCGATGAACGCGGTGGCGCTCGCGCAGGGCTGGACCACGGGCGGCGCCGAAGGCGCACGCGCCGCGCTGGAGGCCTTCTGGATGGCGGTGGGCGACAGCACCCCCTTCCACCTCGACCTGATGCATAGCCTGAACCCCGCGCAGGACGGCGGGCTGCCGGCGCCGATGAACATGATGCTGGGGCTGGCACGGCTGTTCTCACCGTATCAGCTCAACCCCTTCGAGCTCAATCCGCTACGCGACGTGGTGCGCGCGCAGTTCGACTTCGAGCGCCTGCGGCGCAGCTGCCCGCTCAAGCTCTTCATCGCCGCTACCACGGTGCGCACCGGCAAGGTCCACCTGTTCCGCACCCGTGACCTGAGCGAAGAGGCGCTGCTCGCGTCGGCCTGCCTGCCCACGCTCCACCGCGCCGTCGAGATCGACGGCGAGCATTACTGGGACGGCGGCTTCACCGCCAACCCGGCGATCTATCCGCTGATGTACGAATGCGCCACGCCGGACATCCTGCTGGTGCTGCTGAATCCGCTGGTGCGCGACGACGCCCCGCGCAGCGCCGGGGAAATCGCCGCGCGCAGCATGGAGCTGGGGTTTTCGACGACCTTCCTGCGCGAGATGCGCATGATCGCGCACGCGCGCAGCTACATCGGCGAATCGAAGGGCTGGTTGCCGCACGGACGGCTGGAGCGCAAGCTGATGCGCCTGCGCTTCCACCTCATCGAGGCCAAGGAGCTGGGCGATGCCGGCGGCGACAGCAAGCTCAACGCCTCCACCAGCTTCCTCGTCCAGTTGCGCGACCTCGGCCGCATGCGGGCCGACCGCTGGCTGCGCCGCTACCGGCGGCATGTCGGCCGGCGCGCATCGGTCGACCTGGAACACCTATTCGCCTGACGGCCACGCTGGCCGGCAGCCCGGCTTCGTGCGGAAACGCCCCCCGGAAAGCACAAGACCCGCCATTTTGCGGGTCTTGTGCTTTTTTCGGCGGCAGGCGCGAAAATCAGCCGCGCGAGCCCCGGTCGGAGCGGCCGCCGTGGCCGCGCTCGCCGCGCGACGCATAGCCATCACGGCCATAGCCGCCGCCGGCACCGCGGCGGTTGTCCCCGCCCGGACGGCCATAGCCACCGCCATTGCCGAAGCGGCGCCCGCCGTTGCCGCCGGGGCGCGGAGCGGAAGGCTTGCGCGGCGAGGGTTCCATGCCGGGGATGGTGTGGACTTCAAGGCGGCCGCCGGTGAAGCGTTCGATCGCGCGGATCAGGCCGGTCTCGCGCGGCCCCGACAGCGTGATCGCCACGCCGTCGCGACCCGCGCGGCCCGTACGGCCGATGCGGTGGACGTAGTCCTCCGCCTGGCGCGGCGGGTCGAAATTGATGACGTGGCTGATGCCGGCGACGTCGATGCCACGCGCGGCGACGTCGGTCGCCACCAACACGCCGATGCGGCCCTGGCGCAGACGGTCCAGCGTGCGGTTGCGCTGCGTCTGGTGCATGTCGCCATGCAGCGCAGCAGCGGCAATGCCCTTTTCCTGCAGCGACAGCGACAATTCGTCGGCACTCTTCTTGGTCGCGGTGAACACCACGGCCTGCTGCAGGCTGTCGTCGCCAAGCAGGGCTTCGAGCAGGCGGTTCTTGTGGCCGAGATCGTCGGCGAACATCAGACGCTGCTCGATCTGGCCGCGGTCTTCCTTGGCCACTTCGATCTCGATGCGCTGCGGATCGCGCGTCATGCGGGTCGCCATGCTGCCGACCACGCCGTCGAGCGTGGCGGAGAACAGCAGGGTCTGGCGCTTGGCCGGCGTAGCGGCGACGATGGCGTCGATGTCTTCGGCAAAGCCCATGTCCAGCATGCGGTCGGCCTCGTCGAGGATCAGCACCTCGATGTCGGACAGCTTGAGCTTGCGGCGGGTCAGGTGGTCGAGGAGCCGCCCCGGCGTGGCGACGACGACGTCGCACTGACGCTGCAACTGCTTGATCTGCGCGAACATCGGCGCGCCGCCGACGAGGCAGGCCGTCTTGAGCCAGCGCAGGGCCTTGCCATAGGTCTGCACGGCCTTCTCGACCTGCAGCGCCAGTTCGCGGGTGGGGGTCAGCACCAGCACGCGCGGCCCGCTGCCCTGGACCGGCCGGCGGTCGATGATCCGGTGCAGCGCGGGCAGCGTGAAGGCCGCGGTCTTGCCGCTGCCGGTGTGGCTCGAAACCAGCAGGTCGCGGCCGGCGATGGCGGCGGGGATGGCCTGCATCTGCACCGGGGTCGGCGTGGTGTAGCCGGTCTGTTCGACGGCCTTGAGAAGTTCTTCGGCGAGGCCGAGGCTGTGAAAAGTCATGTTCTTGTCCTGTGTCTTGCGCGCCGGCCCCGCTCGAACGAGGGCCGGACAGGTTCGGACTCCCGCAAGGGGGTCTCAATGGCATCGCGCCGCGCCACGCCGGACATGGCCGGCATGGAAGCGGGATCGCAAGGGCGACGAACGCGCGATGGGCGTGGCTGGTCTCGACGGCTGGAAGCCGGAAAAACCGCGCATCGGCACCAACCGGTTGTCACGATGCCAGACGATCGGAAGAACGTATGGGGTTCGGCGGGAGGTCGGGGGCGATGGGGCTGTGGTTACAGTCCCTCGGGCCGGGCCGGCGGGCATCCTTGTCCGCGCCGTAAACCACCATGGCCCTGCTGCTGCATTGCACAACGACGCGGAGTATATCGGCTTTCGCCGCCGCTGTCGCCGGAAATTTGCGAAAAGTGCTTGATCATAAAGAAAAAGCGGGCCAGTACCTTCGGTACGGACCCGCCTCGACGGGGGTGAGCCCCCCGCGCCAACAGCCCGGATTACTTGTTGACCGCGGCCTTGAGCGTGGCGCCGGCGGTGAACTTCGGCACGCTGGATGCGGCGATTTCGATCGTGGCGCCCGTCTGCGGATTGCGGCCGGTACGAGCAGCGCGCTCGGAGACCTCGAACGAACCGAAGCCGGTGAAGGCAACCTTTTCACCCTTGCCGAGCTGCTCGGCGATGATGTCGAGCACGGCGGACAGCGCACGATCGGCCTGCGCGCGGGAGACATCCAGACGGTCGGCCAGCGCTTCGACGAATTCACCTTTGTTCATGCTTTTCCTCGATTGGTGTGAGTGGAGTTTTGAGAAGTCCTGTCTACGCGGCGGATTCTAGCACCGTCGCGGCTTGTGGGGCATTCCGTAGCAAATATGCGTGACATGCGCCATGGGAGGCCGTTCATGCGCGGAATCCACACGACTCAAACCGGGGACTTCCGCGCTATCCTTGCGCCTCGAAGGAATCCGCGCCCCGAGGGCACCATGCAGCAGCACACACCGGCCGATGGCGATTCAATGATCCGCGTGAGCGCATACCGCCATGGCGGACGCGTCGCCTCGGCCACGATCGCGATGCCTGACCAGCCCCCATACGGCGCCCGGGTCATCGGGCTCGCCCCCGCCGCCGCGGCCGAAGCCCTCGCCCGGCAGGTCGCCCGCAGCCCTCGCGCGCATGCCCGGGCGCTTGCCGCGGCATGCGACGCCGCAAGCGGACTTCCCGCCACGGACCTCGACAGTCAGCTCGCGATCGAACGCGAGCTCGCGGCCGAGGCGGCCGACACGCACCTGCGGAGGCTGCTGATCGACTGGCCGCTGTGCCTGGGCATGGATGCCCGCCCCGGCCGCTACGCCGAATTCCACCGCCGCCTGGTCACCAAGACCGATCCGGCGTCCTGTTTCGAACTGGGCGGAGACATACTCGACCTGGTTGCACGCGAGATGCTGGCCGGCTTCTTCCACAGCATCCGCCTGCCGCACAGCCTCGCCGAATTCGTCGAGCGCGCCGACCGGGGCGGCGTTCTCGGTGCCGTGCTGCGCGAGATGATCCAGCTCGGCCCCTCCCAGCCGCAGCAGGGGCAGGCAACGCCCATCCTGGGCAAGCTGAGTGCCGCGGCCTGGGTATCGGCCGTCGGCATCTGGCCCGCGCCCGAATTCATCGCCCACCCGACTTTCGCCGGCGAGCCCGCCGAAACCGGGCCACTGGCGCGCCACGCCGCGTCGCCCCTGGTACGGCTGCTGCTCGATCGCGGCCATCGCCTGTCGGCGCGGCTGTTCGCCAAGGCCATCGATCTTGCCGACTGCGCCAGCCGGATGCGCTATCCCTTCACCGACGACGTGCCGCCGATGATCGACACGGCACAGGCCGCGCCCGGCGTCGGCCTGGCGCGCGTCAGCACTGCGCGCGGCGTGCTGCTGTGCTGGGTGCGGATCGAGCAGGATGTGATCGCCGACTGCGCGATCATCCCGGCCGGCGCCTGGAACTTCCACCCGCAAGGGGCCTTCTGCCGCGAGGCCTGCGCCGAAGTGGAGGAAACGCACGAGGCCGCCCTCCGGCGCCTGTCGCTGCTTGCGCTGGCGCTCGACCCCTCGCTGCCCTACACCGTCGAACTGATCGACGAAGCGCCGAAAAAACGCAGGTCTACGGCACGCACGGCGCGCGCCGGGTCCACTCAGGGCGCCAAACGCCGGTAGTTGCCGCCGAAATACAGCAGGGGCGCGCGCTCGTCGCGATCGAAGCCGACCACCTCGCTGACGAAGAGAACGTGATCGCCGCCCGCGTGGCGCACGGTGTTGCGGCAGACGAAGCGGGCGCAGCAGCCCTTGAGCAGTGGAACCCCGCCCAGCCCGTCGTCGATCTCCAGCCCGGCGAACTTCTCGCCCATGCGGCCGGCGAAGCGCTGCGACAGGTCGGCCTGATCCTCCGCCAGCACGTTGATCGCGTAGTATTCGCAGCCTTCGAACAGCGGACGGCTGGGCAGATCGTTCGACAGGCTCCAGACGATCAGGGGCGGATCGAGCGAAACCGAATTGAAGGAGTTCACCGTGAGGCCGATCGGATCGCCGGCCGGCGTTCGGCTGGTGACGACCGTGATGCCGGTGGCGAACATGCCAAGGGCGTTGCGGAAGCGGCGGGAAAAATCCTCGCCGGAATCCGGCTGCTGGACGGTCTGCTGGGTCATGGACGAAACGTCGCGGTGCGATCCGCGCGTATTGGAATGCTGACGAAGGCGCGGATTATCGCCGCACGGCGGCGGCGCGTCGAGGGCGAAAACCATGATCCAGGACAAGAAACACAGGAAAAACCGTGACATGAACGATTTCGCCGAACGCCTGATCGCCTGGCAGCGCAGCCATGGCCGGCACGACCTGCCGTGGCAGGGTGGGCACGATCCATACCGCATCTGGCTGTCCGAGATCATGCTGCAGCAGACCCAGGTCGATACCGTGATCCCCTATTACGCGCGTTTTCTCGCGCGCTTCCCCGACGTCGCCAGCCTGGCGGCGGCGCCGGTGGAGGACGTCATGGCGCTGTGGAGCGGCCTGGGCTACTACGCCCGCGCGCGCAATCTGCACCGCGCGGCACGGGACATCGTCGATACCCATGGCGGCTGTTTTCCGGGCAGCGCGGCGGAAATCGCCGCGCTGCCCGGCATCGGACGCTCGACGGCGGCGGCGATCGCCGCCTTCGCCTACGGCGAGCGCGCGGCGATCCTCGACGGCAACGTCAAGCGCGTGCTGTGCCGCATCTTCGGCGTGGAGGGTTTTCCGGGCGACAAGGCGGTGGAGAACCGCTTGTGGGCACTTGCCGAGTCCCTGCTGCCGGCAAGCGAAACCGGCCGCTACATCCAGGCGCAGATGGATCTCGGCGCCACGCTGTGCACCCGCGGCAAGCCGGCATGCGGGCGCTGCCCGTTTGCCGATGATTGCGTCGCGCGGCGCGAAAACCGGATCGGCGAACTGCCCACGCCACGGCCGAAGAAGGCGGTGCCGCGGCGCAGCGCGCGCTACGCGGTGATCCTGCGCCGGGACGCGGTGCTGTTGGAGCGCCGCCCGCCGGCGGGCATCTGGGGCGGGCTGCTGGCCCTGCCGGAGATTCCCGCCGGCATCGACGACGCGGGCGCCTGGGCACGGACCCACTTCGGCCTGGAATGCGCCGAAGCCAGCCCTCTGGCCCCGCTCACCCACACCTTCACTCATTTCGTGCTGGACATGCAGCCGGTGCTGCTGCGCGCCGGAGCGGCTTCGCCGCCGGCCGCCGCGGACGACGGCGCATTGTGCTGGCTGCCGCTGCCGGCCCTCGGCGAAGCCGCCCTGCCTGCACCGGTGCGCAAGATCCTCGACGTCCTCGCGGCACCGGACCTGTTCGCGCAATGAACGCAAGCGCCGCCCCCGGGCGGCGCGGCGCTCAGGCGATCCTCGGCAGCAGGCCGTGCTCGCGCAGGAACTGCTGCAGGATCTCCAGCCTGCTGACGACATCGTCCAGTTCCAGCAAACGCTGCCTGGCCTGCAGCGGAACCGGCAGCAGTTCGGCATAGCGCGCACCGACCCAGCCCGCATCGTCGAAGCGGTGCGGCGGCGGCAAGCGCTCGCCCAGCTCGGCGACGATGGTCTGCAGCAGCGGCAACAGATCGAGCTGGGCGGTGGGCACCGGCTGCGGCGCCGGCTCGGGCAGCCAACACACCTCGGCGACCAGCAGGCCGTCGCGCTCGACCTCGTGGTCGACCACGCGGAAGCGCCGCCCGCCGCGCGTCAGCAGCGTGAGCAGGCCGGCCTGCTCCATGTCCCACTGCTCGATGTGCGCCGCGGTGCCGACCGGGTGCGGCACCGCGGCCTCGCCGACCTCTTCGCCGGCGGCGATCAGGCACACGCCGAAGGCGCTGCCCTCGCGCATGCAGCGCGTCACCATGTCCATGTAGCGCGGCTCGAATACCCTCAGCGGCAGCATCCCTTCGGGAAACAGCACGGTGTTGAGCGGAAACAGCGGCAGGCGCTGCCCTCCGGCCGATGCGCTCATCCTGCCGCCTCCCCGCCATCCTCGCCCCAGCGCGGCATCAGCCCATGCTGGACCCCCAACTGGTCGAGAATGCGCGCGACGACGAAATCGACCAGATCCTGCACGGTTCCCGGATGGTGGTAGAAGCCCGGATTCGGCGGCAGGATGCAGACCCCCAGGCGGGCGAGCTTGAGCATGTTTTCCAGATGGATGGCCGAATACGGTGTCTCGCGCGGCACCAGCACCAGCTTGCGCGACTCCTTGATGACGACGTCGGCCGCGCGCTCGATCAGGTTCTGGCTCAGGCCGCCGGCGATCGCCGCCAGCGTCGCCATGGTGCATGGGCACACCACCATCGCATCCGGCGGGTTGGAGCCGGAAGCCGGCGGCGCGAACCATTCCTCGCGGCCGAACACGCGCAACTGGCCGGGCCCGGCGCCGAAGCGCGCAATCAGCTCGGCTTCGACCTCGGCTGGCCGCGCCGGCAGGTTCCAGTCCATTTCCTGGCGGGCGACGATCTGCGCCACCTGCGAATACAGCAGCCATACCCGCTGGCCCGCGCACAGCAGGCACTCGACTAGGCGCAGGCCGTAGGGCATGCCGGAAGCGCCGGTGAAGGCGACGGTGATCGTGCGGGGGGTAGGATGCATCGGCGCTCCTCGGTGAATGCTGCCGGCCGCGCCGGATCTCAGCGCAGGTAGTCGGTGATCAGTTCCCAGCGCCCGTCGCGGATCTGCGCGAGACGGCCGTGGCGGTTGCCGAGATGGTCGTCGGCACTGAAACGATAGGCCGGGCTACCGAAGAAATCGCGGGTGAACTCGATGCGTTCGAGGGTGCGCGCGAACGCATCGGGCGTCAAGCCGGGCCCGGTGGCCTCTGCCGTGCGCACGAACATGTCGGCCAGCGTGTAGCCCATGACGCTCCAGACGTTGGGCGCCGCGCCGAAGCGCGCGCGGTAACGCGCTATCCAGCCGGCGAGCTGGGTATTGGCGCCCTCCGCATACGGATGCGGCAACACGCTGACGCCGTACAGGCCTTCGACCGTTGCGCCGCCCAGTTCGTGGGTCTGCGCCGAATAGCCCGAGGCCGTCACCAGCATGTCGACCTTCCAGCCGATGCGGCGCGCCTCGGCCATCGCCGCGACCGTCTCGCGCACCACGGTGGCGAGCACGACCAGATCGCACTCGGCCGCGCGCAGGCGTGCGATCTGGCTCGACAGGTCGGTGGCGCCGCGCTTGTAGCCGGTGCGCTCGACCAGTGGCCGCCCCAGTTTTGCCAGCCCGGCCTCGACGCCGCGCATCACCTCCAGCCCGTAGTCGTCGTCCTGGTACAGCAGGCAGGCGCGGCGGTAATCGCCGCGTTCGACCATGTGCCGCGTCGCCGCCTCCATATAGTCCTGGTAGGGCGCGAAGTTCTGGAACTTGAGCGGATGCAGCGGCGAGTAGGTGGCCTGGTGCGGCGAGAACGGGAACAGGTGCAGGCGGCCGGCGTCGAGCACCACCGGCATCGTCGCCATCACCACCGGCGTGCCCATCGTGGCGATGAAGGCGAAGGCCTTGTCGCGCTGCACCAGCTTGCGCGCCGCCAGCACGCCGCGCTTGGGGTCATAGCCGGCATCCTCCACCGCCAGGCGCAGCAGGCGGCCATGCACGCCGCCCGCGGCATTGGCTTCGTCGAAGCGCATCAGCATGCCGTCGCGCACCGGCGTGCCGAGCATCGCGATCGGCCCCGACAGGTCGGAAATGTGGCCGACGACGATTTCGCCCGCGCTGACGCCGGCGGTGCCGGCCGCATGAACGATGCCGCCAGCCACGGCGGCGAACAGGGCAAGGGCGAAGCGGCGGAAGTGTTTCATTTGCAGGGCGTGTCCCGAATTCGGCCGGAGGGGCCGATTTTCTAGGGATCGAGCCGGATGGACAAGGGATGGCGGCGGCCGCATGTTTCGGTGCGCCGCCCTGCACCGTCACACGCGCATGCTATCGTTGCGCCCCCCGGGGCCACCCCTGACGTCCTTCTGTCCATGACCGCTTCCGCTTCCCCAGCACAGTCCTCCCCGCCCGGGCGCCCCGCCAGCGACGACCGCAGCCTGATACGCGCCGTGCTCGCCCTGGGCGTTGGGGGCTTTTCCATCGGCACGGGCGAATTCGTCATCATGGGCCTGCTGCCCGAGGTGGCGCGCGACATGGGTGTGAGCATTCCCCAGGCGGGCCACGTGATCAGCGCCTATGCGCTGGGCGTGGTGGTGGGCGCGCCGGTGCTGGCCGTGCTCGCCGCGCACTGGGGACGGCGCGCGCTGCTGATGGCCTTGATGGCCGTGTATGCGCTGGGCAACTTCGCCTCGGCGCTGGCGCCGGACTTCGCGTCGCTGGCCGTGCTGAGGCTCGTGAGCGGACTGCCGCACGGCACCTATTTCGGCGTGGCGGCACTGGTCGCCGCAGCGCTGGCGCAGCCGGGACAGCGCGCACGCGCCGTGGGTCTGGTGATGCTCGGGCTGACCAGCGCCACGCTGGTGGGCGTGCCCATCGCGGCCACGCTGGGCGAGCACTTCGGCTGGCGCGCGGCTTTCGCCTTCGTGGGCATCATCGCCGTGGCGGCGGTGATCCTCGTGCGCCGCTGGGTGCCCGCGATGCCCCCGTCCCGGAACACCAGCCCACTGCGCGAACTGGGGGCGCTGGGGCGCAGGCAGGTGTGGTTCACGCTGGGCATCGGCGCAATCGGTTTCGGCGGCATGTTCGCCGTGTTCAGCTACATCAAGCCCACGCTGATCGAGGTGGCGGGCATGCCGCAGCCGCTGGTGCCATTCGCGCTGTCGCTGTTCGGCCTGGGCATGGTGGCGGGCAACCTGGCGGGCGCGCGCATGGCGGACAAGGCCCTGATGCCCGCGGTGGGCAAGCTGCTGGCATGGTCCATCGTGGTGATGGTGATGTTCGTCCCGGCTGCGCACCATCCACTGACGGCGGCGCTGGCCACTTTCGCGCTGGGCACGCTGGTGGCCATCGGCCCCGCGCTGCAGATCCGGCTGATGGATGTGGCGGGCGACGCTCAGACGCTGGCCGCCGCGCTCAACCATTCGGCCTTCAACGCCGCCAATGCGCTCGGCGCCTGGCTGGGCGGCATGGCGATCACGGCCGGCCTGGGCTGGACGTCCACCGCCTGGGTGGGCGCGCTGCTGGGCCTGGGCGGCGTGGCGATGTTCGCCTGGGCGCTGGCGAGCGAACGCGCCGCCCGCCGCAGGCAGTGACGCCGCCCGCGGCCTGATCGGCC
>NZ_AMXE01000059.1 GCF_000310205.1 Thauera linaloolentis 47Lol = DSM 12138 | reverse complement strand
CTGCTCGCGTCCTGCGCCACGCCGCCCTGGCCCGCCGCGCCGCCCTGGCCCGCCGCGCCGGCAGATGCCGAGCGCCCGAGCGAGCGCCCCGGCCGCCTGAAGCCGATGCCGGTCCGCCCGCTCGACGTGCAGGCCGACTGCCGCTTTCGGGATGAAACCGGCTACGTGGCAACGGCTCTGCTCGACATCAGCCAGTCGGACGTGAAACGCTTCAGCGCCACGGTGGACGTTCCGCGCCGCGGCAGTTGCCGCTTCGACGGTCCCTTCACCCAGACACGCCGCATGCCCAGCGTGGAACTGCGCGCCAAGGACGGCTGCACGGTCAACATCTGGGAGCAAGGCCAGAAAGTGACGGTGGGCTTCTCCGATTGCGCGCGCCGCTGCAGCCGCGGCACCTTCGACTACGTATGGCCGATCATCATCGACCGGTCCAGCGGCAAGTGCCACTGAGCCTTCGCCGCGAATCGCAACAAGAGAAACGACCATGAGCAGAATGGATTGGGAAGTCGTGATCGGGCTGGAAGTGCATTCCCAGCTCAACACCGCCAGCAAGATCTTTTCCGGCGCCAGCACCGCCTTCGGCGCCGAGCCCAACGTGCAGGCGAGCGCGGTGGACATCGCGCTGCCGGGGGTGCTGCCGGTGCTGAACCGCGGCGCGGTCGAACGCGCGATCCGCTTCGGCCTGGCGATCGGCGCCCACGTCGCCGACAAGAGCGTGTTCGCACGCAAGAACTACTTCTACCCCGACCTGCCGAAAGGCTACCAGATCAGCCAGATGGACCTGCCGGTGGTGCAGGGCGGCGCGATCACGATCCGGGTCGGCGAAGGCGAGCAGGCGTACGAGAAGACCGTGCGCCTGACCCGCGCCCACCTGGAAGAAGACGCGGGCAAGAGCCTGCATGAAGACTTCCACGGCATGACCGGCATCGACCTCAACCGCGCCGGCACGCCGCTGCTCGAGATCGTTTCCGAACCCGACATGCGTTCGTCCGCCGAAGCCGTGGCCTACGCCCGCGCGCTGCATGCGCTGGTGCGCTGGATCGACATCTGCGACGGCAACATGCAGGAGGGTTCCTTCCGCTGCGACGCCAACGTCTCGGTGCGCAGGCAGGGCGAACCGCTCGGCACCCGGCGCGAAATCAAGAACCTGAACTCCTTCCGCTTCCTGCAGCAAGCCATCGACTATGAAGTCCAGTGGCAGATCGGCACGCTGGAAGATAGCGGCAGGATCGAGCAGGCCACCGTGCTGTTCGATCCCGACACGGGCGAGACGCGCATGATGCGCAGCAAGGAAGACGCCCACGACTACCGCTACTTCCCCGACCCCGACCTGCTGCCGCTGATCATCGCACCCGAATGGAAGGCGCGCGTGCAGGCGGGAATGCCTGAGCTGCCGGGTGCGATGAAGGCGCGCTTCATGGACGAATGGGGCCTGTCCGCCTACGACGCCACCACGCTGACCGCGTCGAAGGAAGTCGCCGACTTCTACCAGGCCGCGGTGTCGGCGGCCGGCGCGGCGCTCGCCAAACCTTGCGCCAACTGGGTCATGGGCGACCTCGCCGCACGCCTGAACAAGGCCGAGCTCGACATCAGCGCATCGCCGGTGTCCGCCGCCCAGCTCGCCGGCCTGGTGGCGCGCATCGGCGACAACACGATCTCCAACGCCATCGGCAAGAAGGTGTTCGAGGCGCTGTGGAACGGCGAAGCCAGAAATGCCGACGAGGTCATCGACAAGCAGGGCCTGAAGCAGGTCACCGACAGCGGCGCGATCGAAGGGATGATCGACGAGGTGCTGGCCGCCAACCAGAAGTCGGTGGACGAATTCCGCGCCGGCAAGGACAAGGCCTTCAATGCGCTAGTCGGCCAGGTGATGAAGGCCAGCAAGGGCAAGGCCAGCCCGGCCCAAGTCAACGCGTTGCTGAAGAAGAAGCTCGGCGCCTGACTCCCCCGGGGTGCCGGACGGCGCCCCGCCCGCCGCACCCCGAACACCCGCGCGCCAGCGATATGCCGCGCCTGCTTCGGTATACTCCGGTATCCCGTACCGACTCGCGGAGACTCCGATGTGCCAGTTGCTCGGCATGAACTGCAATGTGCCGACCGATATCTGTTTCTCCTTCGCCGGCTTTCGCGCCCGCGGCGGCCTCACCGACCACCACCGGGACGGCTGGGGCATCGCGTTCTTCGAGGGCGCGGGCGTGCGCGCCTTTCTCGACCCCAACCCGAGCGCGGACTCGCCGGTCGCCGAACTGGTCAGGCACTACCCGATCCATTCGCTGAACGTCATCGCCCATATCCGCAAGGCGACGCAGGGCGACGTCGGGCTCGAGAACACCCACCCTTTCCAGCGCGAACTGTGGGGGCGCTACTGGATCTTTGCCCACAACGGCAATCTCAAGGGTTTTGCGCCCGCCTTGTCGGGACGCTTCCAGCCAGTCGGCACGACCGACTCCGAGCTTGCCTTCTGCTGCATCCTCGACCGCCTGGCGCAGCGCTTTCCGCGAGGGACGCACGACACCGCCGAGCTGCACGCCGCGCTGCGCGAGCTGGCGCTCGAGATCGGCGGCCTCGGCGAATTCAACTTCCTGCTGTCGGACGGCGACCGCCTGTTCGCGCACTGCTCGTCGCGGCTGTGCTACATCGTGCGCAAGGCGCCCTTTCCGGTGGCGCACCTGGCGGACGAGGACGTCACCGTCGACTTCAACCAGGTCACGACACCGCGCGACCGGGTCGCCGTGATCGCCACCACGCCGCTGACCGACAACGAGGCATGGACGCAGATTCCGCCCGGCAACCTGTTCGCGTTCCACGACGGCGAGCCGGTGGCCATGGCCAAAACGCGGACGGTCGCGCAGGATTACCCGCGGCGCAACATGAGCGACGCGTAGGAGTTCCTCGTCCCACGCGCGCGGAACGGGTAGAGTCTCCACACCCTTCGGGATCGAAGTCGTCGAGGATTGACCATGGATTGTCCGCTGTGCCTTGCATCCGCCGAGCACGTCGTCTGGGAAGACGGCCGCTGCCGCGTCATTCGCGTCGACGACGAGGCCCATCCCGGCTTCTGCCGTGTGATCTGGAACGAGCACGTCGCCGAGATGAGCGACCTGCTTCCCGCCGACCGGCGCCACCTGCTCGATGTGGTGCTGGCCACCGAGGGCGCGCTGCGCGCGCTGCTGCACCCCGACAAGATCAACCTCGCGAGCTTCGGCAACATGGTGCCGCACCTCCACTGGCACGTGATCCCGCGCTATCGCGACGATCGCCACTTTCCCGAATCCGTATGGGGCCAGGCGCAACGGCAGGGTGTCATCCACCCCGGGGCCGACTCCGTCGCCCTGGCGCGCGCCATCGACAGCGCCCTCGCCACCGGATACTGACCCGCTTCCGTCCCTCTCCCGAGACGCCCCGTCATGGACCTTTCCAACCCGGCCGCCTGCCTCGACCTGCTCCAGAAACTGCATCCGACGGACATCCCGCGCACGCATGCCATGCTGGCGGACATGATCGAGGCCCTGCTGCACGCGGCCCCCGCCCCCAACCAGCATCTCGAAGTCCTCGAGGCCGCGCGGGAAGTCATCGCCTGTAGCCAGGATGGAATCGCACGCCGCTACACCAGCCTGCCCCTGCCGCCGGACAGCGAAGAGAACGCGTCGCTGCAGCAGGTGGTCAGGCTGTGGCGCAACTTGTCCCGCTCGTATGCCCAGATCGCAAGGCTCGACGCGACGGCCGGCACGCTGGACGACCAGCGCGCCCTGCTGGCCCAGCGCCGCACGCACTACGCCGGCCTGGCGCTGTTCGAGTATTTCCGCGCCCGGCGCGAAGTGCCGGCCGGCGGCTGGACGGAAATCCATTCCAGCCATGCGGATGCGGTCCGGATGGGCGTGCACCGGGTACGCGTTTCCGATCCGCTCAACGAGATATGGCATGCGCAAAGCGCGCTGGAAGCCTACGTCTCGATCCTGCTGACGGACCTCGCTAACCCTTATGGCCGCAGCGAGCGCGAGCTGAACTGGGTCATACGCTGGGCGCAACGTTTTGCGCCCTACTGCAGCCTGAGCGAGGCGGACGAAGACGCCAGACCCGCGGATTACGGCGTCGACCTCCACGGCGATGTCGGCCTTCGCCCGCTCGGCCTGATGCCGCGGACGCCGGCGCGGCTGCGTTTCGATGGCAGCACGCTCGCCACCCAGATCCAGGCCGTGCTCGCACAATTCAAGCGCGGGGCCAAACCGGCCTCGCTCGGACTCGGCGAGGATTGCCCAACCGACGCCAGCGCACGCCTGCTGCTTTCGCTGTATCGCCCCTGGGGCCGCGGCACCGCCGGACGGCGCTTTCCCCGCCGCCGCACCGAAGGCAGGCTGGCACTCACCGCCGACTGGCTGACCATCGGCTTCGCCATCGAGGGCGTGGTGTTTCGCCAACCGCGTGGAGAGAACCCGCTGCATCGCCTGCGCGAGGATATTTCACTGCTGACTCTCGGCGCTCGCGCGCCGGAAGTCGATACGCCGCAGCACACGCATGCGCGCCACCAGCGCGACGCAGAACGCCTCGGCCTGGACTACGAACAGTGGGAAGTCCTGGACCAGTCGGTCGCCGGTTTCCGAATCCAGCGCCATGTCCAGGGAGAACGCGTCGCCCACCATCAGCTCGTGGGCATCCACCCACCGGACGGCGACCGCTTCCTGCTCGGCGACCTGAGCTGGCTGATGTACCGCGAGGACGGTACGCTCGAGGCCGGTGTCGAGGTGCTGCCCGGCATGCCGGGCATGGTTTCGGTACGTCAGGCCGGACCAAAGGACGGACGCGCGCCCTACCAGCAGGGCTTCCTGCTGCCGGAGTCAAACGCGCTGAAGATCCCCGCCAGCATCATCCTGCCGTCGCAGTGGTATGCCGCAGGCCAACTGGTGGATGTCCATCAGCAGGACACGACCCGCCAGATCCGCCTCCGCCGCCTGGTCCGGCGCGGCACAAACTACGACCTGTGCGCCTTCGAGGCCGTGGAGCCCTGCGCTGCCGGCAATACGCCCGGCTAGGCCTCTTGGCTGATGCGGCTCAGCGGGAAGCGCATCGCAAAACGGCTGCCCTTGCCTGACTCGCTCGTGACGTGAAGCTCCGCCTGGTGACGCGTCAGGACATGCTTGACGATCGCCAGGCCGAGGCCCGTCCCTCCCGTTTCCCGCGACCGGCCACGGTCTACGCGGTAGAAGCGCTCGGTCAGGCGCGGAATGTGTTCAGGCTCGATGCCGATGCCGTCATCCTTCACCCAGTATTCGCCGCCTTCGGCATCCTGGCGCCAGCCGAGCTCGATATGCCCGCCTTCCGGCGTGTAGCGGACCGCATTGCTGGCAAGATTGGAAAACGCGCTGTGCAGCTCCTTGGGACTTCCCCTCAAGGTGCCATCGCCTTCCAGTTTCAGGCTGACGGTATGGCGGCCGGCCGAAAGCAGCTCGGTCTCACGATGCACGGCATGCATCAGCTCCTGCGCATCCACCGCCTCCTCGAGCGCCGCCGGCGCGCCGGTCTCCAGCGCCGACAGGGCCAGCAAGTCCTCGATCAGATGCTGCATGCGGCTCGACTGCTCGCTCGCCAGGCTCAGGAAGCGCAGCACATCCTCACGGCTGAAATCATCCAGGCTCTCGGTCAGGGTCTCCAGGAAGCCCCCGACCACGGTCAGCGGCGTGCGCATCTCGTGCGACACGTTGGCGACGAAATCCCGGCGCATGTTCTCGAGGCGCTGGAGCTTCGAGATGTCGCGCGACAGCACCATGCGCCGGCTACCGGCGAAACGGATGATCTGCACCTGCAGCGTCCGTTCGCGCCGGCGCGGCGAATGCATGACGAGCGGCTCGGCATAGCGGCCCGCCTGAAGGTAGACGGCGAAATCGGGCTGGCGGACGAGGTTGGTGATCGGCGCACGCAGGTCACGGCGGCGATCGAGGCTGAAATGCTGCTCGGCCATCACGTTGAGCCACTCGATGCCGCCATCGTCGGCCAGATAGAGCAGACCGTCGGGCATCGCCTGTGCGGCCTGCTGGAAGCGCCCCAGTTCCACGGACAACTTGTCGCGCACCGCGAGTTCTCGCTGGAAGCGGTCTTCCAGTTCGCAAAACACGCTCCCCCACAGGCCTTCGACTTGTGGCGGCATGGTGCCGACGGGCTGGCGCGCCCACTCCACCAGCAGACGCACGTGGCGCACGAGCAGGATGGCAATGGCGAGCAGCCCCAGCACGACCAGCGCGAGCGCAGCATCCGCGCCGCGATAGTAGCCGGCAAGCAGGGCCAGCACGAGCACGGCGGCAACCGGCACACCGACGCCGGTGGCGATATAGCGGAGAGGACGATGGATCACAGGCGCTCCATGCCTGGGCAAAGGCCGATTATCTCGTGGCCGGCGGCTGCGGAGCCTGGGTGGAGAAGCGGTAGCCGCTGCCGCGAACCGTCTGGATCAGCGCATCGTACCCGCCCGGTTCGAGCACGGAACGCAGGCGGCGGATATGCACGTCCACGGTCCGCTCCTCGACGAAGACGTGGTCGCCCCACACCTGGTCGAGCAACTGAGCGCGCGAATGCACACGCTCCGGATGCGTCATCAGGAAATGCAGCAGGCGGAACTCGGTCGGCCCCAGGGTCAGGGCCTTGTCGCTCGCGGTCACGCGGTGCGTGCTCGGGTCGAGCCGCAGCCCGCCCAGCTCCACCGCATCCTCGGTTGCCTGCGGCGCCCGCCGCCGCAGCACCGCCTTGATGCGCGCGACCAGCTCTCGCGGGCTGAAGGGCTTGGTGATGTAATCGTCGGCACCGGTCTCGAGGCCCGTGACCTTGTCCTGCTCCTCGCCCCGGGCGGTGAGCATGATGATCGGAATGGCACGCGTGCGCTCGTCGGCCCGCAGGCGGCGGGCAAATTCGATGCCCGACGCCCCTGGCAGCATCCAGTCGAGCAGGATCAGGTCGGGCAGCGCTTCGCGCACGATGCGCTGGGCCGACTCGGCATCCGCGGCCCGAACCACGTGATGGCCGGCGCGATTGAGGTTGGCGGCGATCAGTTCCTGGATCGCCGGTTCGTCTTCCACGAGCAAGATGTTCGCTGGCATGCTATTGACTCCCATTGGCAGACGCAGTCTATTGCAGGTGTTTGACGTTTTGATGACACGTCATGGACCTGCAACACGACGAAGGCCACTGCGCGGGATCGAGGGGAAACGTTCGGGTATCATTGTGACCCCCGAATGCGAGGCTTTGGCCATGGCCGGACTGGATCGGAACACCCCGCTTCCCACTGAAATCACATTGCACAGCCAGTCGAAACGGCTCGAAATCGCTTTTGACGACGGCAGCCGCTTCACCCTGCCCTTCGAGTTCCTGCGCGTGCATTCTCCGTCGGCCGAGGTCCGGGGGCACGGCCCGGGGCAGGAAACGCTGCAGCAGGGCAAGCGCGACGTCGATGTCGTCGATCTGCAACCGGTCGGCAACTATGCGATCCGCCCGGTTTTCTCCGACGGCCACGACAGCGGCCTGTACTCCTGGGACTATCTCCACATGCTCGGCCGGCAGCAGGACGCGCTGTGGCAGGATTACCTCGCCCGCCTCGCACAGGCCGGCGGCAGCCGCGACCCGGCCAAGGCTCCGCCGCCGGCGCCGAAGGGCGGCTGCGGACACCATCACTGAGACGATCATGAGCGACAAGACGACGCACTTCGGCTTCCAGACGGTTGCCGAGGAAGCCAAGGAAAGGAAAGTGGCCGAGGTATTCTCCTCGGTCGCACAGAAGTACGACGTGATGAACGACCTGATGTCGTTCGGCCTCCACCGCCTGTGGAAGCACTTCACGATCCAGGTATCCGGCGTGCGCGAGGGCGATCGCGTGCTCGACGTGGCCGGCGGCACGGCGGACCTGTCGCTGGCCTTCGCATGCAAGGTGGGCAACAGGGGGCAGGTCTGGCTGACCGACATCAACCACGCCATGTTGTCGCGCGGCCGCGATCGCATGGTGGACCACGGCTTCACCATGCCGAGCGCACAGTGCAATGCCGAGAAACTGCCTTTCCCGGACGACTGGTTCGACTGCGTGACCGTCGCCTTCGGCCTGCGCAACATGACCCACAAGGACGTCGCGCTGGCCGAGATGCGGCGCGTCCTGCGCCCTGGCGGCCGCCTGCTGGTACTGGAGTTCTCGCGCGTCTGGAAACCGCTGTCGCCGCTCTACGACCTGTATTCGTTCAAGCTGCTACCCTGGATGGGCGAAAAAGTCGCTAACGATGCCGAAAGCTACCGCTACCTCGCCGAATCCATCCGCATGCACCCGGGCCAGGAAGAACTGAAGACCATGATGGAACAAGCCGGGCTTTCGCGTGTCGATTACTTCAACCTCAGTGCGGGCGTGGTTGCCTTGCACCGCGGCTACAAGCTTTGAACCTGGAGACTCACCCACGATGAAGAATCTGATCCTCACCCTGATCGTCGCCATCCTGTCCTTCGGCTTTGGCGCCCCCGAAGCCGAGGCCAAGCGTCTTGGCGGTGGCAGCAGCTTCGGCATGAAGCGCAATGCAACGCCGCAGCAAGCGCCGCGCCAGCCCGCAGCCACCCAGACCCCGCCCGCAGGAGCCGGCGCGGCCGCAGCGCCTAAGCGCTCGTGGATGGGGCCGATCGCCGGCCTCGCCGCCGGCCTGGGTCTCGCGGCCCTGTTCTCCCATCTCGGCCTGGGCGAGGAAATGGCCTCGTTCATGATGATCCTGCTGCTCGCTGCCGCAGCCTTCTTCATCTTCCGCCTGCTGTTCCGCCGCGGCGGGAACACCCGGCAGAGCCAGAACCTTCAGTACGCCGGCGCCGGCGCGGCCTCCGGTGGCGCAGCAGCTCTGCGCCCCGCGCCGGCCGCCGCTGCGCCTGCATCGGGCGCGATTGCCGCCTCCGGCCTGGACAAGGCGGTTGCCGAAGGTTTCGACGTGCAGGGCTTCGCACGCCAGGCCAAGCTGAACTTCATCCGCCTGCAGGCCGCGAACGATGCCGGCAACCTCGACGATCTGCGTGAATTCACCACGCCGGAAGTCTTTGCCGAAATCTGCATGCAGCTCAACGAGCGCGGCGCCGCCGTCCAGCGCACCGATGTCGTCGAACTCAATGCCGACGTCGTCGATGTTGCAGAAGAAGGCGAACGCTACATCGTCAGCGTCCGTTTCAACGGCCTGCTGCGCGAAGCAGAAGATGCCGCACCTGCTGCGTTCGACGAGATCTGGCACCTGACCAAGCCGCTCAACGGCCAGGGCGGCTGGCTCATCGCCGGCATTCAGCAGATCGACTGAGGTCGTAGAACGGGCGGGGAGGCCACAAGGCCTCCCCGTTTTGCTTTCGCCCGCCTTTTCCTACCCGCCCCGCCTCCGGACATCATGCTGCCCAGCGTATTTCTTTCCGCCACCAACCATCTTCTGTCTCAGTCCGGATGGGCGCGCACGCGCCTGCAGCCACACGCCGGACGGACCGCGAGACTGGCCATCCCGCCCCTCGTGGAACTCGACTTCTCAGTTTCCGCCGACGGTCATCTGGCTCAGTGGTCAGGCGACGGCGAGCCCGAGGTACTGTTGCGGCTTGCGGCGGGCGACGCCTCCAAGCTCCTGGTCGACGGTCTGGAAACGGCGATGCGGCACGTGCGCATCGAAGGCAATGCCGAGTTCGCCGATGCGCTGGGCTTCGTCTTTCGCCACCTGCGCTGGGACGCGGAAGAGGACCTCTCGCGGCTCGTCGGCGACATCGCCGCGCATCGCATGGTCGAAGGTGGAAAACAGCTCCTCGTCGAAGGGCGGCGTTCCCTCGAGCGCGCAGGTGGCAGCCTGGCGGAGTATCTGACCGAGGAAGCGCCCTTGCTCGTCCCGCGCAGCGCACTGCCCGCCATGGCCGAGGACATCGTCGCCTTGCGCGATGCGCTCGGCCGGCTTGAAAAACGTGTTTCGCGGCTCGAGAAGCACGCCTGAGTCAGAGAGAGTACTGGCTGCGCCTGTCTCATCGTCTTCGATGCGGCCGCATCCGCTCCCGGGCACGGCCAAAAAAAAGCAGCTCCGAAGAGCCGCTTTTTTGCTTCGCCTCGATCTTTCGAGGGAATGAAGCAGCGATCAGTGGCCGCGCTTGCGCAGGCGCTCGATCGCAGCGAGCTGCGCCACTGCTTCCATGAGTTCGGCCTGAGCCTTGGCATAGTCCAGACGCGCGGTCTGGTTGGCCATCGCTTCTTCGGCCTTCTTCTTGGCTTCCAGCGCCTTCGCCTCGTCCAGATCCTTGCCCCGGATCGCGGTGTCGGCGAGAACCGTCACCAGACCCGGCTGAACCTCGAGCAAACCACCGGCAACGAAAACAAGCTCTTCTTCCGCCTGATTCGGAACCTTGACCCGCACCGCACCCGGTTTGATCCGGGTCATCAGCGGCATGTGGCCGGGCAGAATGCCGAGTTCACCCGCCTCTCCAGGCAGCGCGACGAATTCGGCCAGCCCGGAGAAAATCTGCTCTTCCGCGCTGACGATGTCGACATGAACCGTCATAGCCATAGTGTTTCCTTTTCAAATCCGCACGGCATCGAAATGCCGTGCGGGCGGACGAATTACTGCAGCTTCTTCGCCTTCTCGATGGCCTCGTCGATGTTGCCGACCATGTAGAAGGCCTGTTCCGGCAGGCTGTCCAGTTCACCGCTGACGATCATCTTGAAGCCCTTGATCGTGTCCTTCAGCGAGACGTACTTGCCCGGCGAACCGGTAAACACTTCCGCGACGTGGAAAGGCTGCGACAGGAAGCGCTGGATCTTACGGGCACGGGCCACGGAAAGCTTGTCTTCCGGCGACAGCTCGTCCATACCCAGAATCGCGATGATGTCGCGCAGTTCCTTGTACTTCTGCAGCGTCTGCTGGACCTGCCGGGCCACGCCGTAGTGCTCTTCGCCGACGACCAGCGGATCGAGCTGGCGCGAGGTGGAGTCGAGCGGATCGACGGCGGGGTAGATACCCAGCGCGGCGATGTCACGCGACAGCACGACGGTCGAGTCCAAGTGCAGGAAGGTGGTGGCGGGCGACGGGTCGGTCAAGTCATCCGCTGGCACATACACGGCCTGGATCGAGGTGATCGAGCCGACCTTGGTGGAGGTGATGCGCTCTTGCAGGCGGCCCATTTCTTCCGCCAGCGTCGGCTGGTAGCCCACCGCGGACGGCATCCGGCCCAGCAGCGCGGACACTTCGGTACCGGCCAGAGTGTAGCGGTAGATGTTATCCACGAAGAACAGGATGTCGCGGCCTTCGTCACGGAAGCGCTCGGCCATGGTCAGGCCGGTCAGCGCCACACGCAGACGGTTGCCCGGGGGCTCGTTCATCTGACCGAACACCATCGCGACCTTGTCAAGAACGTTGGAGTCCTTCATCTCGTGGTAGAAGTCGTTGCCCTCGCGGGTACGCTCGCCCACACCAGCGAACACCGACAAACCCGAGTGCTGCTTGGCGATGTTGTTGATCAACTCCATCATGTTCACGGTCTTGCCGACGCCGGCGCCACCGAACAGACCCACCTTGCCGCCCTTGGCGAACGGGCAGATCAGGTCGATAACCTTGATGCCGGTTTCGAGCAGTTCCACGGACGGGGACAGCTCGTCGAACTTCGGCGCCTTCTGGTGAATGGCGCGCAGTTCGTCGGTCTCGATCGGGCCGGCTTCGTCGATCGGACGACCCAGCACGTCCATGATGCGACCCAGCGTACCATGGCCGACCGGAACCGAGATCGGCTTGCCGGTACCGGAAACCTTCATGCCACGGCGCAGGCCGTCGGAAGAACCCAGCGCGATGGTCCGCACCACGCCGTCGCCGAGCTGCTGCTGGACCTCGAAGGTCAGGCCAGCTTCGGCGAAGGAGTCGGCAGCGTCCTCGAGCTTCAGGGCGTCATACACCTTGGGCATCGAATCGCGCGGGAACTGGATGTCCACCACCGCGCCGATGCACTGAACGATCGTACCTTGACTCATCGTCATATCCTTAAATCAATAATCCGTTACACCGCGGCGGCACCGCCGACGATCTCCGACAGCTCCTTCGTGATCGCGGCCTGGCGGGTCTTGTTGTAGACCAGCTGCAGTTCGCCAATCACGTTCTTGGCATTGTCGGAGGCGGCCTTCATTGCCACCATGCGCGCGCTCTGCTCGGATGCCATGTTCTCGGCCACGGCCTGGTAGACCAGCGCCTCGACGTAGCGGACCAGCAACTCGTCGATGACGACCTGCGAATCCGGCTCGTAGAGGTAATCCCACGAACTGTCCGGCGTACCCAGCTTGTCGCCGGTGAGCGGCAGCAATTGCTCGAGCACCGGTTCCTGCTTCATGGTGTTCACGAAGCGGGTATAGGCCAGGTAAACCGCATCGAGCTCGTCCTTCTGGAACGCGTCGAGCATGACCTTGACCGGACCGATCAGCTTCTCCAGGTGCGGCGTGTCACCCAATTGGGTGACGTTCGACACCACCTTGGCGCCCATGCGCTGCATGAAGCCCAGACCCTTGTTGCCGATGGCGCAGGCACGGATCTCGGTCACGCCCGAGGACTCCCAGTCCTTCATCGCATTGAGTGCGACGCGCTGGACGTTGGTGTTGAGGCCACCGCACAAACCCTTGTCGGTGGTCACCAGGATCAGCCCCACCCGCTTGACCTGGTCGCTGCGGACCAGGAACGGGTGCTTGTAGTCGGTCACATTGGCCTGGGACAGGTTCGCGGCGAGTCGGCGGATCTTCTCGGCAAAGGGACGGGCAGCACGCATCCGGTCCTGCGCCTTGCGCATCTTGGACGCGGCCACCATCTCCATGGCCTTCGTGATCTTGCGCGTGTTTTGCACGCTCTTGATCTTGGTACGGATTTCCTTACCGCTAGCCATATTCCGTCTCCCTCGCCGGCCTTAAGCCCAGCTCTTCTTGAACTCGGCGATCGCGGCAGCCAGGGTCTTTTCGCCGTCGGCGTCCAGTTCCTTCTTGCTCAGGATCGAGGAGATCAGGTCGGCCTGCTTGGTCTTGACGAACTGCAGCAGCGCGGCTTCGAAAGCCAGCACGCGGCTCACGTCGACGTCGTCGAAGTAGCCGTTGTTCACCGCGTACAGCACGATGGCCATGTCGGCGATCGACATCGGCGAGTACTGCGCCTGCTTCATCAGTTCGGTCACGCGGCGGCCGCGCTCGAGCTGCTTGCGGGTCGCATCGTCCAGATCGGAGGCGAACTGGGCGAACGCGGCGAGTTCTCGGTACTGCGCCAAGTCGGTACGGATACCGCCGGACAGCTTCTTGACGACCTTGGTCTGCGCGGCGCCACCGACGCGGGACACCGAGATACCGGCGTTGATCGCGGGACGGATGCCGGCGTTGAAGAGGTCGGTCTCGAGGAAGATCTGGCCGTCGGTAATCGAGATGACGTTGGTCGGAACGAATGCGGACACGTCGCCGGCCTGAGTCTCGATCACCGGCAGTGCGGTCAGCGAACCGGTCTTGCCCTTGATTTCGCCGTTGGTGAACTTCTCGACGTAGTCTTCGTTGACGCGCGCAGCACGCTCGAGCAGGCGGGAGTGCAGGTAGAACACGTCGCCCGGATAGGCTTCGCGGCCCGGCGGACGACGCAGCAGCAGGGAAACCTGACGGTAGGCCCAGGCCTGCTTGGTCAGATCGTCATAGACGATCAGCGCGTCTTGCCCGCGGTCGCGGAAGTATTCGCCCATGGTGCAGCCGGCGTAGGCCGACAGGTACTGCATGGCGGCGGATTCGGACGCGGTCGCGGCAACGACGATGGTGTATTCCAGCGCGCCGTTCTCTTCGAGCTTGCGCACCACGTTGGCAACGGTCGAGGCCTTCTGACCGATCGCCACGTAGACGCAGAACATGTCCTGGCCTTTCTGGTTGATGATCGCATCGACGGCCACGGCGGTCTTGCCGGTCTGGCGGTCGCCGATGATCAGCTCGCGCTGGCCACGGCCGATCGGCACCATGGAGTCGACCGACTTCAGGCCGGTCTGCACCGGCTGCGAAACCGACTTACGCGCGATCACGCCCGGCGCGACCTTCTCGATCTTGTCGGTCAGCTTGGCGTTGATCGGACCCTTGCCGTCGATCGGCTGGCCCAGCGCGTTCACGACGCGGCCCACCAGTTCGGGACCGACCGGCACTTCGAGGATGCGGCCGGTGGCCTTGACGGTATCGCCTTCGGTGATGTGCTCGTATTCGCCGAGCACGACAGCGCCGACGGAATCGCGCTCGAGGTTGAGCGCCATGCCGTAGGTGTTGCCGGGGAATTCCAGCATTTCGCCCTGCATCACGTCGGTCAGGCCGTGGACGCGGCAGATGCCGTCGGTGACGGAGACCACCGTGCCCTCGTTACGCGACGTGGCGGCGAGCTGCAGGTTCTGGATCCGGCTCTTAATCAGGTCACTGATTTCAGAGGGGTTGAGTTGCATAGCTTTTATGCTCCTAGTTCTTTAGCGCAGCGGCCATGTTCGCGAGCTTGCCGCGGACCGAGGCGTCGATGACTTCGTCGCCGACGGCGATGCGGACCCCGCCAATGAGGGCGGGATCGATATGGACCTGGACGTTCAGTTTCGCCTTGAAGCGGGCTTCGAGGTCGGACTTGAGGGACGCCAAGCTTGCATCGTCGAGGGGGAAGGCAGAGGCGATTTCCGCCTCCAGGACGCCTTCGTGTTCGTTCTTCAGTGCAACGAACAGGTCACGGATCTCGGGAAGCACCTGCAGACGTTCGTTGTCCACGAGGATGCGGACGAAATTCTGCTGTTCTGCGGACAGGGTCCCGGCCACATCCAGCACCAGCTGCACGAGCTGGCCGGCGGTAAGCTTGGGATCGGAGATGCAGGCCCGCATGGTGGAATCGGCCGCCAGGGCGGCGAGCCGATCCAGTGCTTCCGACCAAGGCCCCAGCGCACCTGCCCCGCGAGCCAGCTCGAAGGCGGCATCCGCATAGGGGCGCGCGATGGTGACGTTCTCGGCCATGACTTATTGCAGTTCCTGTTTCAGGTTGGCAAGCAGTTCGCTGTGCACCTGGGCGTTGATTTCACGGCGCAGGATCTTCTCCGCGCCGGCAACAGCCAGATTCGCGACCTGGTCGCGCAGCGCTTCCTTGGCGCGCTGGGATGCGACACCGGCTTCCGCCTCGGCGGCTTCACGGGCGGCCGCAATGATGCGGGTGGCTTCGGCGCGGGCTTCGTCGACAAGCTGGCTCGCCTGCTTTTCAGCGGAGGTACGCACATCACCCGCGGATTCGCGGGCCTTGCGCAGTTCCTCGACGACCTTCTTCTCGGCGAGTGCCAGATCGGCCTTGGCCTTGTCCGCAGCTGCCAGCCCGTCGGCGATTTTCTTCGCACGCTCATCCAGTGCCTTCACGATGGGCGGCCACACGAATTTCATCGTGAACCACGCCAGAATGAAGAACACAACGAGCTGGGCTATCAGGGTTGCGTTCAAATTCACGGTTCTTGGCCCTCAGGTTGGTTCAAAAAAGGATGAACTCGAACCGATCAGAGCTGGAACGGGTTGGCGAAGGCGAACATCATGGCGATACCGACACCGATCAGGAATGCGGCGTCGATCAGACCGGCCAGCAGGAACATCTTGGTTTGCAGCGCGTTCATCAGTTCGGGCTGACGGGCCGAGGCTTCGAGGTACTTGGAACCCATGATGCCGATGCCGATGCAGGCGCCGATAGCACCCAGACCGATGATCAGACCAGCAGCCAGAGCAACAAAACCCAGAACGTTTTCCATGACGACTCCTTAGTGGGGAAGGTGAGTTTAAAAACCAGGTACTGCGTTGAAGATGAAGCTGAAACTTAGTGGCTTTCGTGCGCCTGACCGACATACACCAGGGTCAGCATCATGAAGATGAAGGCCTGGAGCGTGATGATCAGGATGTGGAAGATTGCCCAGATGGTACCGGCAACCACATGGCCGACGAAGCCGAACGCGGTGGCGGTGCCGCCCAGCAGCGCGATCAGGATGAAGACGAGTTCGCCAGCATACATGTTGCCGAACAGCCGCATGCCGTGGGACACGGTCTTGGCGAGGAACTCGATGATCTGCATCGCGAAGTTCACCGGGTACAGCAGGGGATGGCTGCCGAACGGCGCGGTGAAGAGCTCGTGCACCCAGCCCGACACACCCTTGATCTTGACGTTGTAGTACAGGCAGAGCAGCAGCACGCCGATCGACAGGCCCAGCGCAGCCGACAGGTCGGCAGTCGCCACGACGCGCATGTAGGCATGCGCCGGATCACCGCCCGCCGCGGAGTAGACGCCGGTCCAGATCATGGGGATCAGATCGACCGGCAGCAAGTCCATCGCGTTCATCAGGAAGATCCAGACGAAGACGGTCAGCGCGAGCGGGGCGACGAACTTGCGCGACTCGGCGCTATGCACGATGCCCTTGGCCTGGTCGGCCACCATTTCGACCAGCAGCTCGACGATGCCCTGGAAGCGTCCGGGCACACCCGAGGTCGCCTTGCGGGCAGCCAGCCAAAGAAGAAATACGGTCAGAAGGCCGATCGCGATCGAAAAGAACATCGAATCGAGGTTGATGATCCCCCAATTGACGATGTTCTCTTGCGGATGTCCGGTGTTGTTGAAATGTCCGAGGTGGTGAATTACGTACTCGGATGCGGTGGGAGCGTTTCCAGCCATGTCAGGTCTTCACCAAAAATGCAAATAAATTCGCCTTAAGCGCCAGAATCAGCCCGATCAGCATCGCACCCCAATGGAGCTGCGGATAAAGGGCCCACACCAGCACCAACAATCCCACGATCGAGGCGACCTTGACCAGTTCGCCCACGACGAAAGCAGCCACGCTAGCCGTACCGGCCTTGCGCGAAATCGCAGCAAGGCGCACGGCGAACATCCAGCTCGGCAACACGCACGCCAACCCGCCACCTGCCGCAGAGATCGCACCCCGCACCCCGAACAATGCGGCGGACAGAGCCACCGCGAGGATCGTTGCGCCCAACTGCAGTAGAACGGCTTTTAGCATCGGTTGTCGCGCCCGCCATGTTGCCTATGGCCGGCGACCGCCCAAAAATCCCGCGAATACTAGGGGTTATCCACAACAAAGTCAAACTTCAGTTGCATTGCAACAAACGCGCTCCGCGATGTCGTATATCTTATAGAAATCGCAGGTTTCATACGACTGTTCCCGCACCCTTCACGAGGCCCGCGCGGCCTTCGTCCGCCCCATCCCCAGCCTTCTGCAGCCGCTCACATGATCAAGACCCGCAAGGCCACGCGCCGCGAAATCCTCGGCTGGAGCATGTTCGATTTCGCCAACCAGGCCTACACGCTGCTGATCATTACCGTGATCTTCGGCGACGTGTATACACGCATCATCGTCGGCGACGCGCCCGACTACCGCCTCGGCAATCTGCTGTGGAGCTCGGCCCTGTGCCTGAGCTATGCGGTCGTGGTGCTGGCGGCGCCGCTGCTCGGTGCGATCATGGACGCCACGCACACGCGCAAGCGCATGCTGTTTGCGAGCTACGCGCTCACGGTCGCCAGCACGGCCATGCTCTACTTCGTCGAACCCGGCGCCATCCTGCTCGGCTTCATATTGATCCTGGTATCGAATGCGGCTTATTCGATAGGCGAATCCTTCATCGCCAGCTTCCTGCCCTTTCTGGGCGATACCGATGAACTCGGCCGCATCTCGGGACTGGGCTGGGCACTGGGCTACGCGGGCGGCTTGGTCGCCGCCGGCTTCGCCCTACTCTTCCTCGGCGAGGCGAGCCCCGAGAACTTCGAGCGCCTGCGCTGGGTCGGCCCCTTCGCCGCGGCGTTCTTCCTGCTGGCCGCAATTCCGACTTTCCTGTGGGTCCGGGAACCGCGCACCGGCGAGATACCCAAGCCGGGCACTCCGCTCCTGCGCATCGGCTACCGGCGCCTGGTCGCAACCTTGCGCATGGTGCCGTCCTACCCCGATCTGAGCCGTCTTTTCGCCTCGATCCTGTTCGCGATGGCCGGCGTCTACGTGATCGTCGCCTTTTCCTTCATTTATGGCGCGCAGGTGATCGGATGGAGCGAATCGACGCGCACCCTGATGTTCATCGTCGTGCAGGTGACTGCGCTGGCCGGATCGCTGCTGTTCGGCGCCCTGCAATCGCGCTTCGGCGGGCGCCTGATCTATGCGTCGACACTGCTGCTGTGGATCGTCGCGATCCTCGCGATCTACTTCGTCGCCGAGCTGACGGGGCTGCTCAACCGCGGCTTCGGCCTTGCGCTGGCCACCGAAGACGTCTTCCTCCTCGCCGGACTGCTGTCGGGCCTCAGCCTGGGCTCCAGCCAGTCCGTCGGCCGCGCCCTGGTCGGCATGTTCGCGCCGGAGGCGCGCGCCGCGGAGCTGTTCGGCTACTGGGGTTTGTTCAGCAAACTGGCCGCGATTTTCGGCATCTTCGGCGTCGGCCTGCTACAGCTCGCCTTCGGCCTGCAGGGTGCGGTGCTGTTCTGCATCGCGCTGTTCGCCGCCGCGCTCGTGCCGCTCGGCTGGATCGACGAAGCGCGCGGCATCAGCGCAGCGCATGCACCGGGCTCGAGCCAGACCTCCGCCGGCCGCGGCACGCAGCAGTGTCGAAAAATTTGACAGACACCCTCGCCCCCAACCTCCATCACAGAAAGTAAGCATATGTTTTTAATGTAATAAAAACAATTGGCACGGCTCATGCTTTGATGCCTCACGCATGAACACTTCCATGAATGAGGCACGACCAGTGATGAATACCCCCGTTACCCGATCGAAGTGGCTCGTCACCGCTGCCGTGGCACTCCTGGCTTCTGCCGGCAGCGCGCAGGCAGCCTTGACCACCTTCTCCCAATCCTCCCTGCTGCCGACGTCCCAGCTGTACACGGACCTCATCGGCGGCGGCATCGGCAACGTGGCCGTCATGACGGGCGGCGGCAGCTCCCCGGGCATCGGCAACCCGAGCGGCCGCAACGACGACGGCTTCGCACTGGTCAATCTGGACTACACCTTCTCGTTCTTCGGCGCCAGCTATACCAGCTTCTACGCCAACAACAACGGCAACATCAGCTTCACCCAGGGTAATTCCGCCTACATCCCCTCCGGGCCGATCGGCGCCAGCATCCCCACCATCTCGGCCTGGTTCGGCGACGTCGATACCCGCGACACGAGCAGCGACGTGCTCCACATTCGCCAGGACGCCAACCAGACGATCCTCACGTGGCTGAATGTCGGTTACTACAACGCACACGGGGACAAGCTGAACACCTTCCAGATGGTCATTCGCGGCGACGACTACGCCATTCCCGACGGCGAGGGCGCGATCGGCTTCTACTGGCTCGCGATGCCGTGGGAAAGCACCAACACCAGCACCACGGCCGCCGTGGGCTTCGGTGACGGTGCCGGCAATGCCGTGGTGCTGGAGGGCTCGAACGAACCCGGGCTGAACCAGGTCGTCGCCTACAAGAAGACGTGGTTCACGACCGACCTCACCCCGGTCGACCCGAATCCGGTTCCCGAACCCGGCACGCTCGCCCTGCTGGGCCTGGGACTGGCCGGATTGCTCGCAGGCCGCCGCAAGCTGTGCTGATCGCCGTCTGCCGCCACCCGGCAAAAAGCCGGGCAGGCTGGTTCACATGAACCGGCTTGCCCGGCTTTTTTGTCGCCGGGCCGCCCCAAGACGAGAAAGCCCCCTCGGGGGCGGCGACCGCGCGGCGGTGGAGCTTGGGGCCTTGCTTTTGCGCCCTGGTCAGCGCAAGCGTCCGAGCAGGCCGTCGAGCTGATCCAAGCTGCCGAAGCGGATCGTGACCTCGCCGGCCCCTTTCTTGTTGGCCCGGATCTTCACCACAGCGCCGATCGCATCCGCGACCTCTTCCTCCAGCCGCAGCAAGTCGCGATCGGGCTGGGCTGCGGGCTTCTTCTGCCTGGGGTTCAGGACTTGCTGCACCAGCCGCTCGGTGTCGCGCACCGACAGTTGCCGGGCCGCGACCTGATTGGCCAGCTGGATCTGGCTGGCGCCATCCAGCGGCAACAGGGCGCGCGCGTGCCCCATGTCGATGTCGCCCGCCATCAGCAGTTCCTGCACCGGCCTGGCAAGATTGAGCAGGCGCAGCAGGTTCGACGCCGCCGGCCGCGAACGGCCGACCGCATCCGCAGCCTGCTGGTGGGTCATCTCGAACTCGTCGATCAGGCGCTGGATGCCGCTGGCCTCCTCGAGCGGATTCAGATCCTCGCGCTGGATGTTCTCGATCAGCGACATCGCCAGCGCCGCCTCGTCCGGGATGTCGCGCACCAGACAGGGCACCTCGGCCAGGCCGGCGATCTGCGAGGCGCGCCAGCGGCGCTCGCCAGCGATGATCTCGTAGGCATCCTCGCCCACCGGACGCACCATGATCGGCTGCATGATGCCCTGCGCCTTGATCGAGGCGGCCAGCTCTTCCAGCGAACCCGGATCCATGCGCGTCCGCGGCTGGTACTTGCCCGGCTGCAAAGCGATCACGGGCAAGGTCTGCAATTCGCCCTTCTCGCCTTCATCTTCGTGGTTGGCCGCCAGCAGCGCATCGAGTCCGCGGCCGAGGCCCTTGAGTCTGGGTTTGTTCATGGTCGTGTCGGGATTCAGAAGGTCCTGGCTCGTTCGATCATCTCGTGCGCAAAAGCCATGTAGGCTTGCGCCCCCTTGGCCGCCCTGTCGAAGACCACGCCCGGCATGCCGTGGCTGGGCGCCTCAGCCAGACGCACGTTGCGCGGCACGATGGCGCGGAACACCTTGTCGCCGAAGTGCCCTTCCAACTGGGCGGAAACCTGCTGCTGCAGCGTCACGCGCGGATCGAACATGACGCGCAGCAGGCCGATGATCTTGAGGTCGCGGTTGAGGTTGGCGTGCACCTTCTTGATGGTGTTCACCAGATCGGACAGCCCTTCCAGCGCGTAATACTCGCACTGCATGGGGATGATCACGCCGTTGGCGCAGCACAGCCCGTTGAGCGTCAGCATCGACAAAGAAGGCGGGCAGTCGATGAGCACGAAATCGTAATCGGCATCGAACGGCGCGAGCGCATTGCGCAGCCGCTTCTCGCGCTGCTCGAGATCGACGAGCTCGACCTCGGCCCCCGCGAGGTCGCGGTTGGCGGGCAGCACGTCGTAGCCACCGGTCGGCGAAGTGACGCGCACGCCCGCCAGATCCACGAGGCCGACCAGCAACTGATAGATCGAGCTCTTCAGATTGCGCTTGTCGATGCCGCTGCCCATCGTCGCATTGCCCTGCGGATCGAGATCGATCAGCAGCGTACGCTGTCCGGCCAGTTGCAGCGCGGCGGCAAGGTTGACGCAGGTGGTGGTCTTGCCCACCCCGCCTTTCTGGTTGGCAACGCAGAATATCTTGGCCATGGTCGAATCAGGCTATTCCATTTGCAGGGGCTGCGCGCACGGCGCGGAACCCGCAGTGTACTTCAATGTTGCGGCGCGTCAGCCGGACTGCGCCCGATCGGCCGTTTTCCTTCGGCGCCTCAGGCACGGCGGATGACGAGCAAATGGCGCTCGGCATCCAGGCCCGGCACGGTCAGCGCCCGCGTCTCGGTGACGGACCAGCCCGCGGGCAGCGCGGCAAGCTCGCCGGCGGGATCGACGCCTTTCATCGCATACAACGCACCGCCGTCCGCAGCGAGATGGCCGGACAGGGTCACGAAATCCGCCAGGCTGGAAAACGCTCGGGAAATGACGCCATCGGCCGCACCGCCGGGCAGGTCGGCCGCCTTCACCTGCTCCACGCGCTTGTTGAACACAGCGAAATTGCCCAGTCCGAGTTCGATCTTGGCCTGCTGCTGGAAGCTCGCCTTCTTGCCCACGGTCTCGATCGAGGTGACGAGCAGCCCCGGATGCACGATCGCCAGCACCACGCCGGGCAGGCCGCCGCCCGAGCCGATGTCGGCCAGGCGGGTGACTGCCGACAGGTGCGGCAGCACCGACAGCGAATCGAGCAGGTGGTGGGTGACCAGCTCCTGCGGATTGCGGATCGCGGTCAGGTTGTAGACCTTGTTCCACTTCAGCAGCAGCTCGCCGAAGGCCAGCAGGCGTTCGACCGTCTCGCCCGGCAGCGCCAGGTCGAGCGCGGCGATGCCTTCGGCCAGTTGCGCGGCATGCGGAGGCCGGCGCCCGCTCATGCCGCCGGCCTCCGCGCCGCCAGGTCGCGGCGCTTGAGCCACACCAGCAGCAGTGAAATCGCCGCCGGCGTCACACCCTGGATGCGGCCCGCCTGGCCGACCGTCTCGGGCTTGTGCAGATTCAACTTCTGCTGCACCTCCTTCGACAAGCCGCGCACCTGGGCATAGTCCAGCTCCTCCGGCAGGCGGGTGGCCTCGGCCTGCGCCTGCTTGGCCACCTCCTCCTGCTGGCGGTCGATGTAGCCCTGGTACTTGGCCGCGATCTCGATCTGCTCGATCACGCGCGCATCGCTCTCGCCCTGCTCCGGCGCACCCGGCAGGCTCATCAGGGTGGCGTAGGTGGTTTCCGGCCGGCGCAGCAGTTCGAAGTAGCGCTGCTCGCGCTCCAGCGCCTTGCCCAGCACGCGCGCCTGATCCGCCTCCGGAATCGCATCGGGCCGTGCCCATGCCGCCTTCAACTGCGCGCTGCCGCGCTCGATGGCCTCGCGCTTGCGGCAGAAGGCTGCCCAGCGCGCATCGTCGACCAGGCCCAGTTCGCGCCCTTTCTCGGTCAGGCGCAGATCGGCATTGTCCTCGCGCAGGCTCAGGCGGTATTCGGCGCGCGAAGTGAACATGCGGTAGGGCTCCGACACCCCGCGCGTGATCAGGTCGTCCACCAGCACGCCCAGGTAGGCCTCGTCGCGGCGCGGGCACCAGGCTTCGCGGCCCTGCGCCTGCAGCGCGGCGTTGGCGCCGGCCAGCAGGCCCTGCGCGGCGGCTTCCTCGTAACCGGTGGTGCCGTTGATCTGGCCGGCGAAGAACAGGCCGGAAATCGACTTGGTCTCCATGCTGGCCTTGAGGTTGCGCGGGTCGAAGTAGTCGTATTCGATGGCGTAGCCGGGGCGCAGGATGTGGGCGTTCTCCAGGCCGCGGATGGAATGCACGATCTCCAGCTGCACGTCGAACGGCAGCGAAGTGGAAATTCCGTTGGGGTAGATCTCGTGCGTGCTCAGCCCTTCCGGTTCCAGGAAGATGTTGTGGCTGTCCTTGTCGGCGAAGCGGTGGATCTTGTCCTCGATGGACGGACAGTAGCGCGGCCCCACGCCCTCGATCACGCCGGAATACATCGGCGAGCGGTCGAGGTTGGCGCGGATCACGTCATGGGTGCGCGCGTTGGTCTGCGTCATCCAGCACGGCAGCTGCGCCGGATGCTGCTCGGCGCGGCCGAGGAAGCTGAACACCGGCACCGGATCGTCGCCCGGCTGCACCGTCATCACCGAAAAGTCGATCGTGCGCGCGTCCAGGCGCGGCGGCGTGCCGGTCTTCAGCCGGCCCTGGGGCAGCTTCAGTTCCTTCAGCCGCGCGCCGAGCGAGGCCGCCGGCGGATCGCCGGCGCGGCCGGCCGCGTAATTCTGCATGCCCACGTGTACCAGGCCGTTGAGGAAAGTGCCCGCGGTCAGCACCACCGCCTGCGCCTCGAAGCGCAGGCCGATCTGCGTCACCACGCCGGTGACGCGGTCGCCGGCCACGGTCAGGTCATCCACCGCCTGCTGGAAAAGCCACAGATTGGGCTGGTTCTCCAGGCGCCTGCGGATCGCCGCCTTGTACAGCACGCGGTCGGCCTGCGCGCGCGTGGCACGCACCGCCGGGCCCTTAGAGGCGTTGAGGATGCGGAACTGGATGCCGCCCTCGTCGGTGGCCGCGGCCATCGCGCCGCCGAGCGCGTCCACCTCCTTGACCAGATGGCCCTTGCCGATGCCGCCGATGGACGGGTTGCAGCTCATCGCGCCCAGGGTTTCGATGTTGTGCGTCAGCAGCAGCGTGCGCACCCCCATGCGCGCCGCGGCCAGTGCGGCCTCGGTGCCGGCATGGCCGCCACCGACCACGATGACGTCGAAACGAGTGGGATAAAGCATGGGCGCGCTCCGCGCTTCCTGACAGGGAAAGGCGGGCGATTTTACGCTGTCGCGGTGCAAATGCCCAGCGAGGCCACGCCCTGTTTCACGGAATAATCATTGCCAAACATTGGTTTATTGCCCGAACCGGAGCGCGCCGGGAACGCATCCTGCCCGTCCGTCGACACGCCCCCCTTGCAGGCGCGGCTTCAGCCGCGAACACGGCCGTGGAAGCGCCATCTGAACCCTATCGCGGCTGAAGCCGCGCCTACCGGCCGTCCTGAACCGGGCCTGCCCGGCGGGTGCTAGCGCCCGCGCAGGAAGAAATCCACCGGCGTCGTCACCTCCACCGGATCGCCGGGGATGTCCGCCGGCGGGGGCGGCAGCGGGGCGGCGCGGTGCACCGTGGCCACGGCCTCGTCGTCGAGCGGCGCGTGGCCGCTGGCGCGCGCGATGCCGACGCGGAGCACCCGGCCCTGCCGGTCCACGGCGAAGCGCACCAGCACGACGCCCTCCAGGCGCCGCCGCTGCGCCGCACGCGGGTAGCGCTTGAACCGTTCCAGGTGGCCGAGCAGTTGCGCCTCCCAGGTGGCCGCCGCCTGGCTGGCCGCGCCCGACGACGGCTGGCTGGCGGCGTAGCGGCTGGCGGACGGGGCCTGGACGCTGGGCGGGGCGGTGCTCAGGGCCGCATCGGCCTGGGCGTTCTCGCCCGCCTCGGCCGCGTCGGCGGACGGGTGTGCGGGTTCGGTGCTTTGTTGCCGTGCTGCGGCCGTGTCCACGGGCGCCTGCGGCGTGGCCACTTCCGCGTACGCTTGCCGCGGCACGGGGCGCGGGGCTGGCTTCGGCGCCGGCCTGGGTTCGGCCCTCGGGCTGGATTTGCGCTGCTCCTGCCGGGGCGGGCCGGGCGGCAAGGCGGTGGGCGGCGCCGGGGGCGCGGCC
>NZ_AMXE01000058.1 GCF_000310205.1 Thauera linaloolentis 47Lol = DSM 12138 | reverse complement strand
GCGCCGGACGGCGGCCCGGGGCGGGAGGCTCCGCGGCGATCGGCTGGGGCAGCGCCTGGGGGAGGGGCTGGGGGAGGGGCAAAGCGTACATGTGCGCTTCCTTTTTCTTGTCGGATCAGTAGCCGCGCTGCCGGTCGACCACGTCGTGCAGCGTGCCGCCATCGCGGTAGCGGGCGAGGTTGGACAGAAAGACGCCCGCCAGGCCCGCCGCGCTTCGGTCGGTGAGGGCGGACAGGTGGGGGGACAGCCGGATGCGCGGGTGGGTGTAGAAGGGATGCCCTTCCGGCAGTGGCTCCACCTCGGTGGCGTCGAGCGTGGCCAGGCCGATGCGGCCGCTTTCCAGGGCATCGAGCAGCGCGTCGCCGTCGATCAGGCTGCCGCGCGCGACGTTGATCAAGTGCAGGCCGGGACGCGCCGCGGCCAGCACCCGGCGGTCGATCAGGTGGTGGGTGGCGGGCGTGGCCGGTGCGGCCAGCACGACGTGGTCGGCGGCGGCGAACAGTTCGGCCAGGCTGGAAACCCGTTCCACGCCCGGCAGATCGAACGGGGTGTCGGTGCGGCGAACCGCGACCACTTTGATGCCGAAGGCCTGCGCCCGCTTCGCCAGCGCGTGGCCGATCGCACCGAAGCCGACCAGGCCCAGCACGCTGCCCTGCAGCAGTGACAGCGTGCTCCAGCGCCAGTCGTCGTGGCGGCCTATCCAGATGTCGGGCAGGCGCTTGGCCGCGGCGAGGAGGGCAGCGAAGGCGAATTCGGCCACCGCGTCGGCGGTGCTCGCCCTGGCCGAGGTGACCACCGGGCCGTCCAGCAGCCAGTCCGGATAGTAGTCGGTGCCGGACGACCCGAGCTGTATCCAGCGCAGGCCGAAGGGCCAGCCTGCCGGCGCCGTCGCGGTGCGGGGCGTGCCAGCGGGAAGCATCGGTCGTGCGAACAGCACTTCGGTCGCGGGTGGCAGCGCGGCGGGCACGCCGGGTTCGAGGTCGACGATGCTTGCGCCCGGCAGGGCCGCGCGCAGACTGTCGTTGATCTCGCCCGGGAACTGGCTGGCGATGACGGGGTGATGGGGCGGGGGACGGCTCATTGCATGGCTCCGCGCGGATGGGAGGCGGCTCAGTCGAACAGGTCCGGCTGCTGGCGGGTGATCAGGTCCCACAGCGGCTGGAAGGAGAACCAGCCGCCGGTTTCCGAACCCATCTGGCCCGCGGTCAGTGTGGCGACGTCGTGCGGGATCGGCTGGGTGGGCCCGGCAGCTTCGGAGAGGAGTTGCGCGCGTGCGGCGTTCTCCATCGCGATGTAACGCCATACCGCGGCCTCGACCGTGGTGCCGACGGTGAGTAGCCCGTGGTTCTTGAGGATCGCCGCCTTGTGCGGGCCGAGCGCGCGCGCGATGCGTTCGCCTTCGGAGAGCGCCAGCACCACGCCGGTGAAGTCGTCGAACAGCACGTGATCCTGGTAGAAGGCGCAGGAATCCTGGGTCAGCGGGTCGAGCAGCCGCCCCTGGGCGGAAAAGGCCTTGCCGTAGAGCGCGTGGGAATGGGCCGCGGCGACGACGTCCGGGCGTGCCGTGTGGATCTGCGAATGGATGGCGAACGCGGCCGGGTTGAGCAGGCCATCGCCTTCGACGATGTCGCCGTGGTGGTTGACCAGCAGCAGATCGGAGACGCGGATGTGGGAGAAATGGACGCCGGCCGGATTCACCCAGAAGTGGTCGGGCCATTGCGGGTCGCGCGCGGTGATGTGGCCGGCGCCGCCGTGGTCGAACTCGTAGCGGGCGAACAGGCGGTAGGAGGCGGCCAGGCGCTGCTTGCGATGCAGGCGTTCGGCCTCGACCGTGGGCCGTGGCGCTGGCGCCTCCAGGCGCAGCCTGCCGTCGGCGCCGCGTGGCAGGTCGTAGATTGCCGGGCGCTGCGCGTGCGGCTTGGGTGGCGTGGCGGCTTGTGGGCGTTCGAGGACGTGGTCGCTCATGGGATCACCTGTGGTTGCGGATCGGATCGGATCGGGGCCTGGGGCTGGCGGCGCTTCAGGTCGTGGCGTGCCGCGCGGCCGCCCAGGATGAGAAGGCGATGCTGCCGGCATTGGCGAGCAGGGCATCGTTCTGCGGCGCGTGGATGCGGCTGCAGAGCACGTCGCGGTAGTGGCGCTCCAGCGGATTGGCGCGGCTGAGGCCGGGGTTGCCCGAGACCTGCACCGCCTTCTCCACTGCGGCGATGGCCTGGGTGGTGACCAGGTACTTGAGCTGGCCGAGCTGGTGCAGCGCGATGCTGCCATCGGTGGCGCCGGCGAAGAGGCGCTCGTTGGCGAGCAGCAGTGCGTCGATCTCGCCGAGCGTTTCCTGGAAGCGCGGCAGCGTGGAAAGCGGCCGGCCGAGGTTGCCGGGTACGCGGGTCGAGGCGAATTCGGCCAGCCAGTCGCGCGCGGCGCGGGCGACGCCGTCGTATACCGCCGGGATCAGTACGCCGGCCCAGCGCGCGGTATGCGCGTCGGCCACCGGCAGCGCCCCCACGGCCTGCAGTTCGAGCGCATGGGTGGCGGGGACGAAGACCTCGTCGAAGACCACCTTGTGGCTGGCGCTGGCGCGCATGCCGAGATGGTCCCAGTCCTCGACGATGCTGATGCCGGGGCTGTCGCGATGGACCAGCCAGTAGCCGATGCGCGGCGTGTCTTCGGCGCTGTGGGCGAACACCAGCATCCAGGTGAGGCCGGGGGCGGCGGTCGAGTAGATCTTGCTGCCGCTCACCCGCCAGCCGCCGCTGTCCGGGCGGGCGACGGTGGCGGGAATGCCGCCGCGCACCGGGGTGCCGAGCTCGGGCTCGACGCGCAAAGCGTTGATCAGCGCGCCGTGGTGAACGATGTCGCGCGCGATGCGCTGCCTGATTTCGCGCGGCCAGCCCGGCGTGTCCAGGCCGAGGCGCGAGCCGATGGAGTACTGCAGTGCCAGGACCAGCGCGGTCGAGGCCTCGCCGCGCGCGATGCTGCGGACGATGTGGAGCGCCTCGCCGAGATCGGCGCCGCCGCCGCCGAGTTCGGTCGGCAGGGCATGGGCGATCAGGCCGTTCTCGTGCAGTTGGCGGATGTTTTCGTGTGGAAAGGTGTTGTCGCGGTCGTGCCGCGCGGCGGTGGCGGCAAACGCCGCGGCCAGCGCCGCGAGCCGGTGTCCGATGTCGGACCGGGTCGCGGCGGGAGCGATGCGGGGCGAGGCGAGCGTGTTCGATGCGGGCATGAGGCTCTCTGTCAGTCGAAGGCAGCGGCCAGGCGAAGGCCGGCGGAGTCGGTGCGGTGAGATGCGGATGCGGCGCCGGCGTCGGCGCTGCGCTCCAGGCCCAGCCAGCCCAGCAGGCGATGGCGGAGGGCGCGGAATTCGGCGATGTCGGCCGTGCGCGGGCGGGGAATATGGATCGCCTGGTCGGCGATGAAGCGGCCGTTGTCCAGGACCAGGATGCGATCGGCGAGCTGCAGGGCCTCGTCGACGTCGTGGGTCACCAGCAGCACCGCGGGCCGGTGCGCGGACCACAGCGATTGCACCAGGTGGTGCATGCGGATGCGGGTGAGCGCGTCGAGCGCGGCGAACGGCTCGTCCAGCAGCAGCAGTTCGGGTTCGCGGACCAGGGCGCGTGCGAGTGCGACGCGCTGGGCTTCGCCGCCGGAGAGCGTGACAGGCCAGGCCTGGCTGCGCTCGGCGAGTCCCACCTCGGCCAGCGCCTGCTCGGCGCGCCTGCGGGCATCGGGTGTGCGCACGCCCAGCGTGACGTTGCGCCAGACCCGCTTCCAGGGCATCAGCCGGTGTTCCTGGAACACGACCGCCCGCGCCGAGGGAACGCTCAACTGGCCGCCGCTCGCGGGGTCGAGCCCGGCCAGCATGCGCAGCAGCGTGGTCTTGCCGCAGCCGCTGCGGCCGAGCAGCGCGACGAATTCTCCGGGGGCGATCTCGAGGTCGAGCGCATCGATGATGGTGCGCGTTCCGAAGCGCTTGTGCACACCGCGCAGGCTCACCGCCGGGGCGGGCTGGGTCTGGTGCTCCTCGGGCCGGAATTGCCGGATGGCGGCAGTCATGTCATTGCTCCATGAGGTTGGTGGAGCAATGCTATGGGCTGTTATTTAATCCTGCAAACGAATAAAAAATATATCTTTATATGATGAAGATGCATGATTTGTGGCTTTCCCTCAGCTTCCACTGCTCTTCTTGTCCTGTCCGGTGAAGATCGAGGAGACGGTTTCTCCGAAGAGATCGATCGGGTGCTTGAGGTTGCCCGGGACGCGGTTGTGTATCAGCCACAGCTCGGTCGATGGATTGAAGTCGGTCACCGGCAGGATGCGGATTCCGTCGCGGTAGCGGCTGCGCTCGAGCTGGGCGCGGGTCGCCAGCCCCAGGGCCAGTCCTTCACTGACGAACTGCAGTTGCAGTTCGGTGCCGAAGGCGTCCATGGCGACCTGGAACGGCAGGCCGAGATCGCCGAGCGCGCGTTGCAGGCGCGCGCGAAATCCGCATCCATCGGGGTTGACGATCCACTTGCTGTTGCGCAGGTCGTACAGGCGGTACGGCTCCGGGCGCTCGGGCCAGCGGCCGGCAGCGCATACCACCAGCATCTCGATCGGCCGCAGATGGCGGGCCACCAGCGAAGGCGGGAAGTCGGTGCCGGCGGGCAGCATGACCGTGGCGGCATCGATCTCGCCGAGGTCGACCTGGCGGACGAGTTCGTTGCTCCACCGCGTGCCGATGCTGATGTCGAGGGACTGATAGTGCGAGCTGAAGACGTCCAGCAGTTCGCGAACGCCGATTTCCGCCACCGCTTGGGTGACGCCCAGGCTCAGCTTGCCCTGGGGCGTGGCCTTGCTTTCGACCAGCGCCTTCAGGTTGTCCACTTCGCGCAGGACCTGTTCGCACTGCGCGAAGACGCGCCGGCCCAGCGCGTTGGGTTTGGGAGGCTTGGTGTCGCGGTCCAGCAGCGTACTGCCGAGCCCTTCTTCCAGGCTCTGGATCCGCCGCGTGACCGCCGGCTGGGTGAGCCCGAGCGCTTCGGCCGCGCGCGACAGCGACTGATGGTGCACCGTGGCGACGAAGGAGACCAGGTCTTCTATTCTGATGCTCATGGCGATGAATTGATTGGATTGCAGAAAAACGAATATGACCGAATATGCAGGGAACTATATCATGCGATCTCTGCATGCTTTAAAGACAGGATAACGCTAAAAATGAATGCAATCGTCCCGCCCGGGGAGCCGCACCAGTCCATTCCGCAAGCCGCCTATGCCGATGTTCGCGCCGCGCTGCTGGCGCGCCGCGAAATCGCGCTGCTCGACGTGCGCGAGGAAGATCCGCACGCCCGCGCGCATCCGCTGTTCGCCGCCAACCTGCCGCTGGCCCGCATCGAACTCGATGCCTATGCCAGGCTGCCGCGACGTGATGCGTCCATCGTCACCATCGACGATGGCGAGGGGCTGGCGGAAGTGGCTGCGCGTCGCCTGCTGGGGCTGGGCTATACCGATGTGCGTGTATTCAAGGGCGGCGTCGCGGCCTGGCGGGACGCGGGCGGCGAGCTGTTCCGCGACGTCAACGTGCCTTCCAAGTCCTTTGGTGAACTGGTCGAGGCCCGGCGCCATACGCCTTCGCTGGCGGCAGAGGAGGTCCAGGCCCTGATCGACGGCAAGGCCGATGTGGTGGTGGTCGACGTGCGCCGCTTCGACGAATACCAGACCATGAACATTCCCGGTTCCACCAGCGTGCCCGGTGCTGAACTGGTGCTGCGCATCGCCGAACTCGCGCCGGACCCCGCCACGCAGGTGATCGTCAATTGTGCCGGGCGCACGCGCAGCATCATCGGTACGCAGTCGCTGGTCAATGCGGGCCTGCCCAACCCGGTGGCGGCGCTGCGCAACGGCACCATCGGCTGGACGCTCGCCGGGCAGGCGCTGGAGAAAGGCGCCGCCCGTCGTTTCCCCGAGGTTTCGGACGCGGTCCTGGCCCAGGCGCGGCAGCGTGCCCGCTCGGTGGCGGATCGTGCCGGCGTGCGCCGCACGAGCCTTGCCGAAATCGGTGACTGGCGCCGCCAGCAGGGGCGCACGACTTATTTCTTCGATGTGCGCACGCCCGAGGAATACGAAGCCGGTCACCTGCCCGGCTTCCTGTCCGTGCCGGGTGGGCAGCTGGTGCAGGAAACCGAGATGGTGGCGCCGGTGCGCGGCGCGCGCATCGTGCTGGCGGACAGCGACGGCGTGCGCGCCGACATGACCGCATCCTGGCTGGCGCAGATGGCCTGGGAAGTCCATGTGGTCGACGGCGTAGGGGCGGACGAACTGGGCGAGCGCGGCGCAGGGCGCGCCGACGAGGCGCCCGTGCCCGTCGTTCAGCGTCTGTCGGCGGAAGGGCTGTCGCACCGTCTGGCGGCGGGTGAGGATATCGTGGTGATCGATTTCACCACGCATGCCAATTACCTCAAGCGCCATGTTCCCGGCGCCTGGTGGGCGCTGCGCTCGCAACTGGCGGAGGCGCTTGCGCGGATTCCGAAGGCCGCGCGCTATGTGCTGACCTGCGGCAGCAGCCGGCTGGCGCGCTACGTGGTGCCGGAAGTGGAGGCGCTGGTGGATGGCGAGGTCTGGCTGCTCGATGGTGGCAATGCCGCCTGGTTTGCCGCCGGCCTGCCGGAGGAAGGCGGCGAAAGCCGCCTGGCTTCGCCGCCGATCGACCGCTATCGCCGCCCCTATGAGGGGACGGACAATGCGCGCGAGGCGATGCAGGCCTACTTGGACTGGGAGTTCGGCCTGGTGGCGCAGCTCGGCCGCGATGGCACGCATCATTTCGAGGTGATCTGACCCCCACCGCCGCGGCGGGAGTGGAAGGAAGCGCCGCCTGCGCCGCGGCGGGCAAGCGAAAGGGGCGGTCCGGTGACCCGGCCGCCCCTTTGCCTTTGTCTGCTGCTCCGGGCCCGCGGTGGTTCAGCGATAGACCAGCACCGGCGTCTTGCTGTGCGTCAGCACCTTCTGGGTTTCGCTGCCCAGCAGCAGGCCCGCGATGCCGCGGCGGCCGTGCGAGGCCATGAAGATGAGATCGCAGCCGTGGCGGTCCGCGGCATCGATGATCGCCTCGTAAGGCACTTCATTGACGACCGTATCGGTTGCCGCCGCGACCCCTTCGCTGTCTGCGATCGCCTTGGCCTTGTCCAGGATGGACTGCGCTTCCGTCGCTGCGGATTTGGCGAACTGTTCCGGCGTGGTGGGGTCGATGAGTGCACCTTCGCCGTAGATCGGCATCGGGAAATCGGGCTGGGCATAGAAGAAGGTGATGCGGGCGCCGGCTTCGCGGGCGAAGACGACCGCGCGGGAAACGGTGCCTTCCGACAGCGTGGAGCCATCGGTAGGAACGAGGATGTGCTTGAACATGGTAGATGTCTCCTGTCGGTTGTCACCGATCCAATTATAGCGGCCTGGGCCTCGGTGGCGGCGCGGACCCCGGCATCCGGTTTGACGAGGGTCAACTGTCCCGCCGCTTGCGGAGAGCATTGTTCGTGACAAGGAGGTGCGTACGATGAAGCTGAGCTTCATGGGGGCGGCCGGCGAAGTGACGGGTTCCTGCCTTCGGGTCGATCATGGGCACGGGAGCTTTCTCGTCGATTGCGGTTTGTTCCAGGGGGGGCGGATGGCGGAAGCGAAAAATCGCCGCGCGCTGGACTTCGATCTCAGGCGCATCGATTTCGTGCTGTTGACGCATGCCCATCTCGACCACAGCGGGCTCGTGCCGCGCCTCGTTGCGCTCGGCTACAAGGGGCCCGTCCTGGCCACGCCGGCCACGGTGGACCTGCTCGCCATCATGCTGCTCGATTCCGCGCACATCCAGGAGAAGGAGGCCGAGTGGGCCTTGCGCGCCGCGCGCAACCGCCGCGCCCGCCGCCGCGTGGAAATGACGCCGCTGTACACCGTCGAACAGGCACGCGCCAGCCTTGCGCGCCTGCAGCCGGTGGCCTACGAGACCGAATACCGCCCTGGGCCGGGAGTGCGCTGCCGTTTTCGCGAGGCGGGGCACATCCTTGGTTCGGCGATGATCGAGATCGACGTGGGCGAAGGGGCGGGCGCCCGCCGGCTGGTGGTGTCGGGTGACCTGGGCCAGCCGATGCGCCCGGTCGTGCGCGATCCGGTGCGTGTCGAACGCGCCGACGTGCTGTGCGTGGAGTCCACCTATGGCAACCGTGCGCACCGTCCGCTCGGCGCCACCTACGACGAACTGGTCGACGCCATCCAGCAGACGGTGCGCGGGCGCGGCGGCAATGTCGTCATACCGGCGTTCGCGGTCGGGCGGACGCAGGAGATCCTGTTCGTGCTGGCCGATCTGGTGCGTGCGGGCCGTCTCGATCCGCTGAAGGTCGTGGTCGATTCGCCGATGGCGGCGGCGGTCACGGCGCTGACCTGGAGGCACCGCGAACTCTGGGACGAGGAAACCCAGGCACTCTACGCCTGGTGGCAGTCCAACGCGGCGCGTTTCGACGTCCGCTTCGTGCAGAACGTCGAGGAGTCGATGGCGCTCAACGAGGTCCGCGGCGGCCTGGTCATCATCTCGGCGAGCGGCATGTGCGACGCGGGGCGCATCCGCCACCACCTGCGCCACAATCTCGGCCGCAGCGAATGCGCCGTCGTCATCGCCGGCTTCCAGGCGGCGGGCACGCTGGGCCGCCGCCTTGTCGACGGGGCGCAGCAGGTCACCCTGTTCGGCGAGCGCGTTCCGGTGCGCGCGCGCATCCATACCATCGGCGGCCTGTCGGCGCATGCCGACCGGCCGGCCTTGCTCGACTGGCTGGGGCATTTCAGGCAGGCGCCGCGGCAGACCTTCGTCGTGCATGGCGAACCGCTCGGTGCGCTGTCGCTGGCCGAGGCCATCCACGGCGGACTGGGCTGGCCGCAGGTGGCGGTGCCCGAGCCCGGACAAACCTACATCATCGAATGAATGCGGGGGAACGGCGATGAACCAGCGTGCAAGAAGGACTTCGAAAGCGGCCGGAACGGCGAAGGGCGCGGGCAGAGGGGCGCGCGAGGGCGGGCCGCCTGCCGGCCCCCGGCCGCCGGAGTTCTACAAGACTTTCCACCGCATCAACGAAGGCATCACGAACGCGGTCGACCCGCTCGGCCAGTCCGCGCCCATCGTGCATGCTCAACTGGCCTGGCTTGCGCATCCGCAGGAACTGGCCGAGCGCGCGATGCGTCTGTCGTCCGATCTGTGGCGCCTGCAATGGCACACCTGGAACCGGGCACTCGGCCTGCCCAGCGCCGATCCGGTCACGCCGCATCAGGACGACACCCGCTTCGCCGATCCGGTATGGACGGAGTCCCCGACCTGGGACCTGGTCAAGGAGTGGTACCTCGCCTTCACCCACCATACCCAGGACATGATCTACGACACCCCGGCGCTGTCGGGCAAGGAACGCCGGCGCGCCGCGTTCTGGTGGCGGAACTGGCTGAATGCGATGGCGCCGACCAATTTCCTGCTGACCAATCCGGTCGCCCTGCGCAAGGCGGTGGAGAGCGGCGGCGCCAGCCTTGCGCGCGGCCACGAGAATTTCCTCGCCGACCTGAAGGCGGGCAACGTCCGCATGACCGATCCCGACGACTTCAAGGTCGGCGAGAACCTCGCCACCACCGAAGGGGCGGTGGTGTTCCGCAACCGCCTGCTCGAAGTCATCCACTACGCGCCGCGCCAGCCGCGCGTCCATGCCGAGCCCGTCGTCATCATCACGCCCTGGATCAACAAGTTCTATGTGCTCGACCTCACGCCCAAGCGAAGCCTGGTCCGCTTCCTGCTCGACCAGGGGCTGGATGTGTTCATCACGAGCTGGAAGAACCCGGATGCGACGATGCGCGATGTCACTTTCGACGATTATCTGCTCGAAGGCGTCGACACCATCGCCCGCGTCGCGCGCGAATTCACCGATGCCCGGCAGGTCCATGCGGTCGGCTACTGCATCGGCGGCACGGCGCTGGCCATGTACATGGCCTGGGCCGTCCGCCGCTACGGCGAGGAAGCGATGCCGGTCTCCGACTGGACGCTGTTCACCACTCTGGTGGACTTCCACAAGCCGGGCGACATCGAGGTCTTCATCGATCGCAGCAGCATCGACTACCTGTGCGACAAGATGGCGGCCAAGGGCTATCTGGACGGCGCCGACATGGCGGCGTCGTTCCGCCTGCTGCGTTCGAACAGCCTGATCTGGCAATACGTCGTCAATGGCTGGCTGTACGGCGAGACGCCGCCGCCCTTCGACGTGCTGTACTGGAACATGGATTCCACGCGCATGCCGTATGCGATGCATGCGTGGTACCTGCGCGAGCTGTACCTGGAGAATCGCCTGATCCAGCCCAATGCCCTGCGGGTGGCCGGCGAGACGCTCGACCTGTCGCTTATCCGCCAGCCGCTGTATGTGGTCGCGGCCGAGGACGACCACATCGCGCCCTGGCGCCAGACCTTCGCGATCAACAACCATGTCACCGGCAACAGGCGCTACGTGCTGTCGAGTTCGGGGCACATCCTCGGCATCCTGAACCCGATCGTCCATCCGCCGAAACGCCGCTACTGGGTCGCGGACGCCTATCGCTCCGACACCACCGATACCTGGCGCCAGCGCGCCGAGGAACACGAGGGCAGCTGGTGGGAAGACTGGATGCGCTGGCTCAAGCCGCGCGTCGGCCCGGAGGTCGAGGCGCGGGCGGCGGCCAGCGAGCGCTTTCCGGCCTTGTGCCCGGCGCCGGGGAGCTACGTGCTGGAGACCTGAGCAGCGGGCTCAGGCCTGGTAGCGTGCCAGGCGGGCGGGGTCGTGCAGCGTGATGTGCTTGCCGTGTACGCTGATCAGGCCGGATTCGCTGAGGTCGTGGAAGATGCGCGACAGGGTCTCGGGCGTCAGGTTCAGGCGCGAGGCGATGACCTGCTTGCTGGTGGGCAGGTCGATCTCGCATGGCGAGTCGCTGTCGGCGACCTGCAGCAGGTAGCCGATCACGCGCTGGATGCTCGAGCGCAGCGAATAGGTCTCGACGTCCTGGACCAGGCTGTGCAGCCGGATCGACATGCCGGCGAGCAGCTTGTGGGCGAAGGACGAATCCTGGTCGATGAGTTCGCTGACCACGGCCTGGCCGACGTGGATCAGCGCCGTTTCCGTCAAGGCCTCGGCGAACACGGGGTAGGGCTTGTTCATGAACATCACCGCTTCGCCGAAGCTCTGCATCGGCCCGATGATCTCCACGACCTTCTCCGTGCCCTGCGGCGAGGAGAAGGCCAGCTTGACCTGACCCGACACCACGAAGTAAAAGCCATGCGGCTGGTCGCCGCGCTGGAACAGGACTTCTCCACGGGCGATGTGGCGGTCGCGGGTGTAGCGGCCGATGCGTTCGATGTCCGCTGCGGACAGTTCGCTGAAAAGCGGGATGCGCTTGAGCAGCGCGGGAATGTCGATGGGGGTGCTGGCCATGTGCGGGCGCTCCTGGAGGGGACGCAGTCTCGTTTATTGGCCTCCATTCTAATGGAGGGTGGGGGGCCGCGCAGACCGCGGCGCCTTTCAACAGAGGAAGAACATGTATTTCGCCATCAAGCATCTTCACGTCACCTGTGTGGTGCTCAGCGCCCTGGGCTTCCTGCTGCGGGGCTACTGGATGATCAGCGGCAGCGCCTTGCTGAAGAGCCTTCCGGCGCGCGTGATGCCCCACATCGTCGATAGCGCCCTGCTGCTCAGCGCCATCGCGCTGGCCGTGATGATCCGGCAGTATCCGTTCGAGGCGGGCTGGGTGACGGCCAAGGTGATCGGGCTGGTCGCCTACATCCTGCTCGGCACCGTCGCGCTCAAGCGCGGCAGGACGCGCGCGCAGCGCGTATCCGCCTTCGCCGCGGCGATCGCCGTGTATGCGTGGATCGTGTCGGTCGCACTGACCAAGAACGTCGCGGGCTATCTGGCCGCCGTGGTCTGAAGGCGGCCGGGAGGCCTGGCGCGCAGCCCGTGTTCAGCGTCCGCAACTGGCCGTCTGATGCTGGACCAGCCTGCGCAGCCCGCTGCTGTCGATCAGGCGGATGTGCTTCTGCTGCACGGCGATCAGGCCTTCTTCCTGGAAGCGCGAAAACGCGCGCGACACGGTTTCGAGCTTGAGGCCGAGGTAGGAGCCGATCTCTTCGCGCGTCATGCGCAGGTGGAACTCGGCCGCCGAAAAGCCGCGCGCGGTGAAGCGCTGCGACATGTTGAGCAGGAAGGCCGCAAGCCGTTCCTCGGCGCGCATCGAGCCGAGCAGCATCATCACGCCGTGGTCGCGCACGATCTCGCGGCTCATCACCTTGTGGAACTGGTGCTGCAGGCCTTCGACCTCGTGCGACAGCTGTTCGAGCTTGGCATAGGGGATCACGCACACCTCGCTGTCTTCCAGCGCGATCGCGTTGCAACTGTGGTTTTCGGTGCTGATGCCGTCCAGGCCGAGGATTTCGCCCGTCATCTGGAAGCCGGTCACCTGGTCGCGGCCGTCCTCGAGCAGCACGTCGGTCTTGAACGAGCCCGCACGGATCGCGTAGATGGCCTCGAACGGATCACCCGCGCGATACAGGCTCTGCTGGCGCTTGACCTTGCGGCGCGCGCCGACCAGTTCGTCGAGCTGGTGAAGTTCGCTGTCGGACATGCCGAAGGGCAGGCACAGCTCCACGAGATTGCATTGCGAACAGGCGGTCTTCAACCCGTTCATGGTCACTGGCACGCTTGCCCTCATCTGCACGATAATTCCGTTTCCTTCAGACAACGTTCCGGGCGCCATGTCGCCAAGCCATCGGATCGAGTCCGTCCATGCCCGTTGATCCACGTCAACCAAAAAACCGCGGTGTTCTGCCATTGTTTGGCACACACTGAAGCAGCCAGATCATGACCGACCAGAACGAACTCCTCTTCGATCCGCAACTCATCCGTCGATTCGACATCAACGGCCCGCGGTACACTTCCTACCCGACGGCGGACCGCTTCGTCGAGGCGTTCAATGCCGACGCCCTCGAGGATTGGCTTGCAAAAAGGACCATCGGCGGCGTCAGCAAACCGCTTTCATTATACTTCCACATCCCGTTCTGTAACACGATCTGCTACTACTGTGCCTGCAACAAGATCATCACCAAGGATCACGGGCGCTCGGCCAAGTACCTGAAATACCTGGCCAAGGAAATCGAGATGCAGGCCTCCTGTCTCGAGGGCGGCCGCCAGGTGACGCAGTTGCACCTGGGCGGCGGAACGCCCACCTTCCTGTCGCACGACGAAATGCGGCAACTGATGGCCTCGGTGCGCGAGCATTTCACGCTGGTGCCGAACGGCGAATACTCCATCGAGGTCGACCCGCGCAAGGTGGATTTCGCCACCGTCGAACTGCTCGCAGAGCTCGGCTTCAACCGCATGAGCGTGGGCGTGCAGGACTTCGCCGAAGACGTGCAGAGGGCGGTCAACCGCGTCCAGAGCTTCGAGGAGACCCAGCTCGTCATCGATGCCGCGCGCGCCAACGGCTTCAAGTCGGTGAGCATGGACCTGATCTACGGCCTGCCCAGGCAGAACGTCATCAGCTTCAACCGTACCCTCGAACAGGTGCTCGAGATTTCGCCCGACCGCATCTCGCTCTACAGCTATGCGCACCTGCCCGGCCTGTTCAAGCCGCAGCGCCGCATCTCGCAGGACGACATGCCGACGGCCGACACCAAGCTGCAACTGCTGCAGCTGGGCATCCGCCGCCTGACCGAGGCGGGCTATGTCTACATCGGCATGGACCACTTCGCCAAGCCGGGCGACGAACTGACCGTCGCCCAGCGCCAGGGCCGGCTGCACCGCAACTTCCAGGGCTACTCGACGCAGGCCGAGTGCGACCTGCTGGCCTTCGGCGTATCGGCGATCGGCAAGATCGGCCCGGTGTATGCGCAGAACGTGAAGACGCTCGACGAATACTACGATGCGCTCGACCGCGACGAACTGCCGGTGCTGCGCGGCATCGAACTGAGCGCCGACGACCTGCTGCGGCGCTCGATCATCCAGGCGCTGATGTGCCACTTCGAGTTGTCGATGCAGTCGATCGAGATCGCGCACCTGATCGATTTCCGCGAATACTTCGCCAGCGAACTGGCCGACCTGAAGGAAATGGAAAGCGCCGGCCTGGTGAAGATCGACGGCGACTGGATCAGCGTGCAGCCTGCCGGCCGCCTGCTGGTGCGCGGCATCGCCATGGTGTTCGACCGCTACCTGCGCGCCGACCGCGAGCGCGCGCGCTACTCGCGCGTGATCTGAGCGCCTGCGGCCGGGGCGGCCGCGCGCCTGCCTCTGGGGGACGTTCGTCTTCCCGTTGCGCTTTGGGGCACGGCTGCTGCGACGCCGGGTCGCAGCCCGGCGGGGCACCGCTGTCCGGCCTTGCCGCGCGCGTAGAATAGGCGCCTTTCCTCAATCCTCGGCCTTGCTTCAACCATGCCCGAAACCGGCTATTTCGCCGTCTTCCTCATCGGCCTGCTCGGCGGCACGCACTGTGTGTCGATGTGCGGCGGCATCGTCGGCGCGCTCACCGTCCAGGTGCAGGTGCCCGGCGGCAAGCCGCAATGGCCGCTGCACCTGGCCTACAGTGTCGGCCGCATCACCACTTACACCGCGCTGGGCGGCCTGGTGGGCGCGCTCGGCTCGGTCGGCATGCTGTACGGCGGCATGCTGCCGGTGCAGATCAGCCTGTACGTGCTCGCCAACCTGATGCTGATCGCGCTCGGGCTGTATCTCACCGGCTTCACCCGCCTGCTGGCCCCAGTGGAGCGCGCCGGCCACGTGCTGTGGCGCCGCATCCAGCCCGCGACGCGGCGTTTCCTGCCGGCGCGCTCGGTCAAGCAGGCGTTGCCGCTCGGCCTGCTGTGGGGCTTCATTCCCTGTGGCCTGACCTATTCCATCCTCGCCACGGCGCTCGTCACCGGCTCCGGCGCGCGCGGCGCCGGACTGATGCTCGCCTTCGGCCTGGGCACGCTGCCCAACCTGCTGCTGGCCGGCATGCTGTTCAAGCGTTTCCGCGATTTCACCCGCAACCCCAGGGTGCGCTTCGCGTCCGGCCTGCTGGTGCTGGGTTTCGGCGTGTTCGGCCTGGTCCATGCGCCGTCGCTCGGCGGTGCGCTGTGGGAAGGCGTGGTGTGCTGACCTGATCAGCCTGCCGACAGGGCCCGCAGGATCGGGCAGGGCGCGCCGGGCTGCGTGTCATGGCAGCAGCGCACGAGTTCGGCCAGCGCGCCGCGCATGTCCTGCAACTGGCGGATGCGGGCATCGATGAGATCGATCTTCGCCTGTGCCGTGTCCCGCGCGCGCTCGCGGTCCGTGTCCTCGTTCAGCGCCAGCAGCGCGCCGATTTCGTCGAGCGAGAAACCCAGTTGCTTCGCGCGGCGGATCGCGCGCAGCCGCGCGAGCTCGGCCGTGCCGTAGCGCCGGTAGTTGCCGCGCATGTGCTCCGGCTCGCGCAGCAGGCCGCGGCGCTGGTAGTAGCGGACAGTCTCCACCCCGACGCCTGCGGCCTTCGCCAGCGCGCCGATGGTGAGTTCGCCCGTTTTTTCGCGATCCATGGGTTGACTCCGTACTTTGGTACGGGGTTTACACTGCGCTCCATCATCTGCTTCCGCAAGAGAGGAGCGTCGTGCCCGATACGATTCCGAAAGTGCCGGCCGTAGCCGTCGGCGCACCCGCAACCCGCCCGGCCGCATTGGAGCTGGCCATCACCGGCATGACCTGCGCCGCTTGCTCCACGCGCCTGGAAAAAGTGCTCAACCGCTTGCCGGGCGTCGAGGCCAGCGTCAATCTGGCGACCGAGCGCGCCACGCTGCGTTTCGCGCCCGGCGCGTTGACGCTGGAGCAGGCGACGGCTGCGGTCGAGCGCGCGGGCTTCCATGCCAGCGATGCGAGCCGGCTCGAACGCGAGGTCGAGCGCGCCCGCCACCGCGCCGAGTGGCGCGTCGAGCTGCGCCATTTCTGGATCGCGGCGCTGCTCAGCCTGCCGCTCGCCGCGCAGATGCCCGCCATGTTCGGCCTGTGGCCGGGCGGCGAGGCGCACCACGACTTGGTGCCGCGCTGGCTGCAACTGCTGCTCGCCACGCCGGTGCAGTTCTGGGTCGGTGCGCGTTTCTACCGGGGCGCGTGGGCGTCGCTGCGCGGCGGCGGGGCCAACATGGACGTGCTGGTCGCGCTCGGCACGTCCATGGCGTATTTCTACAGCGTCGCCGTGACCGTGCTCGACCGCCATGATCTGCATGTGTATTTCGAGGCGTCGACGATGATCATCACCCTGGTGCTGCTCGGCAAGCTGATGGAAGCCCGTGCCAAGGCCCGCACCACCGCCGCGCTCGACGCCCTGCTGCGCCTGCAGCCGAAGATGGCCCGCATCGAGCGCGATGGCGAACTGGTCGAGGTGCCGGTCGACGCCCTCGTGCCGGGCAGCCTCTTCGTGCTGCGGCCGGGCGATGCGGTGCCGGTCGACGGCGTGGTGGAGCAGGGCGAGTCGGCGGTAAACGAGGCAATGCTGACCGGCGAAAGCCTGCCGATCGACAAGGGCGCCGGCGACAAGGTGTTCGCCGCCACCCTGAACGGCAACGGCCTGCTGCGCTGCCGGGCGACCGGGGTGGGCGCGCAGACGCTGCTGGCCGGCATCATCCGCCTGGTCGAGCAGGCACAGGGCTCGAAGGCGCCGGTGCAGCGGCTGGCCGATCGCATCGCGGCGGTGTTCGTGCCGACGGTGGTCGGCATCGCGCTGCTGACTTTCGCCGGCTGGTGGCTGGCGAGCGGCGATTTCCAGCAGGCGCTGATCAACGCCGTCGCGGTGCTGGTGATCGCCTGCCCGTGCGCGCTGGGCCTGGCGACGCCGACCGCGATCATGGTGGGAACCGGCCAGGGCGCGCGCGCGGGCATGCTGGTGAAGAACGCCGAGGCGCTGGAACTGGCCGAACGCATCGCGGTGCTGGCGGTGGACAAGACCGGCACGCTGACCGAGGGCCAACCGGCGGTGACCGACGTGGTGCCCGCGGCGGGCTGGTCGCGCGAGCAACTGCTGGCGCTGGCCGGCGCGCTGGAGCAGGGCAGTGCGCATCCGCTGGCCACGGCCGTGGTGGCGGCGGCCAGGGATGCAGGCGTCGGGCTGCCGCCCGTCGACGCGGTGCAGGCCGTCGGCGGCATGGGGGTGGAAGGCAGCGTGCGCGCTGCGGGCGGGGACGAGCCTGCGCGCCGCGTGCTGCTGGGCTCGCCGCGCTTCCTGCAGGAACGCGGCGTGAGCCTGGACGGCTCCGCCAGCGAGCAGCTTGCCGCGGCGGGCAAGACGCTGATCGCCGTCGCGGTCGACGGCGTGTTCGCCGGCCTGCTGGGTGTGGCCGACCGCGTGCGCGCCGATTCGGCCGCCGCCGTCGCCCGGCTGCAGGGCAAGGGCGTACGCGTCGTCATGCTGACCGGCGACCATCCGGCCACGGCCGAGGCGATCGCGCGCCAGACCGGCATCGTCGACTGGCGTGCCGGCGTGCTGCCCGGAGACAAGGCGGCCGCCGTCGATGCGCTGAGGAAGAACGGCGGCGGCGCGGCGCTGCGCGTCGGCATGGCCGGCGACGGCATCAACGATGCGCCCGCGCTGGCCGCCGCCGACGTATCCTTCGCCATCGGCGTGGGCGCCGACGTCGCGGTGGAGGCGGCCGACATCACGCTGGTCCGGAATAGCCTGCACGGCGTGGCCGATGCGATCGACCTGTCGCGTGCCACGCTGTCCAAGATCCGCCAGAATCTCTTCTTCGCCTTCATCTACAACGTGCTGGGCATTCCGCTCGCGGCGGCCGGCATGCTGAATCCGGTGATCGCCGGGGCGGCGATGGCGATGAGTTCGGTGTCGGTGGTCAGCAACTCGCTGCTGTTGCGGCGCTGGCGCGCGGGCCGCTGAGAACTGTTTTTTGTGCAAGGAGTGACGAGATGAATGAAGTGACGATTAAGGTCCAGGGCATGAGCTGCGGCGGCTGCGTGAAGAACGTGACCGGCGTGCTGAAGGCCCTGTCCGGCGTGTCGGACGCGGAGGTGTCGCTGGCGGATGCCGCGGCCACGGTGAAGTACGACCCAGCCCGGATATCGGTCGAGGCCTTGCGCGAGGCGGTGGAGAACGCCGGCTTCGACTCGCCGGCCTGAGTGCCGCGGGGGACGATGACGCAGTGCAAGACACTGCGGTTTCCCCCTATAATCCGCGCACATTTTCCACGGGAGGGAGTTATGGGTTTCGATCTGGTCAGCGCCGGCAAGGACGTGCCGAACGACATCAACGTCATCATCGAGATCTCCGCTCAGGGCGATCCGATCAAGTTCGAAGTGGACAAGGACAGCGGCGCCGTCTTCGTCGACCGCTTCATGGGCACTTCGATGCGTTACCCGCTGAACTACGGCTACGTGCCCCACACCGTCGCCGGTGACGGCGATCCGGTGGACGTGCTCGTCGTGACTCCCTTCCCGCTGGCGCCGGGCGTCGTCATCCGCTGCCGCCCGGTCGGCGTGCTGAAGATGGAAGACGATGGCGGCGTCGACGCCAAGGTCGTGGCCGTGCCGGTGTCCAAGCTGACGCCGCTGTACGACAACGTGCAGACCACCGACGACCTGCCCGAGCTGCTGATGAAGCAGACCGTGCACTTCTTCGAGCACTACAAGGATCTCGAGCCGGGCAAGTGGGTCAAGGTGCTGGGCTGGGGCACCGTCGAGGACGCCAGGCAGGAAATCCTCAACGGCCTGGCTGCCGCCAAGAAGTAATCGGCGCGCGCTTCCGGCGCCTGCAATGAACCCCCGCGCCCGCCGCCATGCGGTGGCAGGCGCGGGGGTTTCTTTTTGCCCGGCGCAGTCCGGCGTCTGCCGGCGCCGGGCCCGCATCCCCTATCCGGCCTGCTTCTTGATCCGGTAGTTGAGCTGCGGCCGCGTCATGCCGAGACGGCGGGCCGCGGCGGCAAGGTTGCCATTGGCCTGATCCACCGCGCGCTGCAGCAGGTGCTGCTCGAAGGCCTCGAGCGAAACGCCAGATTCGAGCACCGCCGCGACCAGGTCCTGCTGCGGCCGCTGCGCCGCTTCCAGTTCTCCCCGGGCGCTGAGCGCATGCTCTTGGCAAGGCTCGGCGCGGGCGCCGATGAAGAGGTGCTCGACTTCGATCAGGCCGTTGTGCGGCGCGAGGATGGCGCCGCGTTCGAGCACGTTTTCCAGTTCGCGGACGTTGCCGGGCCAGGGGTGGAGCTTCAGCGCATGCATCGCCTTGTCGCTGACGCCGGCGATGCGCTTGCCGTGCAGCGTCTCGAAGCGCCGCACCATGGCGTCGACGAGGGCGGGGATGTCGCCGGTGCGCTCGCGCAGCGGCGGAATGGTCACCGGGTAGACGTTGAGGCGATAGAACAGGTCGCGCCGGAAGGTGCCGGCATTGACCGCCTGCTGCAGGTCGACGTTGGTGGCGGCGACCAGCCTGACGTTGACCTTGCGCGTGCGTTCGTCGCCCAGGCGCTCGATTTCCCCTTCCTGCAGCACACGCAGGAGCTTCGCCTGCGCGGGCAGGGGCAGCTCGCCCACCTCGTCGAGGAAGAGCGTGCCGCCGTGGGCGCGCTCGAACTTGCCCGCGCGCGACGCATGGGCGCCGGTGAAGGCGCCGCGCTCGACGCCGAACAGCTCGGATTCGATCAGTTCGCCGGGCAGGGCCGCGCAGTTGACCGCGACGAAGGCCGTGTCCTTGCGCGTGCTCATCTCGTGCAGCGTCCTGGCGAAGCGCTCCTTGCCGACGCCGGTCTCGCCGAGCAGCAGCACCGAGACGTTGGTGGATGCCGCGCGGCTGACCAGGTCGTAGGCATGGAGAAAGGAGGTGCTGCTGCCGATGAGGTCGGGCGTCTTGCGTGGACAGGCGATCGTGTGGCGCATCGCCTCGATCTCGTCGCGTAGTTCGAGCAGGCGCCCGACGATCGAGTCGGCTTCGAAGTACGGCCTGAGTTCGTCGGCATCGGGCCAGGCCTCGGCGGGCTTGCCGACGATCCTGCAGTGTTCGTGGCCCGCCGCCGCGCATTCGACTTCCTTGAACAGGATGAAGCGCCCCATGAAGGCGCTGGTATAGCCCGAGGCATAGCCGATCATCATCCAGCACACGGGATGATCCACCTCGCCGAAGGCCTGCACGTGGGCTTCGGCTTCCCAGGCGTCGTGCCACAGGAACTCGCCGTAGAAGGGATTGCCCTGCGCGTCGAACTCCAGGCGCACCGGCTCGACCTGGGCGCAGCCTTCGAGCATGTGCAACTGTGGCCCGACTACGAAGGCGTCCGCCGGATCGCATGCCGGGCGCGCCTTGCGCGCGAGTTCGGCGTCGCGCATGCCGGAGGCGAAACCCATCCGCGTGAGGATGCGGCGCGCCTGCTGCTGGCCGACGGAGGCGATCAGTTCCTTGCGCAGTTCCGACATGGCGCCGACGTGGAGCAGCAGCATGCGGTGTTCGCCCAGCCAGATGTGGCCGTCCTCGGGGGCGAACCGGAGCAGGCTGCGGAGGTCCGCGCTCTCCGGGTATTGGATTGTGGCCAAGGGTCTCCTCCAGATTCACGTCGCCTCCGCTCTGCCGGCGGATGGCGGCCCGGAGCGCCGTGCGTCGTCCGGATACCGGGCGAAGCTTAAACGAGCCGGCCGGGGCTTGGGGGGAAAGTGCAGATCATGAACTAAATCTCGAGAAAATGGAATTGTGGCACGATTCTTGTTTCTCTCGCCCCGGGCCGCCAGTGAAGCGGACGAATTGATGATCGGCGACACGCATGCCGGAACAGGAGAGCGTCGGGATGAGGCAGAGATTCGCGGTGATGATCGAAGGCTGCGGCGACCGGCTCGCCTGCGCGGACAGCGACAACGTGCTGTGCGCCATGGAAGCCCTGGGGCGCAAGGGGATTCCGGTCGGCTGCCGGGGGGGCGGATGCGGGGTGTGCAAGGTCAAGGTCAAGGAAGGGGCCTACCACACGCGCCGGATGAGCCGCGCCTGCGTATCGGAGGCGGAAGAGGCGGAGGGTGTGGTGCTGGCGTGCAAGCTGTTCCCCGACAGCGACCTGCGGATCGAGGTGGTCGGCAAGATGGCCAGGGCCGTCTGCGCAGGAGCGGGGGCATGAGCGGGTGATCGCCGACTGACGGCGATGGGGCGGGCCGGAAGACGGATGTCTCCGGCCCGTTTTGTTTTCGGGGCGGGATGCTGCGTAGCAATAAATTGAATGAATCAAATAATCAACGAAATAGATGATTTGATCATTTGGTGAAGCAGTGGGTTTGGCGCGGCAGCTCAATAAATATCGAGATAAATTGAAATTTGCGCGTTGATCATGGTTTTTGCGAGATTGGCACGGAATTTGTTAATGCTTCTCCCACAGCGATCCCGCATTCATCAAATCGAAGGAGAGTCGGCCATGAAGCGTGCTGAGCCTGCGATCGACATCAATCGGAAGTTCGTGCGCCTCATCGAACTCAGGACCGATGGATTCGTGGAGTTCGAGTTCGCCATCGGCGATCCCGGGCTCTACGCCGAAATGCTGCTGCCGGCCGAGGCCTACGCATCGTTTTGCCGGGCCAATGGCGTCACCGTCCTCGCACCCCGGGAGGGGGAAGAGGCGGAAGAGGACGAGGACTGGAACTGGAACCTGCATCGAGCCACGCACCAGCGCTTCCGCTGAGCGTAGCCACACAAGCAAAAGGAGGAGCGTCCATGCAGATCGATCTGCGCACCGTCACCATCAAGCCCTTGCGGCACACGTTCGACAACATCGCCCGCCGCATCGGCGCCGACAAGCCTGCTTCCCGCTACCAGGAAGGCACGCTGGACATGCAGCAGGAGGCGAACTACCACTATCGCCCGACCTGGGATCCCGACCACCTGATCTACGACCGCGACCGGACCGCGATCAGGATGGCCGACTGGTACGGCTTCAAGGACCCGCGCCAGTTCTACTACGGCGCCTATGCCCTTGCCCGCGCGAAGCAGCAGGACACGGCCGAGGCCAATTTCGATTTCGTCGAGAACCGCGGCCTGGCGGCGACGCTGCCGGACGACATCCGCGACACGGTGCTGAAGCTGCTGGTGCCGCTGCGGCACGTGGCCTGGGGCGGCAACATGAACAACGCCGCCGTCTGTGCCTACGGCTACGGCACGGCCTTCACCCAGCCGTGCATCTACCAGGCGATGGACCAGCTCGGCATCGCCCAGTACCTGACCCGCGTCGGCCTGCTGCTGGGCGACGTGGAGGCGCTCGACGCCGCCAAACGGGCGTGGATGGAGGACGACACCTGGCAGGGGCTGCGCCGCTACGTCGAGGACACCATGGTGCTGCGCGACCCGGTCGAACTGTTCGTGGCGCAGAACGTGGCGCTGGACGGCCTGCTGTACCCGCTGGTGTACGAAACGATCATCGACGACGTGCTTTCCGCCAAGGGCGGCACGCCGGTGGCGATGCTGACCCAGTTCATGACCGACTGGTACGCCGAGACCCGCAGGTGGGTCGACGCCACGGTCAAGACCGCCGCCGCCGAATCCGATGCGAACAAGGCCGTCGTCGGCGGCTGGATCGCGCAGTGGCGCGACCGTGCGGCGGCTGCACTGCTGCCCGTCGGCCGCATCGCCCTGGGCGCGCGCGCCGACGAACTGACCGCCGAGGTCGTCCAGCAATTCAATGCCCGCATGGCCAAGGCCGGCGTGCCCGTTTGAGGAATCCCCCGATGTCCACCGTATTCATCGCGCTGCAAACCAACGAAGAGACCCGCCCGGTCATCGAGGCCATCGTCCAGGACAACCCGGATGCCGTCGTCAACGAGCAGCCGGCGATGGTCAAGATCGATGCCCAGGACCGGCTGGTCATCCGCCGCGAAACGATCGAGGAACTGATCGGCCGCCCCTTCGACCTGCAGGAGCTGCAGATCAATCTGATCACCATGACCGGCAACCTCGACCAGACCGACGACGAGATGGTCCTGTACTGGCGCGCCTGAGCGCACACCGAAAGGAGACACGAACCATGGACATGCAAGCCGCCAAGAAGAAGCTCGGCCTCAAGGAGCGCTACGCGGTGATGACCCGCGGCCTCGACTGGACGCCGTCGTACCAGAAGATGGAAGACATCTACCCGTACATCGCCTACGAGGGGATCAAGATCCACGACTGGGACAAGTGGGAAGACCCCTTCCGCCTGACGATGGACGCCTACTGGAAGTACCAGGCCGAGAAGGAGCGCAAGCTCTACGCGATCATCGACGCCTTCAACCAGAACAACGGCCACCTCAACGTCACCGACGCGCGCTACATCAACACGGTCAAGCTGTTCGTCAGCGGCATCAGCCCGCTCGAATACGTCGCCCACCGCGGCTTCGCCCATGCCGGCCGCGCCTTCCCCGGCCCGGGGCCGCGCGTCGCCTGCCTGATGCAGTCGCTCGACGAGATCCGCCATGCCCAGACCCAGGTGCACGCGATCTCGAACTACAACAAGTACTACAACGGCATGCACGACTTCCACCACGCCCATGATCGCGTGTGGTTCCTGTCGGTGCCCAAGAGCTTCTTCGACGACGCCATCACCGCCGGCCCGTTCGAGTTCATGGTAGCGATCGGCTTCTCGTTCGAATACGTGCTGACCAACCTGCTGTTCGTGCCCTTCGTGTCGGGTGCGGCCTACAACGGCGACATGGGCACGATGACCTTCGGCTTCTCGGCGCAGTCGGACGAAGCGCGCCACATGACGCTGGGCCTGGAGGTGATCAAGTTCATCCTCGAGCAGGACCCGGCCAACGTGCCCATCGTGCAGCGCTGGATCGACAAATGGACCTGGCGCGGCTACCGCGTGCTGACCCTGGTCGCGATGATGATGGACTATATGCTGCCCAAGCGCACGATGAGCTGGAAGGAAGCCTGGGAGGTGTACTTCGAGGAAAACGGCGGCGCGCTGTTCAAGGATCTGGCCCGCTACGGCATCACGATGCCCAAGTGCGCCGAGCAGATCGCGCTCGAGAAGGACCACCTGTCGCACCAGGCCTGGAGCACCTTCTACAACTACGCGATGGCCGCCAACTTCCACACCTGGATGCCTGACGAGGACGAGATGGCGTGGCTCGCCGGCAAGTACCCGGACAGCTTCGACAAGCACTACCGCCCGCGCTACGCGTACTGGCGCGAGCAGGCGGCCAAGGGCAACCGCTTCTACAACAAGACCCTGCCGATGCTGTGCCAGACCTGCCAGATCCCGATGATCTTCACCGAGCCCGGCGACCCCACCAAGATCTGCTACCGCGAGGCCGACTACAAGGGCGACAAGTACCACTTCTGCTCAGACCACTGCAAGAAGATCTTCGAGGACGAGCCCGAGAAGTACGTCCAGGCCTGGCTGCCGGTGCATCAGATCTACCAGGGCAACTGCTTCCCCGAGGGCACCGACCCGAGCGTCGAAGGCTTCGATCCGCTGGCCGCGGTGCTCCGGTACTACAAGCTGGAGCACGGCCGCGACAACATGGATTTTGATGCCTCGGAAGACAAGCGGAACTTCGCCGAATGGCGCGGCCAGGCGACCCGGAACATCTGACGACAAGACACTCAGGAGACATACGACATGGCTGTTGCTGCCATCAAGGCCTACGACTTTCCGCCGGCCGACGCGATCGACAAATTCCACGGCGCCCAGTTGCTCTACATCGGCTGGGAAGACCACCTGCTGTTCTGCGCCCCGTTCGCCTTTCCCTTTCCGCCGACGATGCGTTTCGGCGACATCGTCGCCGGCGTGCTGCCGGGTGCCTTCGGCTACCACCCGGATTTCGCCCGCATCGACTGGGCGAAGGCCGAGTGGTTCAAGTCCGGCCAGCCCTTCGTGCCCGACTTCGAGCAGTCGCTGGCCGGAAACGGCCTCAAGCACAAGGACGTGCTCCGCTTCCGCACGCCGGGGCTCACGGGCATCCAGGGCTCCTGCAACTGATCGTCCGGCGGGAGAGGCGGGGCCGCTCGAGCCCCGCCTCTCCC